>JBFKMV010000242.1:0-5706 GCA_041629655.1 Candidatus Polarisedimenticolaceae bacterium
AGTCGGACCGCTCGGAGGGCTGCCACCGGCTGATCCAGGACGGGGCCAAGCTCGTCCACCACTCGGACGACGTGGTGGCGGCGCTGTCGCCACTCTACCGTGGCGCGCTGGTCGAGTCGCAGGCGCCGCGCGCGAGCGACGGGGGGCGGGGCGAGGATCCGGGAACGCCCGACGAGGAGGCGGTGCTGGCGCTGCTGGACCGGGTCGAGCCGCTCCACATCGACGCCATCGCCGACCGCGCGCCGTTCGGGATCGCGCGGTTGCAGGCGGCGCTGTTCGGGCTGTTGGTGCGGGGCGACGTCGAGGAGCTGGCCGGTCACCGCTACCTCCGTCGCGCCGGTGCGTTATGATCGCCGGCATGAGCGCGGAGCAGCGCGTCGAGCCGGTGAACATCACGCCGTTCCCCAACGGCGAGCTGGGGATCGTGTGGTCCGACGGCCGCGAGTGCTACCTCGGCGGGCACGCGCTGCGCTGCGCCTGCACCTGCGCGAGCTGCGTGGACGAGGACACCGGGCGCAAGCTGCTGGTCGACGAGCGCGTGCCGCGCGACGTGCGGCCCGTGGAGGTGCACCCCGTCGGGCGTTACGGGATCAGCATCCTGTGGTCCGACGGGCACGACACCGGGATCTACGCCTTCCAGCGCCTGCGCGAGCTGTGCGACGCGGCGGGGGGCTGAGCGCGGCTCACTCGACCCAGGGCGGCGGCTCTGCCAGGTGGACCTCGTGCTCGTCGAGCCAGGCCTGCATCCGCTCGTGGAGCCGCTCGGAGCGGTACAGGAACCAGCGGTCCCGCGCCTCCTCGTGCTCCTGGATCACCTCGCGGAACGCCACCGCCGGAGCCTCCGTGTCCAGCGCCTCCACGAGCCGGCCGTCGAGCTCGTCGTCGAGCTCCTGGGCCTCGACGAACTCCCACATCCAGCGCGTCTCCTCGGCCGGATCGGCGGCGGGCACCGGCAGGCGCGTCGCGTCGGTGTGGGACCCGGTCGGCGGACGCGGGCTGTTGTCGTTATCGTCGTCGAACTCGTCGACCTCGCCCTCGCCCTCGAGGTGCACGTGGCCCGTCACCGTGTCGAGGTAGTAGACGATCTCCTCGTTCTTGTTGTCGAACGCCGCCTCGAGGTCGTCCCAGTCGATGCGGATCTGTCGCTGCTTCATGACCGTCCCTTCTTACCCCAGCCGCCGCCCCGCTGGCAAGCCCTCAGCCCCCGACGACGACGCGGGGCAGCTTCGGGTGGATCCGCGAGACGATCTCGTAGGAGATCGTTCCGCACCACGACGCGAGCTGCTCGGCGGAGATCCGCTCCTCGCCCTGGCGGCCCAGCAGCACGACCTCCTCCTCCAGCCGCACCTCGCCCACGTCGGTCACGTCGACCATCGAGATGTTCATGCACACGCGACCGCGCACCGGCGCGCGCCGGCCGTGGACCAGCACGTGGGCCACGCCGGACAGGCCGCGGTCGTACCCCTCGGCGTAGCCCACCGGCAGCACGGCGATGCGCGAGCGGCGCGTGGTGCGGTAGGCGCAGCCGTAGCCGACGTAGGCGCCCTCGGGCACGTCCTTGACCTGCGCGACGCGCGTCTTCCAGGTCAGCGCCGGCCGCAGGTCGAGCGCCGGCTTGCCCAGCTCCCGGCACGAGACCAGCGTCTCGCGCGACGGCCACAGGCCGTACAGCGAGATGCCGATGCGGGCCAGGTCGAGGTGCGTGCGGGTGAACAGCAACGCCGCCGCCGAGCAGGCGGCGTGACGGACCGGGATCTCGACCCCCGACTCGCCCAGCGATTGCGCCGCCGCGGCGAACGCCGCGATCTGGGCCTCGGCGAACGAGTGGTCGGTGGTGTCCTCGATGTTGGCGAAGTGGGTCGTCAGGCCTTCCAGCTCGAGCCACTGGGAAGCCCGGATGCGCTCGACCAGCGCGGGCAGCCGCGCCGGCTCGACGCCCTGGCGGTGCGTGCCCGTCTCGACCTTGAGGTGAACGTGCACCGGACGCTGCTGCTTCGCCGCCGCCGCGTCGAGTCCGTCCAGCGTCTCGGCGTTGTAGACCACCGGGCGCAGGTCGTGCTCGACCACCGCCGCGAGCGCCCCGAGCGGCACGTAGCCCATCACCAGCACCGGCCGGTCGAGGCCCGCCTCGCGCAGCCCGACCGCCTCGTCGACGTTGTTCACGCACAGCCAGTCGGCCCCGCCCGCGGCCGCGATCCGGGCCACCTCCAGCATCCCGTGGCCGTAGGCGTTGGCCTTGACCACCGCGCCCAGCCGGGTCTTGCCCAGCCGGCGCCGGAACTCGGCCAGGTTGGTGCGGATCGCGGCGGCGTCGACCTCGACCCAGTTGAGCGTTTCGGGAGGGGCTGCCGGCCTCGACAAGGGGACCTCACGTGGACGATCCGCCGGCTGGCGGAGGGCGACCATCGTAAACCGGGTGCTCCGGGCCACGCTACCGAAAACCGGTGCAACCGTCCGGGCCCCGGCGCCGTTACAAGGGACAGGAGCGGGGCGATCTTGCCGCCCGGCCCGGGGAGGAAGCATGTCACGGAGCCGCCGAACCGCCGTTTCCCGTAGCCTGATCGTGCTGGCCGCCCTGGCGGCCGTGGCCCTGCCCGGGTGGGTGCGGGCCGACTTCGACGAGCGCCACGAGGTCGCCGCCGAGTCGCTGGTGGTGCGCAACCTGATCGGCGAGATCACGCTCGAGGGTCACGCCGGCAGCGCCTTCGAGATCGAGGTCAAGGCGCAGGGTCGCGACGCCAACCGCGACGACCTGGTGATCGAGCTCTCGCGGGGGTCGCGGGCCGAGCTGAACGTGCGCTTCCCCGTCGAGGACGAAAAGCGCTACGTCTACCCGCGGCTCGGGCGCGGCTCGACGACGGTCCTGTCGCGCAACGAGCGACACGGCTTCCTGAGTGTGCTGCTCGACATGCTCGGCGGGCGCGGCTCCGGGATCAAGGTCACCGGCTCCGGACGCGGCGTCGAGATGTGGGCCGACATCACGATCAGGGTGCCCCGCGGCGCCGACACCTCGGTCGAGCTGGGCGTGGGCAAGATCGCGGCTTCCGACCTGGAGGGCGACACCACGCTGGCCACCCGCTCCGGCGGGATCACGGCGCGCTCGGTGCGCGGGGCCTTGCGCGTCGACACGGGGAGCGGGTCGATCGAGGTCGAGGACGTCAACGGGGATCTCGTTGCCGACACCGGCTCCGGTAGCGTCGACGTGCGGCGGGTCGAGGGCGACGACGTCGGTGTCGACACCGGCTCGGGCAGCATCCGGCTGGAAGCCGTCACTGCCCGCTCGATCCTGCTCGACACCGGCAGCGGCCGCGTCACCGCCGAGGGGCTGGACGCCGACGACGTCCTGGTCGACACCGGCAGCGGCTCGGTCACGCTGGCCTTCGACCGGCTGGGCGACGGGCGGGTCCGGGTCGACACCGGCAGCGGCTCGATCCGGCTCGAGCTGCCCGCCGACGCCTCGGCGCGGATCGTCGCCGAGACCAACAGCGGCGGCATCGACGCCGACGTCGACGGCGCGCGGATGGTGCGGCGCAAACGCGACGAGGCCGAGATCACGCTCGGCGGCGGCGCGGCCCGCATCGAGCTCGACACGGGCTCGGGGTCGATCCGCATCCGCCAACGCCATGGTGGTGCGTAGCCTGTTGCGACCCCGTCGTCTCGCTATCGGGCTGAGTCGTGTCCGCCGGCGGGCGGTGGGCTGACCGCTGTCGGACGCCCACCGGGTGAAAGGAAACTTGCCCGAGCGAATCGAGTTGGCACGGTTCTTCCTCGTTGGCGAGCCGTGCTCTGGCCCTCCCAGTCCGTCGAACGAGTCCCCCCGCAGTGCTTCGAGCCCCGGCATTGCCCCTGGGAACACTGTCGTTCGAACAAAGGCTTCTCATTTCGTTTCGTCCGTCATGGCGTCTTTATCCGCGCCCGTGACCGACGAGCGGTGCCAAGGTTTCGCTGCCGGACCTGCGGCCGCACCTTCTCCCAGCAGACGTTCGCGTTCTCGTATTACCTGAAGCGCGCCGAGCTGGCGCGGCCCGTGGCGTGTGGCCTGCTGGCGGGTTCCGCCCACCGTCAGCTCGCCCGGTCCCTCGGCTGCGCGCCCAGCACCGTGACCCGCCTGGCGGCCCGTCTCGGTCGCCATGCCCTGCTGCTGCTCGCCCGCGGCCTCGATCATCTGGACGGTATCGGGGAACCGATCGTCTACGACGACTTCGAGTCGTTCTTCGTCTCCCAGGACCTGCCCTGCGGGTTCGGCACTCCCGTCGGTCAGCACAGCTGGTTCGTGTACGGGCTCGACCATGCCGTTCACCGGCGGGCAGCTCCGCGCCGGCGAGGCCTGAAAAGCCCGATGCACAAGGCCGTCGAGCCCGCCCGCGGCGCGTACACCCGGGCGTTCCGGCGCATGATCGACCTGCTGGTCTCCCGACAGCCCGGGACGTCATCGGTGACCCTGGTGACCGACGATCATCCCGGCTACCGCGCAGGCCTGCGATCGCACCCCGAGCGACAACGAGTCGAGCATCGGGTGTTCGCCAATCCGAAGCAGCGCCCGGCGGCCGAGGCGCGCCGGCGCGACCGGGAGATGTTCCCGGTCGACCTGTTGCACATGTTGATGCGCCACAGCCTGGCCCACCACCGGCGCGAGACGATCGCCTTCGGCCGCCGCCTCAACGCCCTGCTCGAGCGCGGGTTCCTGATGGCGGTGTGGCGCAACTGGATCAAGTTGCGTTCGGAGCGCCGGCCCAGGCCCGAGACTCCGGCGATGCGGCTCGGGCTGGCGCGAGAGCCGTGGAGCTGGGCGCGGCTGCTCGCCCGGCGGTTGTTCCCCTGGCGACTCCAAGTGCCCGCGCATTGGATGACCGTCTACCGGCGCGCGCTCACCACCCCCGAGATCGGCCCCAATACCCGGCATGACCGGGTCCACGCCTTTTGAGGCACCCCGGGGGGCTCCCCACGACTCCTTCCCGACCGGAACGGCCCCATCCCAAGCGTCCGCGGCCGAACGACTCCCGCAAACGGGCCGCGAGCGGCCACAGTCTGCGCACCACGATGGCGGTCCGCTATAGTTGGGTCGCGCGGGGCCGATAAACCGGCCCCCGGTGGTTTTCCGTCCGCCCCGGGACATAGGATTGGGGCATCATGGCGACCCTGCTCGTGACCGGAGGGGCCGGCTTCATCGGCTCCAACTTCGTCCGCTACGCGCTGCGCCACACCGGCGACCGGGTGGTGGTGCTGGACAAGCTGACCTACGCGGGCAGCCTGGAGAACCTGCGCGACGTGGAGCGCGACCCGCGCTTCACGTTCTGCGAGGGCGACATCGCCGACCGCGGCACGGTCGAGGCGGTGTTCCGCGAGCACCGGCCGACGCGGATCCTGAACTTCGCCGCCGAGACCCACGTCGACCGCTCGATCGACGGACCCGGCGAGTTCATCGAGACCAACATCGTCGGCACGTTCGAGCTGCTGGAGGCCGCGCGCGTGCTGCGGGCCGATCTCGACGCGGCCGAACAGGCGGCGTTCCGGTTCCTCCACGTCTCGACCGACGAGGTCTACGGGAGCCTCGGCCCCGAGGGCGCGTTCACCGAGACGACCCCCTACGACCCCTCGAGCCCCTACTCCGCCTCCAAGGCGGCGTCGGACCACTTCGTCCGCGCCTACCACCGGACCTTCGGGCTCCCGACGATCGTGACCAACTGCTCGAACAACTACGGCCCC
>JBFKMV010000243.1:0-5653 GCA_041629655.1 Candidatus Polarisedimenticolaceae bacterium
CGTAACGGTGCTGGTCGACCAGGCGCGCCAGCGGGTCGGCCTCGCCGGGCGGCGGCGCCTCGGCCGCCGCCGCCGGTGTCGCGCCCGCGAGCATCGCGAGCGCGACCGTCGTTGCCTGGACCAAGCTCTGCCCCGACATCGTCACTCCTACCGGATCATCAACCGCACGTCGACGCAGGCTTCGTTGACCACGCGCGCGTCGCCGCTGAAGAAGCAGGCCTCCCGGACGGCGACGCCGTCGAGTTCTTGACCTGGGAAGAGAATAACATCGGGCACCCCGACCCGCACCGTTCGGTATACTGCGGCCAAACCGGAGCGTTCAACCGAGGGAGACATGCCATGGGCAAGGCCGTGCCCACCCGCAAGCCGGGTCCAGAGGACGATCTGCAACGCGAGTGTTTCGTGATCATGCCGTTCGGCGAGAAGACGTTCGACGGCACCAAGCTCGACTTCGACCGCGTCTACCGGGAGATCATCAGGCCGGCGGTCGAGGTGCTGAACCGGGAGAACCTGCGCATCCGCTGCGTGCGCTGCGACGAGATCGAGAAGGCCGGGATGATCCACGAGGCGATGATCCGCCACATCAACCAGGCCGAGGTGGCGGTGGTCGACATCACGTCGCTCAACCCCAACGTGTTCTACGAGCTGGGGGTGCGGCACACGCTGCACGACCGGGTGACGGTGATGATCCGTCGCCAGGGCACCAAGAACCCGTTCAACATCGCCGGGATGAACACCGTCTCCTACGGGCTGGACAAGCGGGCGGCGGAGCAGGCGCGCACCGCCATCACCAACTTCGTCCGTAACGGGTTGCTGAGCAGCGGCCGCGACAGCCTGGTCCACGCCATGATTCCCGGGCTGAAGGTCCACAGCGGGTCGGCGGTGCTCTGCGATTACCGGGTCTACCGGTACGTGCCGGAGCGCGCGCACGGCAAGGAGCTGTGCCTGGTGACCGGGGACATCCGCTACGTCAACCTCAACCCCGAGGTCCAGGAGGGCAAGATCGACATCTGGGTCAACTCGGAGAACATCAACATGGAGATGGCGCGGGTCTTCGACACCGGCGTGTCCGCGTTGATCCGCTACCTCGGGGCCAAGACCAACCCCACCGGCGGAATCGTCGAGGACACGATCGCCGACGAGCTGCGCGAGACGATGAAGCAGAACGGCACCCAGCAGGTCAACCCGGGCGTCGTCGTGGCCACGGGCAGCGGGCGGCTGGCCGAGACGCACGGCGTGCGCCGGATCTACCACGCGGCGTCGGTCTACGGCACCATCGGCGGCGGCTACCATCCGATCGCCAACGTCGAGCACTGCGTCACCGCGGCGCTCCAGCTCGCCGACGAGGAGGCGCGGCAGCTCCCGGAGGGCGAGCGTTACTCGTCGATCCTGTTCCCGGTGCTCGGCACGGGGCAGGGGGGCGCGGACATGCTGCTCAGCGCCCGCCGGCAGTTCGCCGCCGCCATCACGTTCCTGCGCGGCGTCCCCGAGACGCCGATCCGGCGGGTGTGCTTTCTGGCCCGGACCCGGCAGCAGCTCAACGCGTGCCGGCTGGTGCTGGCCGAGATGGGCGTCCCCCGGGGGAACGGCGAGGAGCCGGCGGAGCCGCCGCGCCCGAAGCGCCCGCGCGAGCCGCGCAAGCGCCGCGCGTAGGCGCCTGCTTCTTTCTCGTTGCACGGGAGCTCGACGAGTCGCTCCCCCGCGCGGTCCTTTCGCCGTAAGTTCCGCGCAACGATCCGACGACGAAAGGAGTCCCGATGAGCACCCCCCGGCACGACGACGTCCGCGCGCACGCCTGCTGTACGTTCGCATTGCTGCTGCTGTCCGTGTTGACCGCCACGACGTCCGCCCTGGCCCTCGACACCGAGCTGGCCACGGTCACCGCCGGCCCCGCGCGCGAGGACGGGTTCTTCGGCACCTACTTCGTCAGCTTCACCGTCGAGGGGGCGGAGATCGCCGGCGGGACGATCTACAAGCCCGGCGCGCCCCCGACGGAGCTGTGCCAGCTCGTCTTCGCCGGGCCGGGGTTCCTGGCGCCGGAGAGCTGGTCGTGCGAGCTGGAGGGGTTCGCGAGCCTCGACGAGATCTGCACGATGGTCGGCTTCGGCGACTTCCGCTTCGAGCTGACCGCGGCCGCCGGAGCCGACGACGCCTTCACGGTGTCCTTCGATCCGGGCTGCGTCGACCCGTGGGACGGCTACCCGCAGATCACGGCGCCGTCGCCGGGCGGCGTCGTGCCGCCCGTGCCGGGCGCCGGCGACTTCTGCTGGACTTGCAGCGTCGCGGGAACGTGCGGGGACGGCAACTACGCGGTGGCGATCGCGGACCAGGCCACCGGGGATCTCGACAGCGACCTGTTCCGCGAGATCGCGGTGCCGGCGTGCTGGGACCCCGGCATTTGCATCCCGCCGGCGCCGGACCACGAGTTCGCGGTCACGGCGCTCGAGTTCCACGCCGACCTCGTGCCCGAGACCAGCGACCTCGGCGACGAGTTCCTGTTCCTCTCCGCGTTCGAGTCCACGAACGTCACGTTGTTCGAGGTCAACGACGCGCCGCCCGCGACGCCGCCCGGCGTTCCCGGCGGCGAGGGCGTGACCGCGCCGATGACGGCCGCCAAGGGCGCGCCGGACGGATCGACGCTGGACCTGTCGTGGGACGCCGTCAGTTGTTGCAGCATCACGAACCACCACCTGGTCTGGGGTACCCGCGCCGATCTGCCCGGCGCGCTCGGCGGCACCTACGGGCTGGACGGCAGCCGGTGCGCGCTGGGAGCGGCCGGCAGCTACTCCTGGGCCGGCACCCCGGCGCCGGCGTCCGGCGACTTCGTGTGGTGGCTGGTGCTCGCGGACGACGGCGCGACGGTCGAGGGCTCGTGGCGGACCGACAGCGCGGGCAACGAACGCAGCGGTCCGGGCGCCGGCGGCGTGTCCGCGCAGTGCGGCATGACCTCCAAGGACGTCGGCAACGCCTGCGGGCGGTGAGCCGGGGCGTCAGAACGACAGCCGCATCCCGACCTGGTAGCGCCGGCCGAAGCGGCGGAACGCGTCGTTGTTGCCGTTGAGGCGGAACCCCGTCTCCAGCGCCGGGTTGTAGATGATGTACGTCCCGTCGTTGAGCAGGTTGAAGATCTCCCCGGACAGCTGCAGGTTCACCCCGCCGCGCAGGTTCAGCTCGCGGGTCGCCTTGACGTTGAAGTCCCAGTACGGCACGTTGCGCGCGTCGTTGCGGGTCTGCGTCGGGTAGCTCAGGCGCGCCTGGGCGCCGTTGGTTCCGAAGCCCTGGAGCGACGGCACCGACGACGCGAACGAGAAGCGCTGGGACAGCACCGAGAACGGCAGGCCGGATTGCCAGATCGCGGTCCCGCCGAGGCGGATGCCCCAGGCCGTGATCGTGGTGGCGGCGAGCTTGACCACGTGCCGCTGGTCGGTCGACTGGAATCCCTGCTCGTTGGAACGCAGCGAGTCATCGTCGCCCAGGAACTGCCGGAAGTCCTCGCCGTCGCCGCGCGCCATCGACCAGGTGTACGAGCCCTGGAGCTCCCAGCCGCGGTACTGCCGGCGCGCGATGCCCAGCACCACCCCCTCGTAGTCGGCGCTGTTGAAATTGCCGATCAGGTTCACCTCGCCCCAGAACGGGTTGACGGTGTAGAGGTCGGGGATCCCGTCCGGTCGCGCCAGCAACGGGAGCACGTTGATCGGTCCACCGGCTTCGGGTGGGCCCACCACGTAGGATCCCGTGCAGTCGTCCACGATGCCGTCCGGGCCCTGGCTGAAGTCGATCGGCGGGTCGCCGCCGCGGCGCGGCACGACGCAGCGGCCGTAGTCGCCGGAGACGTGGTTGAGGTCGAAGTCCTGAAGCTGGTCCCGGTACTCCCGTTTCACCCAGGTCAGGTGCAGCGAGGTCTCCGCCCACAGCTCGCGCTGGAAGGTGAAGGTGAGCTCGTCCTGGTACGGCGTGCGCAGCTCGTGGTCGATCACGTCGAGGCTGGCCACCGGATCCAGCTTGCCGCTCAGATTGGCCAGGCTTTCCACCGCCCAGGCGCCGTCGATCCGGGTGGCGCGGAAATCCACCGAGGTCTCGGCCGGCGCCACCTCCTGCAGCGGCACGATCAGGGGCACGTTGTTGTAGTGACGCCCCGCGGAGAAGGCGAGCTTGGTCCGGCCGTTGCTCCAGGGATCCCAGGCCAGCGCGACGAACGGCGAGAAGTTCGTGTTGAGCAGCCGGATGTCGGTGGGGCGTCGCTTCCTGTCCTGCCCGGCGGCCTGGTTGACGATCGGGCCGAACAGGTGGTTCAGGTGGCCGGGAATGTTGAGGATCCGCTTCAGCTCGGCCTGCAGCACCTGCGAGCCCTCGAACGCGGTGAAGCTGCGGATGCGGGCGATGAACGCGTGCGCCCCCTGGGCCAGCAGCGCCTCGTACGCCGCCAGCTCCGCGGAGGGGTCGAACGGCTCCAGCCCGGGGGCGTTGATGAACTCCCGCTCCAGCCGCCCCCCGATCTCGATCGTCAGGTTCTGCGCCGGCTTGAGCTGGTCCTTGACGTAGATCCCCCAGGTCAGCCCGGTCGCCCGGGCGCGCTGCTGCTGGGGGATTCCCAGCGTCATGCTGGCCAGGCCGATCAGCTCGACTTCCAGCCCGCCGCTCTGCCCGGCCCCGGGCACCGGCCGGAACACGTCGAACGCGAGCCGCGGCCGCGTCTCGATGTCGCGGACGTAACGCTCGTTCTCCACGATCAGGCCGAACTTGAGCTGGTGCGACATGCCGAGCAGCCGGCGGCGCAGGTGGACCGTCGCGTCGCTCTTGACCGTGAAGCGCTGGCGGTGGTCGCGAAAGTCGAGCCAGTACGATCCCGAGGTCCTGCCGTCGTCGAGGTTCCGGCAGTGCGCGCTCTCGATCAGGTCCATCCCGATCAGGCAGTCGTTGGCCACGCCGCGCTCGCTGGGCCGGACCGAGAACCCGCCGTCCTGCCACGCGACCAGGCTCTCCACGAACACGCGCGGGGAGTGCGGCGCGCTCCAGACCACCGAGTAGGTGTCGGCCTCGAAACCCAGCTGTCGTGAGGCGCTGGCCGGCGTCAACGAGCTGACGCCGAAGTTGAACACGTCGAGCGGGTTGGCGTCGTACTTGAAGGCCAGCTTGTTGCGGGGCGAAACCTGCCAGGTGAGCTGGTCGGAGTTGATCTGCTGTTTGCGGGTCACCACCTCGATCGCGTTCAGCGTGTTGACCGGGTCGTCGCGGTCGATCCACTCGTGGGACAGGCGGTACCACGCGCGGTCCTTGACGATCGGGCCGGAAACCTGGAGCGAGGGCTGGATCCAGTCGAAGTCGGGCCGCCGTTGCCTCGGGATCGTGGCCGCGCCGTCGCCGTCGAGCGCGCTGGTGCGGTAGATGAAGTCGAACACGCCCTCGAACTGGTTGCCGCCCTGTTTCTGGATGATGTTGGCGTAGCCGCCCTGCGCCCGGCCGAACTCGGGCCCGGCTCCCGCGGTGATGATCTCCATCTCCTCGATCGAGTTCGGGTTGATGTTGGCGCGGAACTGCCCGGTCAGTGGATCGACGTTGGAGACGCCGTTGACCAGCGCCTTGAAGTCGCGCGCCCGCGAGCCGTGCACGTTGGGGTTGCCGTCGTTGTTGGCGTCCTGCACGCCCGGCGCGA
>JBFKMV010000244.1:0-5639 GCA_041629655.1 Candidatus Polarisedimenticolaceae bacterium
CGCGTCGCCGCGACGCGCGATCGGCCCCAGCGCGGTGGGGGCCATCAGCAACGCGCGGTCCTCCTCCGGGGTCGACCAGCCCGCCGGCGGGTCGGCCATGAACCGCAGCAGCGCGTCCCGGTCCGCGGGCCCGCCGAGGTGCGCGAGGAACGCCACGACGTTGTCGCGGCGCGGGAAGGCGGGGTCGACGAGCAGCTCCCGGAGCACCGCCGGGACTCCCGCTCCGAGGCGGTCGACCAGGTCCCGGGCCAGCGGCTCGTCCACGCCGTGCACGTAGACGTAGCCCAGTTCCTCGACCACCCGCGAGCGGACGTCGTCGGGAGACGCCGCTCGCGCCACCGCGGGAAGCAGCAGCGCGGCCAGCAGCAGCCACACCGGTCGGGCGAGGACGGGACGGGCCATCGGGAATCCCCCCTGGGCGAAAACGGCGCTTATTCTATACGCCGCCCCGGGCCCTCCTTCAACGCCCGGCCGCCGCTCAGCTCAGCATCCGGCACAGCATGGCCGTGATCCAGGCCGCGTAGTTCCCCACCGCGTACCCGATCAGCGCCATCAGGATGCTCACCGGCACCAGGCTCTCGCGGTGGTGCGCGGCGACGATCGGCGCGGAAGCGGCGCCGCCGATGTTGGCCGCGCTGGAGATCGCCGCGGTGTGGACGTCGACGCGGAAGATCCTCGCGCCGAGCAGGCAAAAGGCGCCGTGGATGAAGATCCAGATGAAGGCGCCGAGCAGGAACCACGGCGCCTGGTCGGCCAGGCCCTTGACCTCGGCCACGGCGCCCATCCGGGCCACGAACAGGTAGACCAGCGCCATCGCGAAGTTGTGGCTGCCGGGGATTCGCTTGGCCGGCGTGAACGACAGCGCGATCCCGATCGTGGTGACCAGCAGGATCCGCCAGGTGCCCTCGGAGACGATCGGCGCGTTCTCCTCGATGCCGGCCGGCATCCACGACATCGGCAGGTAGATCTGCGGCAGCGCAGCGGCGATGCCGTTCGCCACCCACGTCACCCCGAGCGCGATCATCAGCAGGTACAGGTAGTGCGGCGTCGACGGCGGGCGCTCGTCGTGGTCCATCTCGGCGAGCGCGTCCTCCATCCGTTGCAGGCGGTCCTTGCTCACGCCGGTGAAGCGGTTGAACCAGCCGGCCAGGTTCTTGGAGCCGAGCATGATCGGCAGCCACACGATGTACACGATCGTGTCGCCCAGCACGGCGAGTCCGAACTCGGCGCCCTGGGTGTCGATCATGTCGCTGACCGCGGCCATGTTGCCGGTGCCGCCGATCCAGCTTCCCGCCAGCGTACCGAACGCCTTCCAGCCGTCGGGACCCAGCCCGCCCTTGACCAGCAGGTAGCCGATCGGCGCCCCGACCATCACGCCCAGCGTCCCGAACAGCATCACGAACACGCCGCGACCCATGACCTTGAATGCCGCTGCGACGTCCACCTTCAGCAGCAGCAGCGTCAGCATCATCGGCAGCACCAGCGAGCGGATCGAGCCGTAGACGCCGGAGCTGGTGGGGATGACGCCGGTGTTCGACAGGATCACCGGCGTCAGGTAGATGAAGATCAGCGGGGGCAGGTACTGGAACAGCTTCCAGCCGGTCTGGCGCTCGAGGAAGAAAAACAGCGCGCAGGTGCCGGCCAGCACGGTCAGCACTCCGGCGGGGCTCGTGATCAGGGCTTCGGTCATCCGTGGCTCCTCCCGGGCGGTGTCAACGGTCCGCAGAGTATGGCCGATAACCGGTTGCCCCTACAATGCCCGACATGACGACGAACAAGCTCGCCGTGCTGTGGCTGGTCGTGGTGCTCGAGATGGTCTCCCCCGTCCCGGCGGTGCTGTCGCTGGGTGCGGTCTGGGTGCTGCTGGCGCGCCCGCCGTGGTTTCGCGACCTGGTGCGCGAGCTGTACGGCGAGTCCTGAGCCCGCGCGCTACCATGAGGCCCCGTCGCAGGACCGTTTCCCGGAGGATTCCATGCCGATCGTCGAGCGCGACCCGTGGCGTATGCAGTACTTCGAGCACGCGCGCTGCCCGGAGGACGTCTTCATCCCGACCGAGGACGGCGACTCCTACCAGCTCTACCCGCGGCACCGCTGGATCTACAACAAGCTCCAGATCGCCGAGAGCCAGGGGCTGACCTGCGGCCTGCACGGGATGGAGCCGCCCGCCTACCCCGTGTTCAGCAAGCCGGTCTACAACATGCGCGGCATGGGAACCGGCGGCCGGCTGCTGCGCACGCCGAAGGAATACCAACGCTACCTGCGGCCGGGGCATTTCTGGATGGAGGCGCTGGACGGCGAGCACGTCAGCAGCGACATCGCCGTGGTGCGCGGCGAGGCCGTGTGGTGGCGGCACGTGCTGGGCCAGCCGCTCGGCGAGGGCAAGTTCGACTACTGGACGGTGCTGGGCGAGCGACGCCCGCCGATCGAGGACCACTGCGCGCCGTGGCTGCAGAAGCACCTCTCCGACTTCACGGGCATGGTCAACTTCGAGACCATCGGCGCGCGGATCATCGAGGTGCATCTGCGCTTCGCCGACCAGTGGCCCGACCTCTACGGCGACGGTTGGCTCGACGCCCTGGTGCGGCTGTACGCCGAGGGCGCCTGGGACTTTCCCGACAACGACCGCCGCGACGGTTACAGCGTGGTGCT
This sequence comes from Candidatus Polarisedimenticolaceae bacterium, assembly GCA_041629655.1. GTDB lineage: Bacteria > Acidobacteriota > Polarisedimenticolia > Polarisedimenticolales > Polarisedimenticolaceae > JBFKMV01. The sequence goes on from JBFKMV010000244.1 coordinate 2,650, forward strand.
GTTCGGCGCCCACGGGATCGAGTACCGGCACCCCGAGCCGGCGCTGCTGGAGCGGCTGCGCGCACGGCCGGGGATCAGCAGCGTCCAGGTGACGTTCCATCCGGACAAGCCGATCTGGGCCCACGCCATGCCGCCGGGCGGATTCCGGCTGGCGATCGTCAACACCTGGGACCTCGAGGCCGGCATCGCGGCGCGGCAGGAGCTGGCGCTGCAGTTCTGGTCGACGCAGAAGCTGGTCGAGCGGCGCGGGCGGCGACCCGCCGTGGGTTCCTGAGCGGATGGCCGACGACGGGCCCCGTGTCCGGCACGATCTGACCGGGCGGATCCGGGAGATCGAAAACGCCTTCATCACGCTCTCCGACGGTTGCCGGATCGCGGCGCGGATCTTCCTCCCCGAGAGCGCCGAGCGCGAACCGGTGCCGGCGATCCTGGAGTACATCCCGTACAGGAAGCGCGACTTCATGCGCGCCCGCGACGAGCCGATCCACCGCTACTTCGCCGGCCACGGCTACGCCGCGGTGCGCGTGGACATCCGCGGCTCGGGCGACTCCGAGGGCGTGCTGCTCGACGAGTACACGGTGGAGGAACACCGGGACGCGCTGGAGATCCTGTCCTGGATCGCGATGCAACCGTGGTGCGACGGCAACGTCGGGATGATGGGCATCTCGTGGGGCGGGTTCAACGCGCTCCAGGTCGCCGCGCTGCGCCCGCCGGAGCTGAAGGCGATCATCACGCTCTGCTCGACCGACGACCGCTACGCCGACGACGCGCACTACATGGGCGGCTGCCTGCTCAACGAGAACCTCCAGTGGGGCGCGATCCTGATGGCCTACAACGCGCTGCCGCCCGACCCGCGCATCGTGGGCGAGCGCTGGCGCGCGATGTGGCAGGAGCGCCTGAAGAACGCCGTGGCGTTTCCCGAGCTGTGGATGCGGCATCCCTGGCGCGACGACTACTGGAAGCACGGCTCGGTGTGCGAGGACTACGCCGCGATCGAGTGTCCCGTGTACGCGATCGGCGGCTGGGCCGACGGCTACTCGAACGCGATCCCGCGGCTGCTGGCGGGACTCGAGAGTCCGCGCAAGGGCCTCGTCGGCCCGTGGGCGCACGTGTTCCCGCACAGCGGCGTGCCCGGGCCGGGGATCGGGTTCCTGCAGGAGGCGGTGCGCTGGTGGGATCACTGGCTGCGCGGCCGCGACACCGGCATCATGGACGAGCCGCTATACCGCGTCTGGATGCAGGAGAGCGTCCCGCCGGCGCCGCAGTATGACGAGCGTCCGGGCCGCTGGGTCGCCGAGGCGCAGTGGCCCTCGCCGCGGATCGAGCCGCGCTGCTGGCACCTCAACACCACCGGGCTGGAAGCGCAGCCGGCCCCCTCCGGTGAGCTGACGTTCTCGTCGCCGCAGACCACGGGCCTGGCGGCGGGCGAATGGTGCGCCTTCGGCGCCGACGGCGAGATGCCGCTGGACCAGCGTCCCGACGACGGGCGCTCGCTGGCCTTCGACAGCGCGCCGCTGCCGGAGCGACTGGAGATCCTCGGCGCGCCCGTGGTCGAGCTGGACCTGAGCGCCGACGCGGCCTCGGCGATGATCGCGGTGCGATTGAACGATGTCGCTCCCGACGGCGCCTCGACCCGCGTGACCTACGGCCTGCTCAACCTGGCCCACCGCGACGGCCACGCGCAGCCGCAAGCTCTCGTCCCCGGGAAGCTCTACCGCGTGCGGGTCCGGCTCAACGACGTGGCGCACGCCTTTCCGGTGGGAAACCGCCTGCGGCTGTCGATCTCGACGTCCTACTGGCCGATCGCCTGGCCGTCGCCCGAGCCGGCGACGCTGAACGTGGCGTCGGGTAGCGGCACGCTGGAGCTGCCGGTCCGGCCGCCGGACCCCGCCGACGCCGCGCTGCATCCGTTCGAGCCCCCGGAGGTCGCGCCGGGCTCGCGCCACAAGCCGCTGCGCCCGCTACCGTTCAAGCGCGCGGTCGAACGGGATCTCGCCAGCGAGGAGGTCGTCTACACGCTCTCCAGCGACGGCGGCGAGTTCGGCGGCCACTCGCTGGCCCGGCTGGACGAGATCGACATGGAGCTCGGCTACACGCTGACCAAGCGCCACCGCATCGGCGAGACCGACCCGCTAAGCGCCAAGACCGAGCTGATCCAGCAGGTTCGGATGCGCCGCAACGGCTGGGCGGTGCGCATCGACAGCCGCGTGCGGCTCGCCGCAGGCCGCGACACGCTCGCGTTCAGGGCCGAGCTGGATGCCTTCGAGGGCGATGAGCCGGTCGAGTCGCGCGTCTGGGAGGTCGAGGTCCCGCGCCGGCTGTTCTGACGATCGTCCGCCCTAGAGCGTGACGAGGGTCTTGAACCCGCCCCAGATCATCCGCTTGGTATCGAAGGGCATTTCGTCCGGCTGCATCCCCGCGAGGCGCGGATCCTCGATGACCTTCTTGTTCACCCGGTCGCGGTGCGCCCGCGAGCGGTAGACGATGTAGGCGAACACCACCGTCTCGTTCCGCTCGAGCTTGACGCTTTGCGGGAACGACGTCAGCTTGCCGGGCTTCACGTCGTCGGCGATGCACTCGACGTACTCCAGCGCGCCATGCTCGCGCCAGATCTTGCCGGCCTTGCGCGCCAACCGGCGGTAGTCGTTCAGTTTCTTCTTCGGGATCGGCAGCACGTAACCGTCGACGTAATGCGCCATGGGTTCTCCTCGCGCGTGGGTCGCGTCGCCGGGTAGGAGTATCACGGAATTCGCAGACCGGATCTCGCGGGTTTCGCCTCGCTCACGCCGGCGAAGCTCAACGCGGCGCCCCAAGGGCAAACCCCGGCCGGAGGAGGTGCTGGTGCATCAGGCGCTGGCGGGGCTTCCGGGCCGAGCCCGGGCTGCGGAAACCCGGCGGCGGGTCTCGGTGTATGCTCCGGTCATGGGTTACCGGCTCGTCGCGCTGGCCGGCCCGCTCTCGGGCACGGTCATCGATCTGGCCGAGGCCGA
>JBFKMV010000245.1:0-5573 GCA_041629655.1 Candidatus Polarisedimenticolaceae bacterium
CACATCCAGGGCGACGTTCCGGACAATATCGTCGCGGGAAACGTCGTGACCGGCAGCGTCGCGACGGGGTTGCAGGTCGAGTCCGACGGCAACCACGTCGGCCTCAACACCGTCAGCAACAACGGCGCCGCAGGCATCTTTGTCAGCGCTCTGAATACGCTGGTCCGAAAGAACCAGACGGTCGGTAACGGCGGAAATGGAATCGCTCTCAACGGACAGTACAACCTCGTCGAGGGCAACCTGTCGCAGGGCAATACCGGTGCCGGCATCAGCTTCGCGGGCTCCGATCACGCCTATCGCGACAACATGCTGCGCGGGAACACCGCCGGGGCCGTGAGCGGGGCCGGACTGGCCACGGACGCCGGCGGGAACGTGCTCTGACCGCGGTGATGAGGGCCCTGCGATGAACCCACGACGGCACGGTTGCTCCCGCGGCCTTGCGGCGCGTCGAACGCGGTGCGCCGTGGCCGGATTGCTGGCGGCATTCGCGATCTCGTCGCCGTCCGCCGACGAGGGTCGCATCTTCGTGTATCGATCGGCCGGAACGCCGATCACCCAGTCCGGTCATTACGTGCTGACCCGGGACCTCGCGCTGGCGCTCGGCGAGGAGATCCACATCCAGGCCAGCCACGTCACGCTCGACCTCCGGGGGCACGAGGTCTCGAAGCCGCTGTCCAACGGCGAGGTGCTGATCCGGATCGCTGCGGACGCCTCTCAGGTCGCGATCCTCGACGGCCGGCTGACGGGCGGGAGCATCGGGATCCTCTACGAGGGCCTGCCCGCGGTCCCGCGCGCGCGGCTCCGCATCGAGCGGGTGCAGGTCAAGGGGACGCTCACGACCGGGATCGATCTGCAGGGCCTCGAGTACGTGGACCTGCTGTCGTGCCGCGTCGTCGACGCCGGCGGGACGGCGATCAAGCTCGGCGGGATGAGCGAGCCGTTCGGGGGCCGCGTCGCGGGCAATACGGTCCTGCGCCCGGGCGCCGACGGCATCGCGCTGGACGGCCTGCGCAACGGAGAGGTGCAGGGCAACCTGGTCCGGGACCACGGCCTCGGTCTCGCCGAGTCGAAGGGACTGTGGTTGACCGGCACGGCGCCGGTGACGCCGGGTGGGAACCTCGTGGTCGGCAACGCCGTCCACGGCGGAGGAAGCAACGACGACGGCATCGTCGTCGACGCGGAGGCCCACGACAACCTGCTGCTGGGCAACACGGCGACCGCTAACGGGCGCAGGGGAATCCACGTTCTCTCGTCGGGCAACCAGCTCGTCGACAACGTCGCCAGCGCGAACCTCGACGACGGCGTGCTCGTCGACGGATCGCGTAACCGCCTCGACGGCAATCAGGTCGAAGGCAACCAGGTCAACGGAATCTCGATCTACGGCGACCACAACCTCGTCGAGAACAATCTCTGCGAGGGCAACCGCTTCTTCGGCATCGAGTTCGTGAGCAGCGGCAGTCACGCCTACCGCGGCAACATGCTGCGCGACAACGGGTCGGGGGCGGTCGGCCAGTGGTGGAACGCAACCGACGCCGGCGGAAACGTCAACTGAGGCGTGGGGGTGGGAACCGTGAACCGGACGCAAGGTATGCAGGGTCGCCAGCCATGCCGGACGCTCGTACTGCTGTTGTGCTCGCTCGCCGCCGTGACGAACGCACCCGCGGAGACGTACTTCCTCGGCGTGGACGTGCCCGCCGAGCTGGCCGGAACCGACTACCTGCCACACCAGATCGTGCGCAGCCAGCTCGCCGTCTACTCGCTGGAGCTGGCCCTGCCGCAGGGCACCGACATCGCGGCGCTCGACCTCCGCCCCGACGGCTCGTGGCTGTTCGCGCCCGCCCACCCGGTCACGCTGGACGGGAGCGACTACGAGCCGCGGGACCTGGTCGCCGTTGACGGCGGGACGTACTCCCTGGAGCTCGACGGGAGCGCGGCCGGCGTCCCCGCCGGCGCCCGCATCGATGCGTTGTTCTTCGATCCCGCGGGGCGCCCCGTGCTTTCGTTCGACGTGCCCGTCGATCTCGGTGGCACCCTCTACGGTCCCTCGGACCTCGTGCTGTACGACGGCGGATTCTCCGCTTACTGGTTCGGCAACCGCGCTGGCGTTCCCGGCTACGCGAACGTCGTCGGGGCCGCCGAGAATGCCGGCGGGCTGGTGCTGACCTTCGACGTGCCGACGGAGCTCGGCGGCACCTTGTACGAGCCGGGAGAGCTGGTCGACTACAGCTTCGGCGCGTTCGGCAGCCGCTTCAAGGACGCCACCTGGCCTCCGTACGCGCAGCTCCGCGGCTTCAGCTTCGGGCCGTCCTCGGGGGCGGTGCCTGACGGCGGTAGCGTGCCGGGCAGCCCACTCGAGATCGCCAAGGCGGCCGGCGGCGACATCACGCTGCGCTGGGATGTCTCGTGCTCCTCGAGCGACAGCGACTACGCCGTCTACGAGGGGGTGATCGGCAGCTTCACCAGCCACGACGTCAAGCTCTGCTCGACCGGCGGCGCCACACAGGCCACGATCACGCCCGGACCCCGCAGCAGCTACTACCTGGTCGTCCCGCAGAACGCGCTGCGCGAGGGCTCGTACGGGACCCACAGCGCGGGGTCGCAGCGGCCCCAGGGGCCCGGGTCGTGCCAGCCGCAGGAAATCGGGATCTGCCAGTAGCGAATCGGCGAAGGATCCTCCCCGTTCCACCCCTCCAACGAGCAGAGGCGAATCACCTGCTCCGAGCGGGAGCGTGGAGGGAGTCATGTGGAATCACGTGTGTCGCCGGGGGCTGTGGGTGCTGCCGGTCCTGCTGGCGCTGGCGGCGGGCGGCGCGGCCCGGGCCGAGGACAAGGACTGGACGCTGCGGCTGGAGCCGATGTACATGCAGGCCTTCGGCCACGACCAGCACGTGCTGAACATCCGCCGCTTCGACTTCGACCCGGTACCGCAGACCGAGCGCAACGCCGGCGTGACCCTGGACACCGGCAGCGACTACGCCTATCGCTTCGAGTTCCGCGCCAACCGCGGCGAGTGGAGCTTCGGCCTCGATTCGCTGTGGTTCACTACGGCGCAGCAGGCCGGTCCGTTCACGGCCGCCGCCGACGGTGCGGGGGGCAACGTCGACGAGGTGGTGTTCGAGATCGCGGATCGCGACTTCACCTCCGACGATCCCGGCGAGGTGCTGTTCTACGAGGTGCTCGAGGACACCGACCTCTCGATCTGGACCGTCGACATCTACGCCATGAAGACGCTGGTCGAGTCGCCCAGCGGCGGGTTGCAGCTCCAGCTCGGATTGCGCACGGGCGACTTCGACAACGACTACCGCGCCGTGGCGGGCCGGCAGGGCGTGGACGGAACGCTGCTCGGCGCCTCGTCCAACTACGGCCGCATGAACGGCCCGCTGGTCGGACTGGCCGGCAACGTCCGTCGCGGCCGGCACACCGTCGAGGGCTACCTCGGCCAGTCGGTGCTGCTGGGCAGCGCGGAGCTGACCAGCATGTTCAGCGACTTCACCGGGTCGTTCAGCGCGCCGACCTTCGTGTCCGAAGAGCTGCTGCGCAGCGACCTCGACGTCGCGATCCCGATCACCGAGCTGCGGCTGGAGTGGACGATCCGGGTCAACCGGATGGTCGCCGTCGGCCTCGGCGCCAACACCGCGGCATGGTGGGACATCCCCGTCCCCCCGGGCGTGATTCCCGGAGAGGGCGGCGACAGTGTGCTGCACGAGAACACGATCGTGTTCGTCGGGATGCTGGGAGTGGTCGAGCTGACGTTCTGAGCCGCGGGCCATGGTAGGCTGCCGCTCGAAGCATGGCCGATCCGACCATCTCCCGCGAGGGGCACAACTGCTGGACGCGAGCGCGGGCCGGACGGCTGGCCTTCCTCGTCGACGCCCGGGCCTACTTCGAGAACCTCGCCGCAACGCTCGAGAACGCGCGCCGGTCGGTGCTGATCGTCGGCTGGGACGTGCACAGCCGCGTGCAGCTGCGTCGCGACGCCGGCGAGGACGGCCAGCTGGTGCGGATCCTCGACCGCCTGGTTGCCCGGCGCCCGGAGCTGCACGTTCATCTGCTGGTGTGGGACTGCAACATGTTCTGCAAGGTCGCCCGCGAGAAGCTTCAGACGCTGCGCCTGGGCTGGCAGACCCATTCGCGGATCCACTTCCGGTTGGATGCCGAGCATCCGGTCGGCGCGTGTCACCACCAGAAGATCGTCGTCGTCGATGATGCCGTGGCCTTCGTCGGCGGCATCGATCTGACGGCCCGGCGCTGGGATACCGTCCGGCATGCCGCGGATGAAGAACGTCGCGTCGATCCCTCCGGCGAGGTTTACGCTCCGTTTCACGATGTGCAGGTCGCCGTCTCGGGCCCGGCGGCACAGGCGCTGGGCCGGCTGGTCCGGGATCGCTGGCAGCGGGCGACGGGGGAAAAGCTCGCGGCCCCGGAAGCCTCGAACGATCCCTGGCCGACGCGACTGGAGCCCTGGCTCCGGCAGGTCGAGGTCGGGATCGCCCGGACCGATCCCGAACACGGCGGCCGGTCCGAAGTCCGCGAGATCGAGGCGCTGTACCGGGACGCGATCCGCGCGAGCCGGCGCTGGGTGTTCATCGAGAACCAGTACCTGACGTCGGACGCGATCTGCCGTTTGTTGATCGAGCTGCTGCAGCGGGAGCACGGCCCGGAGCTGTGCATCATCGGACCGCTGCGGGTGACGAGCTGGATCGAGGACTCGGTGATGGGAGCGCTGCGCTCCCGGGTCGTCGAGCGGCTGCGCGAGGCGGACCGCGCCGACCGCCTGCGCATCTGGTACCCCCGCCGCAGCGGCTCGCCGGGGGAGCCGATCGTCGTGCATTCCAAGCTGTGCGTGGTGGACGAGCGGTTCGTGACCGTCGGCTCGGCCAACCTCTCGAATCGCTCGCTGGGGCTGGACACGGAGTGCAACGTGTTCTTCGAGGCGGCGGGCGACGGCGGCGCCTGCCGTGAGATCGCGGCGTTTCGCAACCGCCTGCTCGCCGAACATCTCGGCTGTGCCGCCGGGGAAGTCGCGGAGGCGATCGAGCGGCACGGGTCGCTGAACCGCGCCGTGGAAACGTTGCGCGGCGGGGAGCGTACGCTGGAGCGGCTCGACCCGGACCCGCCGGGCTGGTCCGAGGCGCTGCTCCCCGCCGAGCGACTGCTCGATCCCGAACGACCGCTCGAATGGAACGAGCTGGTGCGGAGGTTCTTCGCGACCTGACCGGTCAGCTCGCCTCCTTCAACCCGCCCGTCAGCTCCAGGTTCGCCGCCTGATCGCTGGTGCGGCTGAAGTCCAGGGTGCGGATCGGGAACGGGATCTCGATACCGGCATCGTCGATCCTTGTCCCCGTGGAGGAAATCGAGCTGCTCGATCGCCTTGCGGACGACCTCGGACACCCGCTCCAGGTCCGCGTCGTAGCTCACGCCGACCTCCAGCTCGATCGATCTTGCGGACCGTCCCCATGAAGTCCCCGCAACGGATAGCGCGATGAAGCCAGCGGTGGGTCGGCTGCGGTGGGTTTCGGGGCTCGCGTCAACGGGTGTCCTTCGTGGAACCGAAAAGCTCGGAGGTTACGATC
>JBFKMV010000246.1:0-5554 GCA_041629655.1 Candidatus Polarisedimenticolaceae bacterium
AAGTCTTCTCGCGTGTAATCGATGACGTGGTCGGCGCCCAGCTCACGCAGCAGCTCGAGCTTCTCCGTGCTGTCCACGGCGGTCACTTCCGCTCCCATGAGCTTGGCCAGCTGCACCGCGAAGGTCCCGAAACTGCCGCCGGCTCCGTTGATCAGGACTTTCTCACCGCTCCGGATCTTCGCTTTTCGAAGGTAGTGCAGGGCGTTGATTCCACCGAGCGGAACGGCCGCGGCTTCCGCATAGTTCATGTTGGCGGGCTTCGCCGCGATCGGGTGAGAACCGGGCAGGCAGATGTATTCGGCGTAAGCACCGAAACGAGGACCGGAACCGGCAAAGACCCGGTCCCGGACCTGAAACTGCTCGACGTCCTTGCCGACGGCCTCGATCTCTCCGGCGAAGTAGGCACCGAGGATCCGCTTTCTCGGCTTCCTGAAACCGAAGAACAGCCGGATCAGGAACCAGATCGTGTTCGGGATCTCGGGCCGGCGCAGCTCGCAATCGCCCGTATTGACCGTGACGGCACCGATCCGGATCAGGACCTCGTCGTCCCTGGGCGTGGGCGTCTCCAGTTCCCTGAGCTGGAGGACCTCGGGCGGCCCGTACTCCTCATAAACAACTGCCTTCATGAGCCTTCGTCCTCGATCGCCCGGGATCGCGTCATTGTAGGCCCCTCCATCTGCTTGCACCATGTGCCTACATTGCATACATTATCTGCATGCAATACACCCTGCGTAACGTGCCCGAGGCCCTCGACGAAGCCCTCCGGGAACGGGCCCGGGCCGAGAGCAAGAGCCTGAACCAGGTCGCCATCGAGGCCCTGGCCAGCGCGCTCGGTCTCGAGCGCCGGGCCGTCCGCCACCGCGACCTCTCGGACCTGGCGGGCCGCTGGCGCGAGGATCCGGAGTTCGATCGGGCGATCGCCGATCAGGACCGGGTCGACGACGAGCTCTGGAAGTGAAGCTCGTCCTCGACACCAACCGCTACGTCGACTTCTGCAAGGGCGAGCCGAAAACCGTATCCGCGCTGGAGCAGGCGGGCTCCGTCCATCTTCCGTTCGTCGTGCTGGGTGAGCTGCGCGCGGGCTTTCGCGTCGGCCGCCGCGGGGCGGAGAACGAAAGGGGCCTCCGCGAATTCCTGATGCGGGGAGGCGTGCGTCCGCTGTACGCGGATGATCAAACGACGCACCACTACGCCGCGGTCTACGCTCAGCTGCGCAATCAGGGCACGCCGATCCCGACCAACGACATGTGGATCGCGGCGCTTGCGCTCCAGCACAACCTGGTGCTCTGCGCCCGTGACGCGCACTTCGAGCAGCTGCCCCAGCTCGCCCGGATTTGAGCGCCGGCCTCGCTCACGAGTCTCCGCCGCGACTCCTCTCGATCAGCTCCACCAGCGTCTCCACCTTTGCGGGATCCTCGTTCAGCCGCAGCGCGCGCTCGGCCGCCTTCCTGGCGCGCTCGCCATCGCCGGCGTCCAGCAGCGCCCCGGCCAGCCGCTCGTGACACGCGGCGCTGTCGCGGTGGATCGCGCAGTTGACCTGGAACAGCTTGACCGCCTCGGCGGTGTCGCCGCGCTCCTGCAGCACGCGCGCCGCGGCGCCCAGCTCGCCCTCGCCGGAGACGACGTGCCGCACCTCGCCGGCCAGGCCCCACGGGCTGACGTTGGGATCGGCCAGCAACCCCTCGCGCAGCCAGCGCCGGATCACCGGGTACGCGGCGTAGTTGGGCTCGTACGGTTTACCCTCCAGGATCGCCAGCAGATCGCGCTCGATCGACAGCACCGGGAACTCGACGACGCGCGCGATCTCGGTGCCGCCGCGGCGCACGATCGCGGTGGGGACGCGGTAGATCTCGAGGCCGCGTTCCTCGCCGCCGGGAGAGCGCTTGAGTGCGCCGCCGGCCCGGTCGACCCCGATCAGCTCGACGCGGTCCAGCGACAGACCCAGCGCGTCGAACAACTTCAGCCACTCGGGCACCTCGCGGCGGCTGTCGCCGCACCACGTGCCGTAGAACACCGTCACGCGGAGGTCGGCGGGCGCGGCGCGGCGCAGCGCGTCGAGCACGCCGGCGTGGGGCGTGTACCCGGCGTAGCCCGTTTCGAACCACTCGGCGAAGGGCTGCTCGCGTAGCTGCTCGACGGTGGTGCGGCCGAGCAGCTTCGGCGGTTCGGGTTCCCCGGCCGCGGAGGCAAGGCCGGGTCCGGTCAGCGACAGGATCGACAGCAGGCAGACGATTCGTTTCATGATGCCCTTACGCTACCCTCGGACCGCTGGCGCGCGGTGTAAAGCGGGTGCAAAAAGGGCCCGGACCGCTGCCGGCCGGCTCAGTGGGGGTACTTCAGCGGGAACTTCTCGTGCGTGCCCGTGTCCTTGTTGGCCGCGAAGTCGAAGACGTAGTCGTCGCCGACGAACGGGCTGTCCGTGTTGTGGCAGCCCTTGCACTGATCCTCGGTGATCTCGCCGACCATCCCCACGGCCACCAGGTCGGCCTTCTTGTACTCCTTGTTCTTCAGGCTCATGTACTCGTCCTTGACGTACCCTCCGCCGGCGCCGTGGCACATCTCGCAGCCGACGCCGGCCAGATCCGGGGTGGCCTCGATGTCCGTGAACCCTCCCGGCTTGCCGTAGCCCGTGACGTGGCACGGCAGGCAGGTCGCATCCGCCGTGTAGTCCTTGGCGGGGTCGAGCCCGGCCGCCTGCTTCTCCGGCGCGCGCTCGCCGGGGCGGAGCACCTCGAATGCCTTGGCCATCGTGGTCTCGGACCACGATTTCCATTCCTTGAGATGGCAGGGCCGGCACTTCTTCGAGCCGAGATACTCCTCGTCTCCGCCGCTGGCGGCGGAGAAGCCCGCCGACAGCAGCAGGATCACCAGCAACACGCAAGACGGTTGACGCAGCCTGGGCTTCATGGATTCCTCCCTCACGTCGTCGAGTCGACCATCATCCCCACATGTAACGACGAAGCGCCTTGAGCACGGCCCGCAGCTCCGATTCCGCCACGGGATGGACGAGGTAGTAGAAGATGTCCGCCTGCCGGGCCTTGCGCTCCAGCCCGAGCGAGTCGTCCTCGGCGATCACGATCACCGGAAGCTTCGTCCGCACGGCGTGGATCACCGAGACCACACCGAGCTGATCCACGTTGTCCGCACCGAGACCGAGGATCACCGCCAGCGGTGCGCGGGAGACCGCGTCGCGCGTGAACTCCCCCACGCTGCCCACCGTGCGGAGCCGCGGACCCCGTGGACCAATGGCGTCGGAGAGCCGCTGCAGATCGTCCTCGCGGCAACCGAAAGCCAGCAGCTCCGCGGGCCTCGGCATGACTCAATCTCCGTTCCTCGCCAGCCGGCGCAGGTACGACGCCAGGTGCTCCATGTCCCCGGCCTCGAACGAGGGCCAGGCGACGGACTCCTCCGCCATCAGCTCGTGCATCTCGGGCGCGTGGTTCCACATCGCCGCCGAGAGACGAATCGGGTCGCTCACCGCCTCGCTGGTCGCGAGATCGATCGCCTTCCCGTCGGTCGCGGCGTGGCACGTCGCGCAGCCCAGCCGCTCGAAGACCTGCTCTCCCGTCCGCGGGTCTCCCCGCTCGACGAGGAACCCCAGGAAGTGCAGGTAGGAGATCAGGTCCGCGAACTCGCCGCCCTCGAACCGGGGGAAGGCGATCCCGCGGCTCTTCATCTGGTCGTGCATCGCGTAACTGTGGTTCCACAGGATTCCGCTGACCTCCGAGACGGTGAGGTGCAGGGTCGCGCCGGACAGGTCGGGCGCCTGGCCGCCGCCGGGGCGGTGGCACACCGCGCACGACTTCGAGCGGAACAGCGTCGCGCCGCGCTCGGGGTCCGGCAGGGACATGAACTCGACGCCGGGATCGGTCCGCAGCGCCTCGCTGCGGATGTAGGCCTGGATGTCCGCGATCTCGGTCCGCAAGAACTGCGGGATCGCGGTTCCCCGTAACAGCTGCTCGCGCTGCATCGCCGGCCCGGCGTTCCACATCGCCTGGGCCAGGATCACCGGCGAGGGGTAGGCCGAGAACCGGTCCAGCGGTCCGCCGCCCGCGCCGCCCCGCTCCCCGACGGTGTGACAGCCGCCGCACTGGAGCTGGGAATAGGTCAGCGAACCGCGCCGCGCGTCCCCGGGCTCGTCGAACAGCCGCAGGTAGTACATGTAGCTCAGCAGGTCGGACATCTCCTCGCGGTCCAGCGACGGCCAGGCATGGCCCTGCTCGGCCATCGCATCGATCATCCGCGGCGTGTGGTTCCAGAAGTCGCCGACCAGGTCGTACCAGCTCTTGCCCGCGACGGCCGTCGAGATATCGGGCCCGACCAGCCCGCCGTGCCCCCACACCGAGTGGCACTGAGTGCACAGCTTCTGCGACAGCAGCTCCCGGCCACGGAACGGATCGCCCTGCAGCGTGTCGTTCTGTTCCCCCGCGGAGATCGACAGCGCCAGCGGCACCGCCGTCAGCAACGCCAGCATGGTCTTCATGGACTGGTCACCTCGACGTCATCGGGCAGGTAGCTCGCCACCCGCTCGGATACCTCCTGAACCGACTCCTCCCGGCCTTCCTGGATCTCCCACAGCGAGATGATCGGGAAGAACTTCGTCGCGACCATGTAGACCAGGATGAAGCCGGAGAACGTGGCGGCCATGATCGACAGCTCGACCCACGACGGCCAGTAGCCGGCCGCGGGCATCTCGAGTCGCGGGTGGACGGACGTCGGAACGACGATGTTGAACCGCTCGAGCCACATCCCGAGCACCACGAACACCGACGCGATCGTGGTGCCCCACACGCCGCGCGTCGCGCTGCGGCACATCAACGCGACCGGCACCACGAAGCACGACACCACCATCAGCCAGAACGGCAACGCGTACGGCCCGCTGACCTTGGACCAGAAGGTCGCCATCTCGGCCTCCTCCCCGCCGTACCAGGCGGTGAGGTATTCCGCGAAGGTGAAGTAGGTCCAGAGCAGCGCCATCACCAGCATCAGGATGCCCATGTTGTTGAAGTGGACGTTCTTGAAGTAGGCCCCCAGCCGGTACACGCGGCGCAGGATCGCCATCGCGATGATCAGCGCCGCGATGCCCGAGTAGATCGCGCCGACCACGAAGTACGGTCCGAAGATCGTGCTGTGCCACATCGGCCGCAGCGTCAGCGCGAAGATCCACGCGATCACGGTGTGGACCGAGACCGCGATCGGAATCACCACCACCGCCAGCACGGCGATGATGCGCTGCAGGACTTCCCGGGACCGCGGGGTGTCCTCGTAGCCGATGGCCAAGAACCAGTAGAGCCAGGTCGGTCGGATCTTGAGATCGCGGATCCGGGCCAGGTCCGGGATCATCGGCACGTACAGGTAGATGCTGCTGGCGGTGAAATACAGCCCGATGCTGCAGACGTCCCACAGCAGCGGCGACCAGGCCTGCCCGTGCACGATGACGTTCAGCACGCGATCGGGCCGGCCGAGGTCGATCACCGGCTGGACCGCGCCGAACGCGATCACCAGCACCGTGATGAACTCCGCCGAGCGCGTGATCGACCGCCGCCATTCGGCG
>JBFKMV010000247.1:0-5524 GCA_041629655.1 Candidatus Polarisedimenticolaceae bacterium
CCGCTTCCCTGGGCCGGGTACGAGCTGTCGCAGCTGCGCGAGCTGTGGGGAGACGGGCGCACGACGCTGCTGACCGAGACCGCGCTGTCGCTGCCGCGGCTCCGCGAGGCCCGGATGGACTCCTTCCGGACGCTCCACTTCGCCACGCACGCCGAGGCCTCGACGCGCGACCCGCAACGCTGCGGCGTGGTGCTGTCGGCCGGCGAGCGGCTGGGCATCGACCAGATCGTCGACCTCCCGCTCGACGACGCGCTGGTGGTGCTGTCGGCCTGCCGCACCGGCGAGGGCGAGGTGGTCCCCGGCGAGGGCGTGATCGGCCTCGGCTGGGCGTTCCTGCGTGCCGGCGCGTCGGGCATCGTGGTCTCCCAGTGGACGGTCGACGATGCGGCGTCGGCCCGCCTGATGGTCGCGTTCCACCGCCACCTGCGGTCCGGGGCCGACCCGGTGCGGGCGCTGGCGCTGGCGGGGCGCGAGACCCGGCGCCAGCGGCCGGAGCCCGCGTACTGGGCACCGTTCGTGGTGCTGCTGCGCCCGGCCTGAGCTCCGTGCCGCATCGCGGCATCCCGGCGCCGCGGCCCCGGGAGGCTACAAGCCGGAAAAGATCCTCGTAAATCATTCAAAAATAAATAGTTAGATAATTTAGACCCTTGCAGCTCCGGGGCCCTTGACGTTCATGCCGCGGCGCGTTATAACCTCCTTGTGCATGCCGCACTGCGGCATAACGCGAGGAGCGGGGCGTGGTTCGACTGATCAAACGCTACGGCAGCCGCAAGCTGTACGACACCGAGGAGAGCCGCTACGTCGGCCTGGACGAGATTGCCGGCTGGATCCGCGAGGGTCAGGAGGTGCGGGTCGTGGACAACGCGACCGCCGAGGACGTCACGACCCACACGCTGACCCAGATCATCTCCGACCTGGACCGGCGCGGGCGGGCCTCGCTCCCCACCGACCTGCTGCACGAGCTGATCCGGCGCGGCGAGGAGCTGGTCAGCGGCGGCGTGGGGCAGCTGCAGGACGGCGTCGACCGGCTGGTGCGGGCCTCGATCGACCGCATCGGCCCGGTGCGGCGGATGCGCGAGGAGGCCGACCGGCTGCGCGAGCGGCTGGAGCGGTTGGAGTCCTCGCTGGTCCGCATGGAACGCGAGCAACCCGCGCCACGGCCCGCCGATCCGGCGCCCGTGGCGGCCGAGAAGAAGGTCGCGAAGAAAAAGACCACCGCACGGAAGCGTGCGTAAGGAGGTTCACGGCAATGAAGAAGGAAACCAAGCGCGAAGACGGTGACTTCATGGGAATCGGAAAGATCGGCCGCGGCCTGCGCGAGCTCGGCGAGGACGTGATCCACGTCGGACTGGGCGCGCTGGCGACCGCCGAGGAGAAGGGCGGAAACCTGGTCAACGATCTGCTGGAGAAGGGCAAGAACCGCGACGATCGCGACGAGACGCTGATCGAGAAGAGCCTGCACCGTGCGGCCGACCAGTTCAAGGGTCTCGGCGGCCGGATCGAGCGCGGCGTGAAGGGCGGGACCGAGTCGGTGCTCAACCGTGTCGGCATCCCGACCCACGACCAGCTCGAGGACCTGATCGAGCGCGTGGACAAGCTCAACGCGAAGGTGGACAAGCTGAGCGCGTAAGAGGAACGACGATGGCCAAGAAGCGAAAGCAGAAAGCCGGCGCGCAGGGTGATCTGCGTCAGTCGGCGCACCGGATCTGGCTGGCCGGGCTGGGCGCGCTGGCCACGGCCGAGGAAGAGGGCGGCAAGCTGTTCCGGAGCCTGGTCGAGCGCGGCGAGTCGTTCGAGGGCCGCGGCAAGAAGCACGTGGGCCGGGTCCAGGACGCGATCGAGGACCGCGCCCGCGAGGCCCGCGACACGGCCGAGAGCGTGTGGGGCCGTGTCGAGTCCGGTCTCGACAAGAGCCTGACCACGGCGCTGCACAAGATCGGCGTTCCGACGCGGACCGAGATCCAGGAGCTGACGAAACGCGTCGAGAAGCTGACGCGCAGCGTCGAACGGATCGGCACGCGCACCAAGCCGGCGGCCCGCAGGAAGACCGCGAAGAAGAAGGCCGCGAGCGCCAAGACCGCGCGGCGCAAGACCGCCCGCAAGGCGACCAAGCGCAAGGCCGGCCGCTCACGGGCGCGCGCCGGCTCCTGAGCCCCAGGTGTCCGACGACCGGCGCGAGCGGATCGGGCTGGCCCTGGCGGGCGGCGGGCTCGAAGGCTTCGTCTACGAGCTCGGCGCGTTGCGCGCGCTCGAAGAGACGCTGGAAGGGCTCGATCTCAACCGCCTGGACATCTACGTCGGCGTGAGCGCGGGCGCCGCGGTCGCGGCCTGCCTGGCCAACGGTATCTCCTCCGCGCGGCTGTGCCAGGTGGCGCTCGACGAAGGGGACGAAGAACACCCGCTGCATCCCGGAGTGTTCTTCACGCCGGCGCTGGGCGAGATGGCCTGTCGCGGCCTGCGGCTTCCGGGTCTGTTCGTCGAGGCCCTGGCCGAGTACGTCAAGCCGGGTCACGAGCTTGGCCTGCTGGCCTCGCTGATGCGGCTGGGCCGCGCGCTTCCGATCGGTCTGTTCGACAACGAGCCGTTCCGCCGCTACCTGGAGCGGATCTTCACCCACGAGGGTCGAACCGACGACTTTCGTCGACTGAAGCGCCGCCTGGTGGTCGTGGCGACGGACCTCGACGCCGGCACCGCGGTGCGCTTCGGTGAGCCGGGGTACGACGACGTGCCGATCTCGACGGCGGTGCTCGCCAGCACCGCGTTGCCGGGGCTCTACCCGCCGGTGACGATCGACGGCCGCTCGTACGTGGACGGGGTGTTGCTGAAGACGCTGCACGCCTCGGTCGCGCTCGACGAGCAGGTCGGGCTGTTGCTGTGCGTCAACCCGATCGTGCCGGTGGACACCGCGGGTTCGGTCGAGGCCGGCGTGATGCGCGAGGGCCGGCTGGTGCGGCGCGGCCTGCCCACGGTGCTCGCGCAGACCTTCCGCACGCTGATCTACTCGCGGCTGCTGGCCGGGATGGCGACCTACGAGCCGCGTTTCCCCGGACAGCAGGTCGTGCTGTTCGAGCCGCAGCGCGACGACTACCGGATGTTCTTCACCAACGTGTTCCGGCTGTCCTCGCGCAAGGCGGTCTGCCAGCACGGCTACGCGACGACGCGGCAACAGCTCCGGGAACGCCGGGAGCGGCTGGAGCCGATGCTGGCCGGGTTCGGCATCCGGATGCGGCACGACCTGCTCGCCGACACGGAGCGGACGGTGTTCGAGAGCGTGGGGCTGCCCCCCCGCGGCGGCGAGTCACCGGTCGCCCGGCGCCTCGACAGCGCCCTGACCCGGCTGGAGACGCTGCTCGGGGAAGACGGCTAGCGCTCCTCCGGCAGCGGCCGGTCGGCGAGGTGCCAGACGAAGCTGCCCTCGCGCTCGCGGCGCTCCTCGCGCGTGAGACCGCGGTAGCCGTAGGGCGGGCGGCGCAGCGCGCGGGTCAGCGACAGCAACGGCCAGCCGAAGGGCAGCCAGAACCCGATCACGTCCCAGTCGCGCAGCAGCGCGTGCAGTCGGCCGCGCGCCGGCGGACGCTCGAGGTCGCGGGCGTGACGCAGGAACGACAGCGGCCAGCCCGGCGGCACCACGCGGTGCAGCCGTCGGCGGGCCCGCCACAGCTCACGCAGCAACGAGCGCAGCTGGTACGGCGCGCGGCCGTGCCGCTCGACCAACAGGTCCAGCTCCTGCTGCATCTCCCGCCGCACCGATTCGGCCACCCGCTGGAGCCCCTCGCGCTCGCTGCGGTCGAGACGCACGAGGCCCGCGTCGCGCACCCGCGCCGCCATGTCGATCGGCTCGCCGAACGCGAACACCATCCGCACCGGCAGCGCCAGGTACCAGACCCAGGGGAAGGCGATCCCGACCAGCGCGCTGGGCAACGGCAGGAACGGCACCCCGAACGCGCGATCCATGACCCGGTCGAGCCACGGGATGGTGAAGTTGAACGGGTTGACCCACTCGGCGTTGACGATGTAGACCGGATAGACGGGGACGCGGTTGCGCGCGGCGTGGATCACGAAGCTGGTGCTGAAGCGCTGCAGCTGATAGCGCCGGGCGAAGCCCTTGCCGATGCCCGGAACGCCCTCGGGGAAGTACAGCACTTGCTCGCCGCGCTTCAACAGCGCGTCGAAGTTGTCGAAGGTCAGGTCGACGCCCCCGGCGCGGCGCCAGAAGTTGTCGATCCCGAACGGACGCATCCACCACGTCGCGGCCAGCTCGCGCTCGAACACCGCGCGCAGCTTGCGCTCGGGCCGGTAGCCGCGCAGCCGGGTCATCGCGGCGCCGAACGCCATCCCGTCGAACGGGAACGCCGAGCCGCTGTGGTTGGCCGCCAGCAGCGCGGGGCCGTTCTCGGGCAGCCGCTCCGCGCCGATCAGCTCGACCCGGAACCAGTGGTCGAGCAACGGCGCCACGGCCTCTTCGACCAGCCGGCGCAGGAACACGGGATCGAACGGCTCGTAGGGATCGTGCCGTTCGCCGGGAGGGCTCACCCCTCGCCCCGGCGCAGCGCCAGGACCACGGCCAACGCGAAGAACGCGAGCCACAGCGGCCACGGCCCGCCGAAGGCGACCAGGATCGCGCCGGCGACCAGCGACGCGCCGGCGATCATCGTGCCGCGGATCCCGGCCAGCGGGTTCGGCGGAGGCTGCCGGGTGGTCTTCTCCAGAAAGCGCAGTCCCTCGGTGATCAACAGCGGCGCCTTGACCAGCGCGTCGACGACCTCCGGCGCCCCGCGCAACGCCTCGCGCGCGATCCGCAGCGGGCTGAACTGGCGCATGAAGATCCGGCCGATGTGGGTCTGCGACACCGCGACCACGTCGAACCCGGGACGCAGGATCTGCCCGACCCCCTCGAACGTCACCAGCGCCTTGACCATCAACACCAGCTCGACCGGGAAGTACACGCGGTACTGCCCGGCCTTGCCCAGCGAGCGCAGGATCAGCTCGCCCAGCGAGAAGTCCTCGAAGGTGGCGGTCTTGGACCAGCGGCGGCTGATGTCCTCGACCTCGCGGCGGAAACCGGCGGGGTCGGCCCCGGGCCCCGGCTCTGCGATCGCGGTCAAGAAACGCGCCGCGTTCTCCGAGTCGCCCATCACCAGGCAGTAGTAGTAGTAGAGCAGCGTCCGGCGCAGCTCGTCGTCGAACCTGCCGACCATCCCCAGGTCGATGAAGCCGCAGCGCGTTCCCGTGAGGATCAGCAGGTTCGCCGGGTGCAGGTCGGCGTGGAAGAACCCGTCCTGGTACAGCATGCGGATGATCGCCGCCGCCCCGAGATCGATCAGCCGGTCGCGCTCGGCGCCGGTCAGCGACTGCGCGCTCGGATCGCTGGGCTTGATCCCGTCCAAAAACTCCATCGTCAGCACGCTGTCGCCGGAGTAGCGCCGGTAGATCTTCGGGAACACGATGTCCGGCGTGTCCTTGAAGTTGGCCGCGAACGTCTCGGCGTTGTCGGCCTCGCGCCGCAGGTCGACCTCGCGCAGCG
>JBFKMV010000248.1:0-5519 GCA_041629655.1 Candidatus Polarisedimenticolaceae bacterium
GAAACTGCTTGTCCTGCACCATCTGTTCCAGGTTCTGGTTCGTCGCCGTGATCACCCGGACGTCGACGGAGATCTCCTCCGTGCCGCCGACCCGGCGGATGGTTCGCTCCTGCAGCACGCGGAGCAGCTTGATCTGCATCGCCGGCGTGGTTTCGCCGATCTCGTCGAGGAAGATCGTTCCGCCGCTGGCGACCTCGAACAGGCCCTCCTTGGTCGCAGTGGCGCCGGTGAACGACCCCTTCATGTGGCCGAACAGCTCGCTCTCCAGCAGCTCGTCGGGCAGCGCGCCGCAGTTGATCGACACGAACGGCTTGTCGCCGCGCCCCGAGTTGTAGTGGATCGCGCGGGCGATCAGCTCCTTGCCGGTTCCCGACTCGCCCTGGATCATGATCGTGCTGCCGGTGGCGGCCACGCGGCGGATCAGCTCCAGGATCTCGCGCATCTTCTTGCTGCGCCCGACCAGCCCGTCGAAGCGGTACTTGTCCTGCAGCTCGGCGCGCAGGTCGCGGTTCTGCAGCTTGAGGTTCTCGTTCTCGGTGGCGATGCGCTTCTGGTCCAGCGTCTTGCGGATCACCACCTTCAGCTCGTCCAGGTCGAACGGCTTCTCGAGGTAGTAGGCCGCGCCCTCGTTGAGCGCCTTGATCGCGGTGTCCTTGGACCCGAAGGCCGTGATCAGGATCACCTCGGTGTCCGGGGTGGTGCGGCGGCTGTGCCGCAACACCTCCAGCCCGTTCATCCCCGGCATCGAGATGTCGGTGATCATCAGGTCGTAGCGGCCGGACCCGTCCATCAGCTGGGCGGCGCGCGTGCCGGACTCCGCGGTCTCGACCGCGAACCCCTCCTTGCGCAGCATCATCGCCAGCAGGTCACGCATGCTCTTTTCGTCTTCGACGACCAGGATCGAGTACACGGTCCGCTAACCTCCGATCGCCAGCGCCTCGGACGCCGGCGGCTTGCTCGACGGTCGGCCCTCGCTCCGTCGCGGAATCTCGATACGCACGCAGGTCCCCTGCCCGGGACTGCTGTCGAGAACGATCCGGCCCTGGTGCTCCTCGACCAGCCGGTAGACGATCGCCGCACCGAGCCCGGTGCCGTCGGCGAACGAGCTGGTGAACGGCTGAAAGTACCGTTGCTGCTCCTGCTCGTCCATGCCGGCGCCCTCGTCGGTCACGCTGATCTCGACCGCGTCCTCGGCCTCGTTGCTGCTGACGCCGATCGTCAGCGTGCCCCCGTCCGGCATCGCCTTGAGCGCGTTGCTGGCCAGGTTCCAGAATACCTGTTTCATGCGGTTGGCGTCGACGTCGCACCACACCTCGTCCGCGGCGTAGCGGGTCTCGATGCGGTGCTCGGGGCCGAACTCGCGGCTCTTGCGCAACAGCTTGATGCTGTCCTCGAGCAGCCGCACCAGGTCCTCGGGCTGCGGGTTGAAGCGGCCCGGGCGCGCGAAGGTCAAAAAGTCCCGGATCGCCGAATCGAGGCGGGTCGACTCGCGGAGGATGTTGTCCATCAGCTCCAGCGTCTCGCCGCTCGGCCGGATGTCACCCTTGAGGTACTGCACCGACCCGCTGATCGCGGCCAGCGGGTTCCGCAGCTCGTGCGCCAGACCGGCCGACATCTCGCCCAGCGCGGCCATGCGTTCCTGGATCCGCACCTCCTGCTCGAGGGCCCGGATCTCGGTCAGGTCCTGGAAGATGAACAAAAAGCCCAGCGGCTTGCCCAGCCGGTCGTGGAGGTTCGAGGCGGCGAAGCCGAGGTAGATCGTTCGCCCGCTCCGGGTCTCGAAGAACCGCTCGTAACGGAAGCGGCGCCGGGCCGCGAGCTGCCGGCGGATCTCCTGCAGGAACCCCGGGGCGAGGCCGAACACCGACTCCACGGTGCGGCCCTCCAGGTCGTGCGGCGCCAGCTCGGTGATCTCGCAACCCCCGCGGTTGAGGAAGTTGATCCGCCCCGCGAGATCCGTGGTCAGCAGGCCGCTGTTGATCGACTCGATGATGTTCTCGTTGAGCGCCTGGAGCCGCGCCACCGCGGCCTTGCGCTCGGCCAGCTCGTGCCCCTGCGAGCGCAGCCGCTCGGAGAGGTACGACGACAGCAGCGCCACCGTCAGCATGCCCACGAACTGCACCACCAGCGAGTACGACAGTCGCACCGGGTCCTGCTCGATGCGCAGCGACAGCGACGGGCCGAAGTTGATCCAGGCCGGCCCGAAGCCGACCAGCGCCGTGTAGAGCAGCAGGCTGACCCCGGCCAGCGCCAGGCCCCCGCGGCTGTGCAGCAGCATCGACGCCACACAGATCGGCAGCAGGTACAGAAACGACATCGGGCTGTCGAGCCCGCCGGTGATGCCGACGAAGCCCGTGACCAGCAGCGCGTCCCCGGTCAGCTGGGCGTAGAGCAGCGAGCGCCGCCCGCCGATCCACGCGAACAGCGCGGCGTAGACCAGCACCATCCCGTAGGCCACCGCGGCCAGCGTGAACAGCGGCCGCAGCGTCCCGGCCGGCATCAGCAGCAGCTGGATCGCGAACGCCGAGATCAGCAGGGTCGTGACGGTCACGACCCTGAGAATCATCAACCAGCGCAGCTGCCTTGTGGTCTCGGCTCGCATCGATATTTCCCGCCGCCGCGGCCGCCCGCGGGGGCGGCCGGGCAGCGGCTCGATCAGCCGATCTTGCTGATCAGGTCGAACATCGGCAGGTACATCGAGATCACGATGCCGCCGATCACGACGCCCAGGAACACGATCATCACCGGCTCCAGCAGGGCCAGCAGGTTCTGGGTCGCCTCATCGACCTCATCCTCGTAGAAATCGGCGATCTTGTTCAGCATCGTCTCCAGCGCGCCGGTCTGCTCGCCGACCGCTACCATTTGTACGACCATCGGCGGGAAAACGTCCGTGTTCTTGAGCGGCTCGGCGATCGTCTTGCCCTCCTCGACGCTGCGCCGGGTGGCCATGATGGCGTCCTCGACCACGGCGTTACCCGAGGTCCGGGCGGTGATCTCCAGGCCGTCCAGGATCGGCACACCGGAGGATACCAGCGTTCCCAGCGTGCGGCAGAACCGCGCCACGGCGATCTTGCGCAGCACCATGCCGAGCACCGGCAGCTTGAGCATGATCCCGTCGATCTTGCGTCGCCCGCTGTACGTCTTGTAGTAGCGGTTGAGCGAGAACAACGCGAGCCCGATCAGCAGGAACACGACCCACCACCAGCGGCCGATGAAATTCGAGGCGGCGATCGTGATCCGGGTCGGCAGCGGCAGGCTCGCGCCCAGGCCCTCGAACAGGGTCGCGAAGGTCGGGATGACCTTCCACAGGATCACCCACACCACGCCGATCGCGATCACGATCACCGCGATCGGGTAGACCAGCGCCGAGCGGACCGCCGAGCGCAGCTTGACCAGCTTCTCGATGTAGGTCGACAGGCGCTGCAGGATCGTGTCCAGGATACCGCCGGCCTCGCCGGCGGCGACCATGTTGCAGTACAGGTCGTCGAACGCCTTGGGATGCTTGCGCAGCGCGTCGGCCAGCGTGGCGCCGGATTCGACGTCCTGGCGGACCTGGAACAGCACCTTCTGGAACGTGCGGTTCTCCTGCTGCGAGCCCAGGATCTCCAGGCACTGCACCAGCGGCAGACCCGCGTCGATCATCACCGAGAACTGCCGCGTGAAGATCGCGATCTCTTTCTTGGTGATGCCGCCGCCCAGCTTGGGCAGGGCGAACTCCTTGCCTTTCTCGCTGACCGAGGTGACGATGATCTGCTGCTTGCGCAGGGTCGCGATCGCCGCGTCCTTGCTCTCGGCGACCAGCAGGCCTTCCTGCGTCGCCCCGCCGCGGGTCCGCCCCTTCCAGCTGTAGTTAGGCATCTCGGCACTCCTCCTAGCGGCGCTGCATTTGCCGCGCGCGGCGGTCCGCAGCCGGAGTCGGGGCGTTCAAGCCGCCCGCTCCGCGGTTGATCATGTCCTGCAGCTCTTCCGGGTTGGAGGACATCGACAGCGCCGTCTCGTGGGTGATCTGACGCTTGAAATACAGGCTGGCCAGCGACTGGTTGAAGGTCTGCATGCCGAACTTGGCCTGGCCGACCTGCATCGCGGAGTAGATCTGGTGCACCTTGTCCTCGCGGATCAGGTTCCGGATCGCGGAGTTCGGGACCAGGATCTCCATCGCCAGCACGCGCCCGCCGCCGGTGGCGCGGGGCAACAGCGACTGGCACAGGATCCCTTCCAGCACCATCGACAGCTGCGCCCGGACCTGCGACTGCTGGTGCGGCGAGAACACGTCGATGATGCGGTTGATCGTCTGGGCCGCCGAGTTGGTGTGCAGCGTGGCCAGCGTGAGGTGGCCGGTCTCGGCGATCCGCAACGCCGACTCGATCGTCTCCAGGTCGCGCATCTCGCCGATCAGCACGATGTCGGGGTCCTGCCGCAGCGCCGCGCGCAGCGCGTTGGGGAACGAGCGCGTGTCGGCGTGCAGCTCGCGCTGGTTGACCAGGCACTTCTTGTGCGAGTGCAGGTACTCGATCGGGTCCTCGATCGTGACCATGTGCTCGTGGCGCTCGGCGTTGATCTTGTCCAGCATCGCGGCCAGGGTCGTGGACTTACCGGAGCCGGTCGGCCCGGTGACCAGGATCAGCCCGCGCGGCTTGTCGCACAGCCCCGAGACCACCTGCGGCAGCCCCAGTTCCTGAAAGCTGCGGATCTCCCAGGGGATGGTCCGGAAAGCGCCGGCCACCGCGCCGCGCTGGAAGAACACGTTGCCGCGGAATCGCGCCAGGCCCTTGACGCCGAACGAGAAGTCCAGCTCGAGGTTTTCCTCGAAGCGGTGCTTCTGGTTGTCGGTCAGCACGCTGTAGACCAGGCTCTTGGTCATCGGCGCGGTCATCGGCGGCAACTGCAGCGGCAGCATCTTGCCGTCGATCCTGATCTGCGGCGGGGAGTTGGTCGTCACGTGGAGGTCCGTGCCTCCCTGATCGACCAGGGTCTTGAGCAGTTGATGCATCGTGACAGACATCAGCTTGGCCTCATGCGGCCCGTCGGGGTCCGGCCCCGCGGGCGTCAAGTGCGAAACCTACAGCACGGTCTCGCGGACGACCTCTTCCACCGTGGTCATCCCCCCGCGGATCTTGTGCAGTCCCGACTCGCGCAGCGTGATCATGCCCTCTTCCATCGCCTGGCGGCGCAGCTCCATCGCCGAGGCGCCGGACAGGATCAGCTCGCGGATCTCCTCCGAGACCTCCATCACCTCGAACAGGCCGACGCGGCCGCGGTAGCCGGTGTTGTTGCAGGACTGGCAACCGGCGCCCTTGAACAGCGAGACCGCCGGCGCCTCGTCCGACGCGAACCCCACGTCGACCAGCGCCTGCGTCGGCATCTGGATCTCTTCCTTGCACTCGCGACAGATCCGGCGCACCAGCCGCTGGGCCGCGATCAGGTTGACCGAGGTTGCGACCAGGAACGGCTCGATACCCATGTTCATCAGCCGGTTGATCGTCGAGGGCGCGTCGTTGGTGTGCAGCGTCGAGAGCACC
>JBFKMV010000249.1:0-5479 GCA_041629655.1 Candidatus Polarisedimenticolaceae bacterium
GAGACCGAGAAGCCGGTGATCCGCGAGATCACCAACCGGCGGCAGGTGATCGACGTGGCCGTGCACGGCGACACCGACGAACGAACGCTGCGGCGGATCGCGGAGCGGGTCCGGGACGAGCTGTCGTCGCTGCCGGGACTGACGCTGGTGGAGCTGTCCAACGCGCGACCGTACGAGGTCGCGATCGAGGTTTCCGAGGACGACCTGCGCCGGCACGGGCTGACCTTCGACCAGGTCGCCACGATGGTCCGGCGCTCGTCGCTCGACCTGCCGGGCGGGTCGGTCAAGACCGCCGGGGGCGAGATCCTGCTGCGCACCATCGGCCAGGCCTACCGCGGGCCGGAGTTCGCGGAGCTGGTGCTGTTGACGCGGCCCGACGGGACGCACCTGCGGCTGGGCGACGTGGCCACGGTGGTCGACGGATTCGCCGAGACCGACCAGTTCACGCGCTTCGACGGCAAGCCCGCGCTGATGCTGCAGGTGTTCCGCTCGGAGCAACAGGATGCGCTCGACATCGCGGAGCAGGTCAAGGCCTACGCGGCGACCGCCGGGACGCGGCTGCCCGAGGGCATCGGGCTGAGCACGGTGCAGGACTTCTCCAAGGTGCTGCGCGACCGGCTGAGCCTGTTGACGCGCAACGGCATCGCCGGCTACATCCTGGTGTTCGTGATGCTGGCGCTGTTCCTGCGGCTGCGGCTGGCGTTCTGGGTCAGCCTGGGCATCCCGATCTCGTTCCTGGGCGCGATGTGGCTGATGCCGGGGCTCGACGTCACGATCAACCTGATCTCGCTGTTCGCCTTCATCGTCGTGCTCGGCATCGTGGTCGACGACGCGATCATCGTCGGCGAGAACATCTTCCGGCAGCAGCACCGGACGGGCAAGGGCCTCGCCGGGGCCATCGCCGGCGCCCGGGAGGTCTCGCGACCGGTGGTCTTCGCGGTGCTGACCTCGATCGCGGCGTTCGCGCCGCTGCTGTCGGTCCCCGGAAGCACCGGCAAGGTGATGCGGGTGATCCCGCTGATCGTGATCCCGTGCCTGGCCTTCTCGCTGATCGAGTCGTTGTGGATCCTGCCCGCGCACCTGTCGCACATGTCGCACAAGACGATGGAGGACCGCAAGGCGCTGTCGCGGACGTGGCGCAAGTTCCAGAGCTACTTCACCGACGGCCTCGAGATGTTCATCGGGCGGGTCTACAAGCCCAGCCTGGAGCTGGCGCTGCGCTGGCGCTACGCCACGCTGGCGCTGGGCGCGGCGACGTTGATGCTGACCGCCGGCATGGTCTGGGGCGGCCGGGTGATGTTCGTGTTCTTCCCCTCGGTCGAGGCCGACTACGTCTCGGCGGCGGTCACGCTGCCGCAGGGCACCCCGGTCGAGGTCACCTCGCGGGCCGTGGCGCACCTGGAGCAGACCGCCGAGGAGCTGCGCCGGCAACTGGCTGACGAGAACGGCCAGGATCAGTTCCAGAGCACCCTGGCCGCGATCGGCGAGCATCCGTTCCGCCGCGCGCAGGCGCGGAACGCCGGCAGCGCCGCCGATCGCTACACCTCGGGCCACCTGGGCGAGGTCACGCTCGAGCTGGTCCCGGCCGAGGCGCGGCTGGTCGGCAGCGAGGAGATCGCGCGGCGCTGGCGCGAGCTGACCGGGTCGATCCCCGACGCGGTCGAGCTGGCCTACACCTCGTCGCTGTTCTCCGCCGGCGAGGACGTCAACGTACAGCTCTCGGGTCACGACATCGACCGGCTGCGCGCCGCGGCCGAGGAGCTGAAGCTGCGGCTGGCCGAGTACGACGGGGTGTTCGAGATCGCCGACTCGTTCCGCGAAGGCAAGCGCGAGATGAAGCTGGGCATCAAGCCCCAGGCCGAGCTGCTGGGCCTGACGCTGGGCGACCTGGGCCGTCAGGTGCGGCAGGCGTTCTACGGCGAGGAGGCGCAGCGGATCCAGCGCGGGCGCGACGAGGTGCGCGTGATGGTGCGCTACCCGGAGTCCGAGCGCCGCTCGCTGGCCGACCTGGAGCAGATGCGCATCCGCACTCCCGAGGGGCAGGAGGTGCCGTTCTCCGAGGTGGCGACCGTGCAGCCCGGCCGCGGCTTCGCCTCGATCACGCGGGTCGACCGGCGCCGCGCGATCAACGTCACCGCCGACGTGGACGCCAGCAAGACCGCGCCGGGCGACATCGTGGCCGATCTCGAGGCGCGGGTGCTGCCGGAGCTGCTGGCGCACTACGACGGCGTCAGCTACACCTTCGAGGGCCAGCAGGCCGAGCAGCGCGAGACGCTGGGCGGCCTGGTTCGCGGGTTCGTGATCGCGCTGATCGCGATCTACGCGCTGGTCGCCGTGCCGCTGCGCTCGTACACGCAGCCGCTGGTGATCATGAGCGCGATCCCGTTCGGGCTGGTCGGCGCGGTGTGGGGCCACGTGATCATGGGACTCAACCTGACCATCCTGTCGATGTTCGGGATCGTGGCGCTGGCCGGCGTCGTGGTCAACGACAGCCTGGTGATGGTCGACTTCATCAACCGCCACCGCCGGACGCACGACGAGCTGCTGTCCGCGGTGCGCGCCGCCGGGCTGGTGCGCTTCCGCCCGATCCTGCTGACCTCGCTGACCACCTTCGCCGGGTTGACGCCGCTGCTGCTGGAGAAGAGCATGCAGGCCCGGTTTCTGATCCCGATGGCCGTGTCGCTGGCGTTCGGCGTGCTGTTCTCGACCTTCATCACCCTGATCCTGGTGCCCAGCGGCACCATCGTGATGGACGACCTGACGGGGTTGCTGCGGCGGGCGTTCGGGATGCGCAGCGAGGAGGAGCAGGACGAGCCGACGGTGATCGCCGACGGCGGGGAGACCCCCGAGGAAGTCCCGGCCCCGGCGCTGCGAACGCTCGAGGGCTCGTGAGCGCGGCGATGCACGACCCCGACGACGATGTCCTGGGCGGCCTGCTGAAGATCCACGCCGACGTCAGCCGCGCTGCGGGGCGGCTGGCGGTCCGTCACGCCGCGCGGATGCAATGCCGTGTCGGCTGCGCCGGCTGCTGCGTCGACGAGATCACCGTGTTCGAGGTCGAGGCGCAGCGGATCCGCGCCCGGCACGCGGCGCTGCTGGAGGACGAACCCCCGCACCCGCCCGGCGCCTGTGCGTTCCTCGACCGGGCCGGCGCCTGCCGGATCTACGAGGACCGCCCGTACGTCTGCCGCACCCAGGGGCTGCCGCTGCGCTGGCTCGAGGACACGCCGGAAGGGCGCCTCGTCGAGTACCGCGACATCTGCCCGTTGAACGCGGCCGGGACCCCGCTGGAGGCGCTGGACGCCGTGGAGTGCTGGACCATCGGCCCCGCCGAGTCGCGGCTGGCCGAGCTGGAGCGCCGGCGCCGCGGCGACGACGGCGAGCCGCGCCGCGTGGCGCTACGCGACCTGTTCGCGACGCGTTCCCCGCGCTAGCGGCGGCCCCGCTCCAAGCGACCCCGGACCTCCCGATTCCCCGCGCCCGGACGGCGTACAATGGGAAGCAGCAAGGAGGTCACCCCATGAGCGAACAGGCCGGAGCGCCCCCCCAAGCGATCGACCGCGACGCCCGCAACTGGGCCATGGGCTGCCACATGATCGCGCTGGTCGGCCTGCTGGGCAACGGGATCGGGTTCCTGCTCGGCCCGCTGATCCTGTGGCTGGTCAAGCGCGAGGACCACCCGTTCATCAACGAGCAGGGCAAGGAGTCGGTCAACTTCCAGCTGACGATGTTCCTGGCCATGCTGGTCTGCGTCCCGCTGATCTTCGTCGGCATCGGCATCCTGCTGATGCCGCTGATCGCCATCTTCGACGTGGTGATGGTGATCGTGGCCGGAATCAAGGCCGCCAACGGGGAGCACTACCGGTATCCGTTGACGTTCCGGTTTCTGAACTAGGGGGAGCGCGCCCCGAACACCCCTTCCGGAATCTCCACGTCGAACTCCACCTCGCGCACCCGCGTGATCATCTTGCCGGTGCCGGGATTGTCCAGTGTCGTCTCGAACGGCACGGCGACCCCATCCACCTTCCGGTAATCGGAGTACGTCTCGGTGACCGTGATCACCCCGCCGCCGGGGATCGAGGACTGGCGGTCGCGGCGCAGCACGAGGAAGGTCTTGGTCGAGACGTAATCCGTGATGGAGCGTCCGGTGCTCGGCGTCTTCTTGACGACGTACACCTCCTCGTCGCCCAGCGTGCTGGTGCGCGCGATCTCGACCTCGTCGAACAGCGTGTTCCAGTTCGAGATCGGGTCGAACGCGGCGTTGATGCGCGCGTCGGCGAGCTGGTCGGGGGTGTAGGGCTGGTACGGCGAGAAGCTGGTCTCGGTGCCGCCGGTCGTGCCGTCGAAGTACTCGCGGACCCGGCCGATCCGCTTGCCCAGCGCGGTCAGCGTCACCTCGCTGGCGCCTGCGCCGGGGGCGCGGGCGTACACGGTGACCTCGCCGGTGACGCCCTGGGTCTCGAACTCGATGTCGGCGACCGCGCGCAGCGAGGTGTGCTTCCTCAGGTTGGCCTCGCCGCCGAAGGCCTCGACGACCTTCGTCATCAGCTCGTCCACCGAGATCGCCGGCCCGTCACCCTCGGACGGCTCCACCCGCGTGAACTCTGCGTTCCCCTGGGGCTGGATCAGCTCGATCGCGACGACCTTGCCGTCGCCGTCGCGCTTGACTCGGGTGCCGAACGTGTCCGGCAGGCCCTCGTAACGGAACAGGTCCGGCTCGCCCTCCTGCTCGATCACCGGGTAAGGCGGCTGCCCCGGGACGACCAGCGCGACACGGCCCTGCTTGACCGTCATCTCGATCTCGAACGCGTCCTTGACGTACTTGCCGATCAGCTCGGCGTGGGGACCGTCGAATCCGGCGGCGGCGGCGGCGGCCGTGGCCTGGTCGGCGGCCGTGATTTTGGGCAGCGCGAAGTTGCCGTGGGGCTGCTCGAGGTACACCTCCGTCCGCGACGGCTCGCCCTCGATCGCACGGAAGGTCATGAAGAAGCCGGGCGGCGCGGGGCCGCCGAGCTTGTAGCGTCGGCCCGCGACCTGCTCCAGCGGGTACTCGGGCTGGTTGGGGACGATCGCGGTGAGCTGTCCGTCCTTGATCACGACCTCGATCTGCATGCCGGCCTCGACGAAGTCGTAGGTACCGACCTCCTGCTCCGCCGGGACCTCGGCGGCGGGAGTCCCGGCCTCGGCCGTCGCTTCGCCGGTGGCGGGCGACCGCTCCTCCGGGGACAGCGCCAGGTTCGTCCACACCGCGTCCAGCACCGTGACGCCGATGTTCGAGCCGCCGACGTTGGTCAGCAGCACGAAGCCCAGCTGCTGCTCGGGCATGAAGGCGACCAGCGAGTTGAAGCCGTCGATGCCGCCCGAGTGCGTCGCGACGCGCCGCCCCTTCCATTCCACGAGGCCCCAGCCGAGGCCGTAATTGCCGCCGGGGCTGTGCGGGCGGATCAGCTCGTCGAAGCCCTGCTCGGAGACCAGCCGC
>JBFKMV010000250.1:0-5327 GCA_041629655.1 Candidatus Polarisedimenticolaceae bacterium
CGTTGCCGGGCAGGCCGTCGAGGTCGCCGCCGTACAGGTGGTAGCCGAGCGTCGTGCCGCCGGTGGGGTCCCAGGCCAGCGTGGACTTGGACGTCCAGCGCA
This sequence comes from Candidatus Polarisedimenticolaceae bacterium, assembly GCA_041629655.1. Classification (GTDB taxonomy): domain Bacteria; phylum Acidobacteriota; class Polarisedimenticolia; order Polarisedimenticolales; family Polarisedimenticolaceae; genus JBFKMV01. Next base: position 103 of record JBFKMV010000250.1, read on the forward strand.
GGTTCTGCACCTCGGGCGGGACCGCGAGCGCGGGGCCGGCGGCGAGGACGAGTGACGTGGCCAGGCACAGCCCGGCCGCCGCGATTCTGCTCATGCCTGTCTCCTCACATGCCTGACAGGTCCGCCGCGCGGGCGCGGCGTTACGGGAGGCGCATCTTCCGAGTGAAGGTACCGGAGCCGAAGGCCGGAGACTTGAACGATCCCGGGTACGGACCGACCGCTGCGGGCCCGTTTTCCGGGCTTTCGGGAGACCCGGGTTCCCCCGCCGGGCGAGCAAAGGCCCGAATGGAGCTACGAGGTGCATGTGCGCATCCCCGAAATCGGCCGACCAAGGTCCGTGGGGGAGCGGGGTGACCGCGTTGGCCCGAGCCTACCACGAAAGCGGACGCGGGCTGGTATCCTCCCGGCCATCATGCCGCTTGCCACGGGCCAGATGCTCGCGCGCTACCGGCTGATCGACAAGATCGGCGAGGGCGGGATGGGTGTGGTCTGGCGCGCCACGGACACGCGCCTCGGACGCGACGTGGCGATCAAGGTGCTGCCCGAATCGTTCGCCGACGATCCGCAGCGGGTCGCGCGCTTCGAGCGCGAGGCCAAGGCGATCGCGTCGCTCAACCACCCCAACATCGTCACGATCTACTCGGCCGAGGAGAGCGAGGGGCGGCACTTCATCACCATGGAGCTGGTGCGCGGGCGGCCGCTGGACGCACTGATTCCCGAGGAAGGTCTGGGGCTGTCGCGTTTCCTGGAGCTGGCGATCCCGCTGGCCGAGGCGGTGGCCAACGCGCACGAGAACGGGGTCAGCCACCGCGACCTCAAGCCGCAGAACGTGATGGTGGCGCGCGACGGGCGGGTCAAGGTGCTCGACTTCGGGCTGGCCCTGCTGCTCGGCGCGGACGGCGCGCAGGTCGAGGACCAGGCGACGCGCACGATCACCCGGGAGGGCGTGGTCGTCGGCACCGTTCCCTACATGTCGCCCGAGCAGCTCCAGGCGGCGCGCGTCGACCAGCGCACCGACCTGTTCTCGCTGGGCGTGATGCTGTACGAGATGGCGACGGGCCGGCACCCGTTCCAGGGCCGCAGCTCGGCCGAGGTGGTCTCGGCGATCCTGCGCGACACGCCGCGGCCGGTGAACGAGGTCGACCCGGAGCTGCCGCGGCAGCTCGGCCGGATCGTCAACCGCTGCCTGGAGAAGGACCCGCGGCGCCGTTTCCAGACCGCGCTCGACCTGCGCAACGAGCTGGACGAGCTGCAGCTCGAGCTGTCGTCGAGCGGGGGGCGTATCGCCGAGGACGATCCGTTCGACCTGCGCTCGATCGCGGTGCTGCCGCTGGCCAACCTGTGCGGCGGGCCGGAGCACGAGTACTTCGCCGACGGCATGACCGAGGCGCTGATCACCGATCTCGCGCGCATCGGGGCGCTCAAGGTCATCTCGCGCACCTCGGTGATGCAGTACAAGAACGTGACAAAGCCGCTGCGCGAGATCGCGCGCGAGCTGGGCGTGGGCGCCGTGGTCGAGGGCTCGGTGATGCGCGCCGGCGACCAGGTCCGCATCACGGCGCAGCTGGTCAACGCGGCCACCGACCAGCACCTGTTCGCCGGCAGCTACGACGGCGAGCTGAAAGACATCTTCACGCTCCAGAGCCAGGTCGCCGCGGCGATCGCCAAGGAGGTGCGGGTCAAGCTGACGCCGGAGGAACGGCGGCGCCTCGGCGGGGCACGCCAGGTCGACCCGCGGGCCCACGAGGCGTACCTGCGCGGCCGCTTCCACTGGAACCGCCGCACCGACGCCGCGCTGCACAAGGGGATCGAGCAGTTCAACGAGGCGATCGCCCTCGACCCGACGTATCCGCTGGCCTACGTCGGGCTGGCCGACTCGTACAGCATCCTCGGCTGGTACTGCGGCCTGCCGCCGACCGACGCGTTTCCCAAGGCGCGCGCGGCGGCGCGGCGGGCGCTGGAGATCGACCCCGAGCTGGCCGAGGCGCACAACTCGCTGGCCTACGTCTCGTTCTTCCACGACTGGAAGTGGGACCAGGCCGAGCGGTCGTTCCGCCGCGCGCTGGAGCTGAACCCCGGCTACAGCATCGCCCACCAGTGGTACGCCAACCTGCTCGGCCGCGGGCGGCTCGACGAGGCGCTGGCCGAGATGCGCAAGGCGCGCGAGCTGGACCCGCTGTCGCTGATCATCAACTCCGCGGTCGGCTTCATCCACGTGCTGCGCCGGGACTACGGCCGCGCCGTCGCGGTGCTGAAGAAGACGCAGGAGATGGACGCCGACTTCTTCACCGGCCGGCTGTGGTGCGGCTGGGCCTACCTCGCCGACGGCCACACCGACGCCGCGCTCGTCGAGCTCGCGCACGCCTCGCACATCGCCGGCGGCACGCCGTTCTCCCGCGCCGAGCTGGCCCACGGCCACGCCGCCGCCGGCAACCACGACGAGGCGCGACGGATGCTCGCCGTGCTGGTCGACGAGCGGAGCGGCGATCGCTACGTGCCTGCGCTCTCCATCGCGCTGATCCACTGCGCCCTCGGCGAGGTCGACGCCGCGTTCGAGTGGCTCGGGCAGGCGCTCGACGAGCGTGCGCACTGGATGGTGTTCCTGGGCCAGGACCCGCGCTTCGACCCGATCCGCGACGATCCGCGGTTCAACAGGCTGCTGGAGCGGATCGACCGGGGCGGGTAGCGGGGCGCTCCTGTCGGTTCGGGTTAGACTGGGCGAATCGCACCGATCCGCGGAGCCTCCTGGATGCCGATCGAACCCGGCCAGACCCTGCTGCACTACCGCCTGATCGAGAAGATCGGCGAGGGCGGGATGGGTGTGGTGTGGCGGGCGGCGGACACGCGGCTCGACCGCGAGGTCGCCGTCAAGATCCTGCCCGACCACGTGGCCGGCGACGCGTCACGGCTGGCGCGCTTCGAGCGCGAGGCCAAGGCGGTGGCGGCGCTGAACCATCCCAACATCGTGACCGTGCACGCGATCGAGCAGGACGGTGACACGCGCTTCATCACGATGGAGCTGGTGCGGGGCGTCTCGTTGCGCGAGCACATCCCGCAGGGTGGCCTGTCCGTCGAGCGGGTGCTGGAGCTCGCGATCCCGCTGGTCGACGCGCTGGCCAAGGCCCACGCGGGCGGGATCACGCACCGCGACCTCAAGCCCGACAACGTGATGCTCGACGAGGACGGGCGGGTCAAGATCCTCGACTTCGGGCTGGCCAAGGTCGCCGGCAACCCCGAGGCGGCGACCGACGACGCGCCCACGGCGACCCGGACCGGCGCCGGCGTCGTGATGGGTACGGCGCGCTACATGTCGCCCGAGCAGGCGCAGGGCAAGCCGGCCGACGAGCGCAGCGACATCTTCTCGCTGGGCGTGATGCTGTTCGAGATGGCGACGGGCGAACGCCCGTTCAAGGGCGACAACCCGATGTCGATACTGTCCTCGATCATCAAGGACCCGGCGCCGTCGCTGATCGACGTCAAGCCGGTGCAGCCGCGGCAGCTCGGGCGCATCATCGCGCGCTGCCTGGAGAAGGAACCGGAGCGGCGGTTCCAGAAGGCGCGCAGCCTCGGGACGGAGCTCGAGAACCTGGCTGCGGAGATCGGCGGGGGCGGTGCCGCGGTCGCGGAGCGTGCCGCCGAGAGCTCGGGGGGGCCCGCGTCGCGGCGGGGGCTTCTCGTCGCCGGCGCGGCAGTCGTCCTGCTGCTGATCGCCGTCGGCGTCTGGCAGGCGCGCGACAGCGAAGCCCCCGGTGACCCGTCCGCCGGGGCGCCCGCGGTTTCCGGCCTCAAGATCGCGGTGCTGCCGTTTGCCAACGCCAGCGGCGACGAGCAGCAGCGCTACTTCAGCGACGGGCTGACCCGCGACATCGTGACCGAGCTGTCGCGCTTCGGCGAGCTGGCCGTGATGCCGTGTAGCTCGGGGCCGTGCGAGAAGAGCAACCCCGACGCCCGCGAAGTCGGCGGGGCGCTGGGGGTGCGCTACGTCCTCCAAGGCCAGGTACAGTCGTCGTCCGAGCGCATCCGTGTCAACGTGCAGCTCCACGACGGCCGCGACGGCCGGTCGGTGTGGGGCGAGTCCTTCGACAGCGAGCGGACCGCGCGCGACCTGTTCGAGCTCCAGGACGAGCTGACCGAGCAGGTGGTGAGCCAGATCGCCGGGTCCTCCGGCGTGCTGGCGCGCACGGAGCTGCCGCGCGGGCGGCGCAAGCCGCCGGCCAGCCTGGACAGCTACGACTGCGTGTTCCGCGTCTACGAGTACCTTCAGTCCCACACCGCCGAGAACCATCTCGCCGCCCGCGCCTGCATGGAGCGGGTCGTCGAGGCCGAGCCGGACTACGTTACCGGGCTCGCGTGGCTGGCGTACCTCTACGCCGACCAGTACCACCACCGCTGGAACGAGCCCCGGGGCGAGTACGACTCGGTGGAGCGGGCGGTGCGGCGCGGCGAGCGCGCCGTCGAGCTCGACGGCGGCGACCAGCTCGCGCGCGCCAACCTGGGGTTCGCGTTGCTGTTCGCCGGCGATACCGCGCGGGCGCTGCCCGAGATGCGCCGCGCCGCGGCGATGAACCCCAACAACCCGATCGTGATGTCGTTGCTGTCGAACTACCTCGCCTACCAGGGCGAGTTCGAGACCGCGGTGGCGATGGCGACCCGGGCGATCGAGCTGAACCCGCACCCGCCCGAGTATTCCGACATGCCGATGTTCGTCGACCACTATTTCCACGGACGCTACGAGCAGGCGCTGGTCCATTCCCTGGGCGGCATCGTGGCGGGTCCGGACTTCCGCGAGCCGCTGTTACTCGCGGCTACGCTGGGGCAGCTCGGGAGGGTGGAGGAGGCGGCGCCCGCGCTGGAGGAGCTCCGCGAGCTGTGGGACGAGCTGTGCAAGAAGGCGGGCTGCGTCGGCCTGGACATCGACACCGTCCGCCAGGAGCTGATCGAGCGCCACGCCTTCTCGGAGTCGTTCACCGACCAGCTGATCGAGGGCCTGGCGAAGGCCGGGTTGCCAGAGGCGCAGACGCGGTAGACTGCTGCGATCGTTCCGATACCGAGGCCGCGCGCCAGCTCGTCAAGAGAGGTATCGACGTGACCGCCGCCAACAACTTCGGCTTTACCGCTCTGCACGTGGCGAGCCTGAACGACTCGGCGGAGATGGTTCGGTTCCTGCTGGACTGGGAGTTCGCCGGTCCGTAGAATCCGAAACGGCCCAGCCCCGATCTCGAAAG
>JBFKMV010000251.1:0-5179 GCA_041629655.1 Candidatus Polarisedimenticolaceae bacterium
CGGTCGGTCTCCCCGCGGCGCCGCGCTCGGTGGCTTACGACGGCACACGTTACGTGGTCTCGCTGCGCGGCGCCCTGGGACTGGTCGCCACCGACGGCGAGACGCTGCGGCTGCGCAACGTCGCGCTGCCCCGCGGCGCCGTGGCCGGAGCGCTGGCACCGGTCCCCGGCGGCGGCGTGCTGGTGCACGACGTGGCCGGCGCCGAGGTGTTGCGTCTGGGCACCGGCGGCAGCGTCGAGTCGCGGGTGCCGGCGCCGGGCCGCATCGTGGCGCTGGTCGCGACATCGGGCGGCGGCTTCGACGCCGTCTACCCCGACGCGGGACAGCTGGTGCGGTTCGCGGCCGACGGCACCGAGCGGGAGCGGATCGCCGTGCCGGCCGAGCCCCCGGTGCCGGCCTGGCCGGTGGCCGCGGTCGTCGAACCCGGCGGGGACCGGATCGTGGTCGACCGGCACGCGGGACGGCTGGTCGTGCTGGACGGGACGGGGCGCCTGGTCGGCAGCGCGGCCCGGCGCGGCTGGGAAGCCGGGCTGCTGTGGATGCCCGCCGGGATCGCCCTGCTTCCCGACGGCTCGGTTGCGGTGGCGGATCTCGGCAACGGCCGCGTGCAGCTGTTCCGGCGCGCCGTGGGAGCAACGCCGTGATCCGCGCGACCCGACACCGGCGTCTCCTGCCGCTCTTGATCGCGGCGGCCGTCGGTGCCATCGCGGCCGCGGGCCCCGACGGCTACGAGCGCCGGCTCGAGATGCCCACCGCCGGCGACGCTTTCTGGCATCCGCTCTCGATCCATGCGGATCTCCACACGGGCGAGGTGTTCGTGTGCGACCGGAACAACAACCGGCTGGCGATCTTCGACGCCCGCGGGATGTTCCGGTACCAGATCCCCGGTGGCGAGATGTTCCAGACCCCGTTCGACGTGGCGGTGGACCCGCAGGGCTACCTGTACCTGCTGGCGCTGCAGGACGGCCTGCGCACGATCCTACTGCTGGACTTCGACGGCCGCCGGCTCGGCACGGTGCGGCTGACCGGGTTTCCCGGAGGCGCCGCGACGCCCGAGCCCGTCTCGCTGGCGCTGTCCCCCGACGGCGACCGGCTGTTCGTGCTCGACCAGGCCAACCTGCGGCTGTGGATCGCGGGGGTCGACGGTCGCCTCCGCGACTCGGTCGACTTGGCCGAGGGGCTCGACGAGCAGGACGCACTCGAGCAGCTGCTCGGGCACGTCGACGTCTACGGCGGGACGGTGCTGGTGGCGCTGCCGATGGAGGGCGGCGTGCGGCTGTACGATCTGGACGGCCGGCAACGCGGCGGGATCGGCCTCAAGGGCACCTCGCCCTGCCAGACGGCGTTCCCGGTGGCGGCGGCCCTGGACGTGGACGGAAACGTCGTCGTGCTGGACAAGCAGCGCAACGTCGGCATGGTCTGGAAACCCGACGGCAACGCCTGCCTGCGCCAGTTCTCCGGCATCGGCTCCTCGCCCGGGCGCTTCTACCAGCCGGCCGACCTGGCGCTCGATCCGGCGGGCCGCGTCTACGTCAGCCAGGGCTTCGACAACAGGGTGCAGGTCTTCGCGGGGTTCGCCGGGGCGCCGGGACCGTCGCGGGACGAAGCACCGTCGCCGGAGGAGGCACGACCGTGAACACCCTGGCGGTACGCGCCGCAGCGCGCCAGGCCTCCGGGCGCAGCTGGCCGGTGAGGTGGTTCCCCGACGGCGTGCGCCTGTGGCACTTCGTGGTCTTCCCGGCCGTGGCGATGGGCGTGGTGATCCTGGTCACCCGCCTGGTGGAGCGGTTGTTCCCCGCGCTCCAGGCCGGCGGAGCGGGAGTGGTCTACCCGCTGGTGCGGACCGTGACGATCACGCTGGTGATGGTCTCGGTGATCGCGTGGCTGGCGTTGCTGCACCGGCAACAGTACGAGCGACGCCTGCTGTTGCGCCAGGACGCCCTGGAGACGACCCGCGACTTCCTGGCCAGCATCATCGAGGGCTCGGGCGAGGCGATCGTGACGCTCGACGCGGAAGGCCACGTGACCTCGTGGAACCGGGCGGCCGAGCAGATCTACGGCTGGAGCGCGGACGAGATCCTGGGGCGCAGCATCTACGAGCTGCTGCCGCCCGAGCCCGAGGTGCGCGAGGAGCTCGACCGCACCGAGACCGCCCTGCGCGCCGGAAGGACCGTGCGCGACTACGAGGCGACGCGCCTGCGCCGCGACGGCCGCCGGATCGACGTCCGCATCACCCGCTCGCCGCTGTTCGACGCCGAGGGTCGCTACCAGGGCAGCACCGGGATCGTGCGCGACGTGACCGCGATCAAGGAGCTCGAGGCGCGCTTGCTGGAGCGCGAGTGCCTGGCCGCGGTGGGCGAGATGGCGGCCCAGGTCGCCCACGAGATCCGCAACCCGCTGATGGGGATCCGCGGCGCCTGCGAGATCCTCTCCGCCCACTACCCCGAGGAGCACCCGCGGCGGGAGATGGCGCGCGAGGCGGTGCTGCAGGTGGACCGGCTGAACCGCACGGTCGAGGACCTGTTGACCTTCGGCCGCCCCAAGCCCACCGCCCCGGTGCCCACCGACCTGCACCGGCTGATCGACCGCGTGCTGGCCGTGCTGGCCGAGGACACGCGCACCCAGCGCGTGCGGATCGAGCGCCGTCTGGCACCCGATCTGCCGCCGGTGCGGCTCGACCCGCAGCAGATGGAGCAGGTGCTGTTCAACGTCACGATCAACGCGCTGCACGCGATGGACTACGCGGGCACCCTGACCCTGACCACCGACCTGCTGCCGCGCGACGTGCGACTCCGGATCCGCGACAGCGGCCCCGGAATCGCCACGGACGCGCTGGGCCGCATCTTCAAGCCGTTCTTCACCACGCGCGCCCAGGGAACCGGGCTCGGCCTGGCGATCGTCCGCAACATCGTGCTGGCGCACGGCGGAACCGTCGAGGCCGCCAACCCGGACGGGGGCGGCGCCGAGTTCACCATCACACTGCCGAGGGACGTCTGATGACCGCGACCGACAAGATCCTGCTGGTGGACGACGAGAAGCTGATCCGGATGACGCTGCACGACCGGCTGGAGCAGGCCGGATTCCGGGTCACCGAGGCCGAGCGGGGCGATGAGGCGCTGGAGTGCGTGCGCCGCGACGACCCCGACCTGGTGCTGCTGGACTACCGGCTGCCGGACCTCGACGGGCTGGAGGTGTTGCGCCGGATCCGCCGCGAAGGAACCGAGACCGGCGTGATCCTGATGACCGCCTACTCCTCGGTCGACAGCGCGGTCGAGGCGCTCAAGCTGGGGGCCGCCGACTACCTGAAGAAGCCGATCGACCACGAGCAGCTGCTGGCCGCGATCACCCGCACGCTCGAGACCACGCGGCTGCGCCGCGAGGTGCGCCGGCTGCGCAGCGAGCAGCGGAAGCAGTTCGGCTCGGCCCGGATCATCGGCCGCTCGCCCGCGATCCGCGCGCTGCTCGAGCTGATCCACAAGGTCGCCGGCTCCGCCGCGGCGACGGTGTTGATCCAGGGCGAGTCCGGCACCGGCAAGGACCTGGCCGCCAAGGCGATCCACCAGGCGTCCGACCGTGCCGACAAGCCGTTCATGAACATCACCTGCTCGGCGCTGCCGGAGACGCTGCTGGAGTCCGAGCTGTTCGGCCACGAGCCGGGGGCCTTCACCGACGCCAAGCGGCTCAAGAAGGGCCTGCTCGAGCTGGCCGACGGCGGGACGGTGTTCCTGGACGAGATCGGCGACATGGGGGCGACGCTGCAGGCCAAGCTGCTGCGGTTCCTGGAGGAGAAGACCTTCAAGCGGCTCGGCGGCGGGCGGGACCTGCGTGTCAACGTGCGGGTGATCGCGGCGACCAACCGTCCGCTGGAGCGGGCGGTGCGCCAGGGCGACTTCCGCGAGGACCTGTACTACCGCCTCAACGTGGTGCCGATCGAGCTACCGCCGCTGAGCGAGCGGCCGGAGGACATCCCGGACCTGGTCGGGCACTTCGTCGCGCAGTTCAACCGCGAGTTCCACAAGAGCACCCACGGGGTGACGCCCGAGGCGCTGGGCTGCCTGACCCGCTACCACTGGCCGGGCAACGTGCGCGAGCTGCGCAACGTGATCGAGCGGGCGATGATCCTGGAGCAACGCGAGGAGCTGGACGTGACCGATCTGCCCGAGGAGATCGTGCACGCCGCGCCGCGTGCCCGCGCGTCCAGGGATTCGTCGCCCGGCCCCGGGGCCGCCGCGTCGGGCACCGCAACCGAGACCGCGCCCCGGACGGCCCACTTCGCGCTTCCCGAGGGCGGCGTCTCGCTGAGCGAGGTCGAGCGCGATCTGCTGCGCCAGGCGCTCGAGACCACCGACGGCAACCAGACCCGCGCGGCGGGGTTGCTGGACATCAGCCGCGATGCGTTGCGCTACCGGATGAAGAAGTTCGGGATGCTGTGAGCGCGCTTGCCGCGCCAAAGCAAAACGGCCTGCCCGCCGGGCAGGCGAGCAGGCCGTCAAGAGGTACCGGGGGAATCGGTCAGCGGTCGTCGGCCCCCGTGGCCAGCGACGAGGTGCCGAGATCGTCGCTCACCGCGGCGGACTGGGCGCTCATCTGGTACAGCGGATCGCCGTTGCTCACGCGGTCGGACCACATGTAGCCGTCCGACCACAGGTAGCTGTCGGCCCACATGTAGCCGTCGGCCCACATGTAACCGTCCGACCACATGTAGCCGTCGGCCCACATGTAACCGTCGGCCCACATGTAACCGTCGGCCCACATGTAGCCGTCCGACCACATGTAGCCGTCGGCCCACATGTAGCCGGCGGCCCACTGTTCCCCGCCCCACAGCAGCGAGGTGTTCTCGACCAGGATCACGTTGCCCTCCTCGGAGCGCGCCATCTTGGGCGAGAGCGCCGAGCTGGTGACGCCGGTTGCATCGAGCGCCGCGCGGACGTCCAGCACGCCGGCTCCGCTCTCCACCGGCGAGGCCGCGATCTTGCGCGCCGACTTCATCAGCCGCGCCTTGACCGTGTCCGGGTTGAGCGTCGGGTCCCGGCCGATCATGCGCACCGCGGCGCCCGTGACCATCGCCGCGGCCATGCTCGTGCCGGACAGCTCGAGGTAGTCGCCCAGGCACGCCGACGCGCCGCAGCTGGCGAGCCGGTCGGCCAGATCGACCTTGAGCTTGGCCTCGGCCGACATC
>JBFKMV010000252.1:0-5121 GCA_041629655.1 Candidatus Polarisedimenticolaceae bacterium
GAGCGGGAGTACTCCATCCCGAAGGGGCTCCACGTCACGGTGCAGGAAGGGGAAGGCCTGCGCGCCGGCGATGCCTTCACCGACGGACCGAAGGACCCGCACAAGATCCTGGAGATCCTGGGCGAGCGCGAGTTGCAGAAGTACCTGCTCGACGGGATCCAGGAGGTGTACCGGCTGCAGGGCGTCAACATCAACGACAAGCACATCGAGATCATCGTCCGGCAGATGATGCGCTGGATCAAGGTCGAGGACCCCGGCGACACGGAGTTCATCGTCGACGAGCAGGTCGACCGCTTCCGCTTCGTGGAGGAGAACGAGCGGGTGCTGGCGGCCGGCGGCCAGCCGGCGCGGGGACGCCCGTTGCTGCTCGGGATCACCAAGGCCTCGCTGTCCACCGACTCGTTCATCTCGGCGGCCAGCTTCCAGGAGACGACGCGGGTGCTGACCGAGGCCTCGATCTCGGGCAAGGTGGACCAGCTGCGCGGGTTGAAGGAGAACGTGATCATGGGCCGGCTGATCCCCGCCGGGACCGGCATGGAGCACTACCGGCGGCTGCGCATCGAGCCGGACGCTCCGCCGCCGCCCGAGGAGGAGCCGGAGGAGATCCTGGACGCCGAGGTGGACCTGGATTCCGATCGTTTCGCGGAGATGATCCGGCAGGCGGCGGCCGCGGCGGCAGGCAGCGAGCCGACCAAGCCGGCCTGAGGAGTGGGGTTTTCGTGGCCGTCCGCCGCCGGGCTTGACCGCGTGCGCACGGCTTTGCTAGTATCTCGGGGTTTTGCGTCAGCCTGAGCGAGGGGAAGGGGTGCCGCCGGATTGTGGCGGTGGACCGGGATCCTCGCGCTGACGGGAGTATCGATTGTGCCGACCATCAACCAGCTGATCCGCAAGGGCCGGACCCGGATCAAGAGCCGGACCAAGAGCCCCGCGCTGGCTTCGTGCCCGCAGAAGCGGGGGGTCTGCGTGCGGGTCTATACCTCGACGCCCAAGAAGCCCAACTCGGCGCTGCGCAAGGTCGCGCGCGTCCGGTTGACCAACGGGATCGAGGTCACGACCTACATCCCGGGGGTCGGGCACAACCTGCAGGAGCACTCGATCGTGATGATCCGCGGGGGCCGCGTGAAGGACCTCCCGGGCGTGCGGTACCACGTGATTCGCGGCACGCTGGACACGATGGGCGTCGACGGGCGGCGCAAGAGCCGTTCCAAGTACGGGGCCAAGCGGCCCAAGTCTTGAGGAGAGGGAGCGTTTAGCCATGCCCAGGCGAGGCAACATACCCCGGCGGCCGACGATGCCCGACCCGATGTACCAGTCGCCGTTGGTGACGAACTTCATCAACTGCCTGATGATCAAGGGCAAGAAGTCCACCGCCGAGGGCATCTTCTACGGCGCGATGGGGACGATCCAGGATCGCACCAAGGAAGACCCGATGAAGGTCTTCCGCAAGGCCGTGGACAACGTCAAGCCGGTGCTCGAGGTCAAGTCGCGCCGCGTCGGCGGCTCGAACTACCAGGTGCCGGTGGAAGTCCGGCCCGCCCGCCGGACGGCGCTGGCCATCCGGTGGCTGATCGGTTACTCGCGCAGCCGCGCCGAGCACTCGATGCGCGAGCGGCTGGCCAACGAGTTGATGGACGCCTCGGCCCAGCGGGGCTCGGCGTTCAAGAAGAAGGAAGATACACACCGCATGGCCGAGGCCAACAAGGCCTTCGCCCACTACCGCTGGTAGGGGGCGGTCGGCGGACGACCGAAGGGCCTCGCCCGGCGAGGCGTTGTTTGCGACCCGCGGCTTTGCCGCGGGGGCGCGTGGTTCTTTGAAGTGGCACGTAAGACTCCTCTAGAGAGGATCCGCAATATCGGCATCATGGCCCACATCGATGCCGGTAAGACGACGACGACCGAGCGGATCCTGTTCTATACGGGCATCACCTACAAGATGGGCGAGGTCCACGACGGGACCGCGACCATGGACTGGATGGCCCAGGAGCAGGAGCGCGGGATCACCATCACCTCCGCCGCCACGACGTGCTACTGGCAGGACCACCGCATCAACATCATCGACACCCCCGGCCACGTCGACTTCACCGCCGAGGTGGAGCGCTCGCTGCGCGTGCTGGACGGCGCCGTGGCGGTGTTCTGCGCGGTCGGCGGGGTCGAGCCGCAGTCCGAGACGGTGTGGCGCCAGGCCGACAAGTACCGCGTTCCGCGGATCGCCTTCGTGAACAAGATGGACCGCGTCGGCGCCGACTTCGACCGGGTGTGCGGGATGATCGGCACGCGGCTCGCCGCGCGCCCGGTGCCGCTACAGCTCCCGCTGGGATCGGGCGAGGACTTCGGCGGCGTGATCGACCTGGTCCGGATGCAGGCCCACGTGTGGAGCGATCCGACCCGGCTCGAGTTCGAGACCGTCGAGGTCCCGGCCGAGCACCAGGCGGCCGCCAAGCAGGCCCACGAGCGGCTGGTCGAAGTCGCGTGCGAGGTCGACGACGCGCTGCTCGAAAAATACCTCGCCGGCGAGGCGATCTCGCCCGCAGAGATCCTGGCCGCGGTGCGCACCGGCACGATCCGGCTCGAGCTGACGCCGGTGCTGTGCGGGGCGGCCTTCCGCAACAAGGGCGTCCAGCAGCTGCTGGATGCCGTGGTGGCCCTGCTGCCCGCCCCGATCGACGTGCCGCCGATCGAGGGCCAGCATCCCGACGACGGCAGCGTCCAGCGGCGGCCCGCCGACGACACGGCCCCGTTCAGCGCGCTGGTGTTCAAGATCATGACCGATCCGTTCGTCGGCCACCTGTCGTTCGTGCGGGTCTACTCCGGCGCGTTGAAGTCCGGCAGCCACGTCTACAACCCGGCGCGTCAGCGGCGCGAGCGGATCGGGCGGCTGCTCAAGATGCACGCCAACAAACGCGAGGAGATCAAGGAAGTCTGGGCGGGCGACATCGCGGCGGTGGTCGGGCTGCGCACGGCCTCGACCGGCGACACGATCTGCGAGGAGAGCGCCCCGGTGCTGCTGGAGGCGATGGAGTTTCCGGAGCCGGTGATCCGGCTGGCGATCGAGCCCAAGACCAAGGCCGACCAGGACCGGCTGTCGGCGGGACTGGCCAAGCTGGTCCAGGAGGACCCGACCTTCCGCGTGCAGGTCGACGGCGATACCGGACAGACTTTGATCGCCGGCATGGGCGAGCTGCACCTCGATGTGCTCGTCGACCGGCTGCGCCGCGAGTTCAACGTCGAGGCCTCGGTCGGCAAGCCCCAGGTCGCGTACCGCGAGACGATCACCAAGCGGTCGGCCGCGGAGTGCCGCTACGTGCGCCAGACCGGGGGGCGCGGACAGTACGCGCACGTCAAGCTGCGCATCGAGCCTGCCGCGACCGAGGGCGGCCTCTCGTTCGAGAACGAGATCGTGGGCGGCGCGATCCCCAAGGAGTTCATCCCGGCGGTTCAGGGCGGCATCGAGGAGGCGATGGACGGCGGCATCCTCGCCGGCTACCCGATGCGCGACGTGAAGGCCACGCTCTACGACGGCTCGTTCCACGAGGTCGACTCGTCGGAGCTGGCGTTCAAGATCGCCGGCTCGATGGCGTTCAAGGACGCCTGCCGCGACGCCGGCCTGGCGCTGCTCGAGCCGATCATGTCGCTCGAGATCCTGGTGCCCGAGGAGTACACCGGCGAGGTCGTGGCCGACCTCAACGGGCGGCGCGGGCGGATCCAGAGCATGGAAGTGCGGGGTGGGCTGCAGGTGATCCAGGCCCAGGTTCCGATGAGCCAGGTGTTCGGCTACGCCACGGACCTGCGGTCATGCACCCAGGGCCGCGGAAACCATTCGATGCATTTTTTGCACTATGCCGAGGTGCCCAGGGCGATCAGCGAGGAAGTCGTGGCCCGGGTTACCGGTACGGTCAAACGGTAAGCGGAAGCGATTCTCGGAGGGACTGAACCGATGGCCAAGGAGAAGTTCGATCGTTCGAAACCGCACGTGAACGTGGGCACGATCGGCCACGTGGATCACGGTAAGACGACGCTGACGGCCGCGATCACGATGACGTTGGCGAAGCAGAACCCGAAGATCTCGGTGCGTTCGTTCGACTCGATCGACAACGCGCCGGAGGAGAAGGCGCGCGGGATCACGATCGCGACGGCGCACGTGGAGTACGAGACGGAGAACCGTCACTACGCGCACGTGGATTGCCCGGGTCACGCCGACTACATCAAGAACATGATCACCGGCGCGGCGCAGATGGACGGCGCGATCCTGGTCGTCTCGGCGGCCGACGGTCCGATGCCGCAGACGCGCGAGCACATCCTGCTGGCGCGGCAGGTCGGGGTTCCGGCGATCGTGGTGGCGCTGAACAAGGTCGACATGGTGGACGACCCGGAGCTGTTGGACCTGGTGGAGCTGGAGGTTCGCGAGCTGCTGAGCCAGTACGAGTTCCCGGGCGACGACATTCCGGTGGTGCGGGTCTCGGCGCTCAAGGCCGGCGAGGGCGACGCGGAGGCCGAGGAAGGGATCGTCAAGCTGATGGAGGAGGTCGACCGCTACGTGCCGCTGCCGGAGCGCGCGGTGGACAAGAGCTTCCTGATGCCGATCGAGGACATCTTCTCGATCTCGGGTCGCGGCACGGTGGTGACCGGCCGCGTGGAGCAGGGGATCGTGAAGCTGGGCGAGGAGGTCGAGATCATCGGGATCCGCGACACGCGCAAGACGGTGGTGACCGGGGTCGAGATGTTCAAGAAGCTGCTCGACGAGGGTCAGGCCGGGGACAACGTGGGCCTGTTGCTGCGCGGCGTGGGCAAGGACGAGGTGGAGCGGGGCCAGGTGGTGGCCAAGCCGGGCTCGATCACGCCGCACACCAAGTTCAAGGGCGAGGTGTACGTGCTGACGAAGGAGGAGGGCGGCCGTCACACGCCGTTCTTCAAGGGCTACCGTCCGCAGTTCTACTTCCGGACGACGGACGTGACGGGCGTGGCGCAGCTCCCGGAGAACGTGGAGATGGTGATGCCCGGGGACAACGTGACGCTGGAGATCGAGCTGATCACGCCGATCGCGATGGACAAGGGGCTGCGCTTCGCGATCCGCGAGGGCGGCCGGACGGTCGGGGCCGGTACGGTCACCGACATCCTGGAGTA
>JBFKMV010000253.1:0-5119 GCA_041629655.1 Candidatus Polarisedimenticolaceae bacterium
CGACGGGCGCGGCAACCCGACCGATCTCGAGCACGACGGACACGACCGCACGGTGCGTGTGATCGACCAGGTCGGCAACACGCTGGAGCACTTCTACGACCCGGTGGGCCAGGTGGTGCGGGCGCTGCACCGCGGGCCGGTGGGCGGCCCGACACCGCCCGACCGCAGCGGCGTGACCAACGTGGACCTGCGGGACGTGGCCTACCTGTGGGACGAGCGGCGCCGCGTGTTCCGGATCGACGAGCAGCTGTTCGTGCCCGCCGGGGCGGCGCCGGGACGGCCGCCCGTGATCACCGAGGGGCCACTACTGCCGGGCGACGGCGCGATCAACACGATCCTGGAGTACGACCGCAACGACCGGCCGAGCTTCCTGCTGCGCGACAGCGGGGCCACCGTGCGCACCGACTACGACGGCGTCGACCGTGTGCTGCGGGGTTCCGCCCCCGACGGCAGCACGCTCGAGTACGCCTACGACGCCCAGCACAACCTGGTCGAGACGGCGGAGACCGAGCTGTCGACTTCGCCCGGGCCGCCGAGCGAGCTGTTCCTGACGACGTACTTCTACGACGCGCTGGGACGGCGCGTCGAGCGCGTCGACAACGTGGGCAACACGACGCGCTGGCTGTACTCGTCACTGGACGCCGCGATCAAGATCAGCGATCCCAACGGCCCGCCCGGGCCGACCATCAACCGTCGCTCGAGCGCCGGCGCCGGGATGACCAGCCCGACCAACCTGCACGGCAACGTCACCGACTACGCGTACGACGCGGCGGGACGGCTGCTGCGCGTCGATCGCATCCTGACCGCTTCGGGCCTGGGTGACGGCACGCCGACGCCCGCGCCGACCAGCGCCGATCCCAACAACACGGACGGTCTGGTCTCGGTGCACTACGACTGGGACGGCAACTCGCTCCGGCTCCAGAGCCAGGACGACAAGCTCAACACCACGACCTACAGCTACGACAATCTGGACCGGCTGGTCTCGCGCACCGAGGCCGACGGCACCTCGGCCACATACCTCTGGAACGAGGAGCACAACCTGGCCCAGCACGACGACGCCAACGGCAGCAGCGCCGGCTACAGCTACGACGACGCCAACCGCCTGACGCAGATCACGGTCGTCCCCGCCGCGGACATCGAGGGCACCACGCTCGAGACCTACGAGTACGACGGGCTGGGTCGCATCACGCGCGCCACCGACGGCAACGACCCGGCCGACACCGGCGACGACGCCGTGGTGCGGAGGATCTACGATTCGCTGGGTCGCGCGGTGGAGGAGAAGCAAAGCTACGGCACGGGACCGGGCGCCGAGAAGCTGGTCGACGTGCGCTGGACCGCCGACATGCTGCCGGTCGAGCTGGTCTACCCCACGGGTCGGCAAGTCCAGTACGGCTACGACGCCCAAGACCGGCTGCGCACGATCGACGACGCGGCGCGGGCCGAGACCGCGGACTACGACTGGTTCGGGATGGGGCGCCTCCACACGCGCGCGTACGGCAACGGCGTGCGGATGACGATGCTCAACGACGCCGGCACGCTGGACGAGGGCTACGACGGCATCCGGCGCATCGTGCGCCTGCGGCACCTCGACGCGGCCGGCGGCGTGCTGGCCGGGTTCGAGCACCGCTACGACAACGCCAGCAACCGCCTCGACGAGCTGCGGTTGCACCACCCGGATCCGGCCTCCGGCGGGACCCGCGGCGAGCTGTACGCCTTCGACTCGGCCAACCGGCTGGTCGACTTCCAGGAGGGTGCGCTGGACTCGTCGCTGAACCTCGTCGGGCCCGCGCTCGACGCCCAGAGCTGGGAGCTGGACGGTGTGGGCAACTGGGTCCGCGTGACCCGCAACGGTACGGCCTACGACTTCACGCCCAACAACCTCAACGAGCACGACGAGCCGCAGAGCGGCGGCGCGCGCACCGACGACGGCCTGGCCGACGACGCCTGGGACGACGCGAGCATCCCGGGCCCCGACGGGCAGAACCGGGCCCACGACAAGAACGGCAACCGCACCGCCGACGGCAGGCTGCAGTACGTCTACGACTACCGTAACCGCCTGAGGCGACTCGTCGACTCCGGCACCGGGGCGCCGGTCGCCGAGTACGACTACGACGCGCTGGGGCGGCGCGTCTCGCGCGTGGTCAGCAACAGCGGCAACCTGAACGAGACGCGGCGCTACCTGTACACGCCGGACGTGATGGTCTACGAGGCGCCCGGGGTGGGCATCGCCGGTATCCGGCAGGAAACACTGAACAACAAGTACCCCGAGAACATGAAGCACGAGGTCCGCGAGCACGTGCAGTTCATGGGGTCCAAGCTCGACCGCGCCAAGATCGAGCTCCAGCGCAGCGTCAACGCCGGCGCGGCGAGGAAGTGCATCTCCCCGCTCTGCGGCGGCTACCTGATCGAGCAGCGCGACGCCGTCGATGCCGTCGCGCAACAGGTGGTCTACGGGCCGGGCGGGCCGGTGTGGCAGCTTCCCGCGGACGGGTCGTCGCAGTACCTGCACGAGGACCCGCGCGGCAACGTGGTGCTGTTGACCGAGGGCGCGGGCTCGCCGATGGCGGCGGCGGGCGACGTGCTGGAACGGGTGACCTACGACCCGTTCGGCAAGCCCGTGTTCCAGGACGCCGCCAACATCGACAAGACCGAAGCGGGCGGGACGTTCCTGGCGCAGAGCGACCTCGGCAACCGGCTGCTGTTCCAGGGCCGCTGGTACGACCCCGAGAGCGGCGCGCGTGGCACGACGCCCAAGACCGACTTCGGCGGGATGTACGCGCGCGGCTTACGTTACCTCGACCCGGACGACGGGCGCTACGTGTCACGGTTCGCCGACGGCGACCCGGATCGGCCGATCATCACCGGCCGCGTCTACACCTCGGGCCGTTACGCCACTGGCGTCGGCGCGCCGGTCAGCGCCGGCAACGCCTCGGGACCGATGCCGCAGACGCGCGAGCACATCCTGCTGGCGCGGCAGGTCGGGGTGCCCGCGGCCGCCCCGCGCGACGCCGCCAGCGGGATGGCAACCGGCAAGCGACAGCACAAGCCGATCCCGGCGATGCCGACGACCCCGACGACCCGGGGCTGGAGCGCGGCAACCCAGTACTTCGTCGCCGACAGCTTCTCGTTCGCCGTCGAGCGCGAGATGAAGGAGTCGGGCGAGAAGGGCGGCACCGAGGACATGAACATCGGCATCGGCGAGCTGCAGGAGTGCTCGGTCGAGGGCGAGTTCTGGTTCGAGGATCTGCACCCCGGATGGAACAACGCCCGGCCGAGCGGCGTCCAGTACCGCGAGTCCGACTTCTCGATGCTCGGCCGCGCCATGGAGCCGTCGGCCGCGGGCCCGCGCTGCTGCGGCGTGTCGTGCAGCTGCCCGCCGCCGCCGGGAGACTGCTGCGGGGTCTCCTGCAGCTGTCAGCCGCCGTCGGGCCCCGGCTTCTCTCTCGATGACTTCGTGTCGACGAGGGACACGTACACCGGATCCTCCCGATACACCCCCGAGTGGACCAACTTCACCGACAGCGACCCGGGCGTGGCGCCGCCGGCCGGGACGAGTGCTGCTCCCGAGGGCGAGGTCAAATTCAAGATGGCGATGGGGACCAACTGAGGGACGCAGCTCGTTTTGAGGGCGGCGCTCGGAGGCCTTCTCGAGTCGGCCACCGGACCGCGAGACGGCTTCCCTGCCCTAAGCTCGCGCTCCGCGAACGAGGTCGGCGAACGCCGCGCGCGCCCGCGACTCGGCGCCGGTGTCCCCGAGAAGTCGAACGTAGTGCTGATAGGCCAGCAGGACCGCCCAGAACTCGTAGGCGAACTGCTCGGTGTCGAGGTCGGCGCGGAAATGCCGCTCCTCGACGGCGATCCGCGCGGCGCGCGCGATCGCTCCCAGCATGTCCTTGAGGTGGCCGACCAGCCGGTCCCGGACCGGTCCCGGGCGGTCGTCGAACTCGGCGGAGGCCGTCACGAACGGACATCCGCCGCGCAGCTCCTCGACCTCCCACTCGAGCCAGTTGTCGAACAGCGCCTGGATTCGAGGCAGGCCTCGCGGCTGCTTCAGCGCCGGCGCCAGCACCACATCGATGAAGCGCTGCGCCGCCGTGTCGAGCACCTCGCACTGCAGGCTCTCCTTGGAGTCGAAGTGCGCGTAAAGGCCGCTCTTCGACATCCCCGCGCTCCTGGCCAGCACCCCGAAGCTCAACCCTTCGAGCCCGACCTGGCTCGAGAGGTCCAGGGCCTGGCCCAGGATGTCGCGTTTGGTCTCTCGTCCCTTGCCCATCTCGGCTCCTCGGCGCCGGCCGCGTTTCAGTCGTCGTCGCGGCCAAAGAACAGGTCCGCGTCGAGCTCCTCCTGCGAGACCTGGATCTCGGCCGCGCCTCCCTTCGCGCCGAGGCGGAGCAGGTCCAGGCACGCACCGAGCCGGTAGGCGGGCACCTCGGAGCGCCGGAAAGAGCTACGATCGGTCGTGCTAATATCGGTGCGGGATTCCGATGATTCTCGCTGTTCCATGGTCGAATCACCTCCCTGAATCCTCCCCGGGAGAGGGAAAACCACCGGGGGACGCTTTAATAATAGCACGACCGATCGTTTTGTCAAGTGGGAAAAACCGGCCGACGGCGGCACCGGCCAGTCACTTCACGCGACCCCGGCGCTCCGCCAGGCGGCGGACGGTGCGCAGCATCCGCCGTTCCATCACCAGGTCCAGTGGATCCTCGAGGAACCCCGCGACGAATCGGGCTCCCCGGGGCCGGGCCCGGCGCTGCTGCTTGCAGGTGCGGACCAGCAGGCGGCAAGAATCGGTCGATTCCCTCACCAAGTACAGCGAGAACGACCCCACGATCGCGGGGTCGCGCTCGGCCAGGTCCCGCTCGTCCCTCCAGGTACGGCTGCAGAGGTGCTCGTTGGGCGCCAGCAGGGTGACGAACAGGCCGGGCGCGGTCGGATGGAGCTTGATCTCCTGGCCCACCTCCAGCGACTGCAGGTGGGGCAGGATGCGCTCGACGTTGCGGACGTCGATGCCGCCGAGCCGCTCCAGCAGCTCGTACGAGTAGAACCCGCCCCGGTCGAGACCGAACTGGAGCAGCCACGGCCAGACCGCCTCGGCCGGCGCGCGCACCGTGACGGC
>JBFKMV010000254.1:0-5103 GCA_041629655.1 Candidatus Polarisedimenticolaceae bacterium
AATTTGCCCCCCGACAGCGAGCCGTTCTCGGGGTCGAGCGGGAACGTGTCGCCGGGGACGTTGTCCGGGCCGACGACGAAGTAGTACGGCACGCGGGCGCGCCCGGCGAAGGCCACGACTTTGTAGCCGTCCACGTCGGCGCCGATGGTCGGCCCCACGTTGTCGGCGTCGTCGACGCCCGACACCTCGGCGAGAGCGACGGTCTGAGTGCTGCCCCAGCCCGCAGCGGTCTTGGCGCGGTAGTGGATGCCCTCGCCGTAGCGCACCGTGTTGACCACGTGCAGCGAATCGTCGCGGCGGTCGACGGCGATCCAGGAGAAGTCGCTCGACGGGTGCAGCGACTGGGAGCTTCCCGCGCCGCCGCCCATGGTGTACGTGTTGTGGTACACGGAGTACGAGCGCCAGGTGAGCTGGGCCACGTCGGCGCCGTCGAAGTCGATCGCGCCGTTGTTGTCGTCGCCCACCGCGTCGGGACCGGAGATCACGACGTCGTCGTCGATCACGTACAGGATCACCCGCGGGCTGTCGATCCGCGAAACCGTGACGTGGACCCGGTCCTGGGAATCGATGGCCAGCCGCGGCTTGCGCCAGGCGTTGGCCACCGTGATCGGCGGAATGAACCCGGAGCCGTTCCAGCGCGAGTAGCGCACCGCGCCCATCACCACGTGGGGCCGGTCGAGGCTGTCCACCGCCACCTGCGGGTCGTCGCCGCTGCCCACGTAGTACTCCGCGCCGACGCTGTCGGGGTAGTCGACCTGCCGGTAGTACGTCGCGCCGGCGCGCGCGTAGACCACGTGCAGCCCTCCGGCGGAGTCGATCGCGACGTCGGGGTCGGAACCCGAGGCCACGGTCACGCGGGGGCCGAGCTGCTCGGAAGCGCCCTGGGCGAGGGCCGGGGCGGAGCAGGTCAGGGCCAGCACGGCAATCGCGAGCCAGGCGGCGGGCGGCGTCGATGTTCTCACGGTGTCCTCGTCCAGGGTTGCGGGCAGGTGGGTGCCCGGATGCGAAACCGTTTGAAAGAGCAATCGGCGTACCAACGAAAAGACCCCGAGCGACGCACCCGGCGCGACCTTCCGGCCCCGTGGGCCGTGTAAAGACTGTCGCGAATCGTGCAGACTCTTCACGGCGGCGGCCCGGGATCCGCATGCGCTACGATGACGGCTCGGCCGACGCCGGGGAGGGATGCGGTGCAGGATGGCATGTCATCGTCGGGCCGGCCCGATGGATCGCCGGCGCCGAAGCGGCGGCGAACGTCGATCCTCGTTGCCCGTCGCACGGCCGTCGCGCTGGCCTGGGTGGCGACCCTGGTGCTGGCCTTCGTCGCGGGCGTGTGGTCCGCCGGCTCCGGCTGGCAAGCCGACGCGGGCGCGCACGGCCCGGCCACGGAGAGCACCGTCGCGCGCGCGGAGCTCGATCCGGCCACGACCGATCCGCTCGGGGCGCTCCCCGAGCCCGCGCCGTCGAGCGAGGACGCGGTGGAGGACGAGCCGGAGCCTGCGGCTCCCGCACCGAAGCCGGCAGCGAAACCCATGCCGCGCGAGAAGGCGCCCCCGCCGCCACCCCCGGTCGAACCGCCCGCGGAGCCCGTCGAGGCCGCGCCGGCCGCGCCCGCGGTCTCCGCGACCGAGCTGGCCCGCCGCGCCGACACGCTCGCCGTGGGCGGCGACGAGGACGACGCGCGCCGCGAGGCCGAGGCGCTGCTCGCCACGCACGGGTCGTTCACCGCGCTGACGGCCGCGCTCGCCGGTGAAGGAGCGGACGAGGTCGCGGCGCGACTGACCGCCTTGCGGGTGTTGCAGCTCGCCGGCCTCGAGTCGGAGGCCACCGAGCTGGCCCGCGAGCTCAAGCGCAGCCACCTCGGCACCCCGGAGGTGCTGAAGTCGATCCGGAGCTGGCGCCTGCTCACGCCGCGCATCACCCGGCTCGACTCCTCGATCGAGGACGACAAGCGGGTCGTGGTCACCGGGACCCTGGTCAACCCCGACATCGGCGAGATTCGCCGCGTGTTCGTGCAGGTCGACGGACTCGACGCGGCGGGCAACGTGCTGACCACGACCCGCGCCCGCGTCCGCCCGAAGGCCCTGGCCCCCGGCAGCGGCGGATCCTTCACCGTGCGGTTCGACGACGTGGACCCGGCCTCGATCCTGAGGACCCGCGCGACGGTCGTGGAATGGGAATCCGAGGTGCTCGAGCCGAGCTGAACGAGGCCCGCTCCTACCGCTTGACCCTCCTCGCCTGCGTGGCGTATGGTCCCCCAATCCGTAACCTTGGACCAGGATGACTTTCGATCTGGGGGGCAATCCATGACACGAAAACTGGCGCTGGCCGGCGCCGTCGTGCTGCTGGGCGTGAGCCTGGCCGGGGCGACGACACTGCTCAGGATGGACTTCGAGGACCTCAGGCGCGAGGCCGATGCGATCGTGATCGGCACCGTGACCGCCGTCGACGGGGAGTGGGACCCGAGCCTCAACTTCATCCACTCCAACGTCACGTTGCGGGTGGAGCGGGCGCTGCTCGGGCAGGCCGCGGACACGATCGTGCTCCGGACCCCCGGCGGCACGATCGGCGGCTCGGGACAGATCGCGCACGGGGCGGCTGCGTTCGAGGTCGGCGAGCGGGTGCTCGTCTTCCTGACCGCCTGGGAGGACGGCACGCCGAAGGTGCTCGGCTACGCCCAGGGCAAGTCCCGGGTCGTGCCGGACGACCGGCAGCGCGAGTGGCTCGAGGGCGGCTCGGCGAACGGCATGTCCGTGGAGGCGGCCGCGCGCGAGATCGCGCACGGTCCCGACGTCAACATCCCGCTGCGGCCGGCGAGCTAGGGGGCGATCATGAAGAACACGAGATTCGCCATCGTCCTCATCGCCACGCTCCTGCTCACCAGCGGCTTCGTCTCGGCGTTCGTGCTGTTCGATCCGCCGCTGAAGTGGTTGTCCGGCGATCTGCCGCGCGAAATCCAGGTCAACCAGAACGGGCACTCCGCCGTGAATGACGGAGACGGGGGCGTCACCGAGATCGTCGACGCCATCGCCAGCAGCTGGAACGCGGCGGTTCCCGGGACCCTCACCACGACCACGCTGGTGGCCAGCCCGCCCGCCTCGGTCGGCGACGGGATCTCGACCTTGCACTTCAACGTCGTCGGCACCGGCTGCTCGGGCTCGTGCCTGGCGGTGACCTTCACCCCGACGACGCCTGTCGGCAGCGAGACCGTCAACGGGATCACCTTCGGCGGGATCACCGACTCGGACATCTTCTTCAACCCCAAGGGCAAGTTCTATTCGGACAGCGAGCCCGACGGTTGTAACCGCGAGTCGCACATCGAGTCCGTCGCCGTGCACGAGGTCGGCCACCTACTGGGCCTCGGGCACACCCCGGTTTCCAACGCCACGATGTTCGCCACCACGGCCCAGTGCAGCAACAACGGCGAGTCGCTGGCCCAGGACGACATCGACGGCATCAACTGCATCTACAACAACGGCTACGGCTGCGGCGGCTGCGTGCCGGACACGCTGGTCGTGGACCAGACCAACTGCGACCAGCCCTCGAGCGGTCCCAACGCCGGCGACTTCGTGGTCGAGACGTTCATCGTCGACAACTGCGGCGGGGCCGTGGCCAGCGCTGACGTCACCATCGACATCCCGACCTCGCCGCTCGGGCCGCTGAGCTGCACCGGCACGACCAGCTCCAGCGGGCGGCTCGGCTGCGCGCTGGACAACCCGCCGGACGGGCTCTACGAGAGCCTAGTCGGCGACGTGGCCAAGGCGGGCTTCAACAACTGGACCGGCTCGGAGTGCGGCGGCGTCGGCCAGCCGCCCTGCGGCTGCAGCATCGACATCGGCGGCGGCGGCTGCGTGCCGACGAGCAGCAAGGAGAAGGGTCCCAAGTGCAGTGACGGGATCGACAACGACTGCGACGGCCTGATCGACGGGGCCGACCCCGACTGCTGATCGTCGCTCGGTTCGGAATCGGCACCATGGGGCGGGTCCGACCCGCCCCATTTTCGTTTCTGCCCCTTCAGGGAGGACGTCGATGACACTCGAGCGTCTGCGCGCGCGTCTGACGCGGGTGGATCGTGAGCTGATCGCGCTGGTCGCCGAGCGCCAACGGATCGTCGCCGAGATCGGGGCGCACAAGATCCGGAACTCCGTTTCCCCGCGCGACTACGAGCGCGAGCGGGAGGTGCTGAGCGCCGCCCGCGAGCAGGCCGCGGAGCTGGGGCTGGAGCCCGAGCTGGCCGAGGACCTGATGCGCCGCCTGATCCTCTCCTCCCTGACGCACCAGGAGCACAAGCGCGTCGCGGCCCGGACCGAGGGGGTGGGCAAACGGGCCCTGATCATCGGCGGGGCGGGCAAGATGGGCTCGTGGTTCGCCGGGTTCCTGAGCTCGCAGGGGTTCGCCGTCGAGATCGCCGACCCGGCCGCCGCGGGCCCCGGCTACCCGGTCCGGTCCGACTGGCGGGCGGGGGAGCTGGACCACGACATCATCGTCGTCGCCACGCCGATCCAGGTCGCCGCCGGCGTGCTCGAGGAGCTGGCCGGGCTGCGGCCGGCGGGTCTCGTCGTGGACATCGGCTCGCTCAAGACGCCGCTGCGGCAGGGGATCGCGCGCCTCGTCGCCGCCGGCTGCCGCGTCAGCTCGCTCCACCCGATGTTCGGGCCCGAGACGCGGTTGCTCTCCGGGCGTCACGTGATCTTCGTCGACGTCGGCGTTCCCGCGGCGACCGCGGAGGCGCGCTCGCTGTTCGCCTCGACCATGGCCGAGCAGATCGAGATGTCGCTGGACGAGCACGACCGGCTGATCGCCTACGTGCTCGGGCTGTCGCACGCCCTCAACCTGGTCTTCTTCACGGCGCTGGCGGCGAGCGGAGAGCTGGTGCCGCGGCTCCAGACCCTCTCCAGCACGACCTTCGACGCGCAGCTCCGGGTGGCCCGCCTCGTCGCCGGCGACAACCCGCACCTGTACTTCGAGATCCAGGCGCTCAACGACTACGGCGCCGACGCGCTGCGCGCGCTCAAGAGCGCGGTGGAACGGCTGGATCGGGCGATCCACGACCGGGACGAGGCGGCGTTCGCGACGCTGATGCGCCGCGGGCGAGATTATCTCGCC
>JBFKMV010000255.1:0-5097 GCA_041629655.1 Candidatus Polarisedimenticolaceae bacterium
CGATCACGCAGCTCACCGGGCCGCACAGCACCATCGCCTTGAGGATGTCCGTCGGATGATCGAAGGTGTGCGGGAAACCGACGGAACGGCGGAGCAGCAGGGCCCCGGTCGCGGCCTGTGCGGTGGAGCCCGCGGCGATCACCAGCGGCAGGATCACGGCCGGAAGAACGAGCTCCGGGTCGGATCCCAACGTGATCGGGAGGTTGACCAGGAATGCGCCGACGACGATTCCGGGCCAGACGCGAAACCCGAACAGCAGGATTCCGGCCAGGGCCACCCCCGCCGAGGGCCAGACGGCCGTTGCGTATCCCGGCGGAATGGCGAGCAGCAGCGCGAGCTTCCCGACCACGAAGTACGCCACGGCGACCCCGCCGGTCCTGGCCAGCCAGTCCAGCATCGGGCGCGTCCGCTTCTCCGTGCCGCTCACCCGTGAAACTTACCATCCTGCCGCGAGTTCCACACCCCGCGGGCCGTCGGCGGGGCGGGTCTTGCCGCGCTGGAACTGACCGGGAGCCGTTCACTCCCGGCTGATCAGCATCAGCGTCATGTCGTCGGTGGGCCGGGCCGGCCGGCAGTGGTCCAGCACGTCCCGGGCCAGCCCGTCGACCAGACTCTCGGGCGTCGCGGCGCCGTGACTCCGCAGATAGCCGGCGACGCGCTCGTCACCGTACTCGACGTCCCGGGAGTCGAAGGCCTCGGAGACCCCGTCGGTGAACAGCAGCAGCCGCTCGCCCGGCTCCAGCCGCAGCGCGGACTCCTCGAAACTCTTCCCGGGCAGGATGCCCAGCACCATCGACGAGCTGCCGGGCCGGGCCAGGCTGCCGTCGCGACGGATCAGGAACGGGAGGTTGTGCCCGGCGTTGACGAACGACAGCTCGCCGTTGCGGGTGTCCAGCTCGCCGTAGAACAGCGTGACCATCCGGTTCGACGGGGTGTTGGCGTCGAGGTAGTCGTTGAGCGCGCCGACCAGCCGCGAGCCGCGGAACCCGGCCGAGAGCAGCGTGCGCAGACTGCCCTGCAGCACCGCCATCAGCAACGCGGCGGGAATCCCCTTCCCGGCGACGTCCCCCTGCACCACGGCCACCTGACCCTCACCCAGCGGGACGATGTCGTAGTAGTCCCCGCCGACGGTGTTGGCGGGGCGCATCCTGGAGCGGACGCTGATGGCGTCCTGCCGGAACTCCTCGTCCGGGACCAGGTCGAACTGGATCTCGCGCGCCGTCTCCAGATCGCGCTTCATCGAGGCCGCCTCGCGGAACACCTCGGCCAGCACCAGCAGCAGCGCGCCGGCCAGGATCATCGTCGTGCTGGGCTGGAAGTCGGCCCGGAAGCGGATGCCGGTGGCCGTGAAGGCGCGGGCCACCCCGAAGGCCGACAGCCAGACCACCCCCGCGCGGGCCACCTCGCCGAACATCAGCAACAGTCCCAGCACGCGGATCCGCCGCACGTTGGCCTGCACGAACGGCTCGCGGGCGCTCAGCGTGCGGAAGATCCCGCGGAACTGCGCCAGGGCGAACGCCGCCACGGCCAGCCCCAGTGCCGCCAGGGCCAGCCCCTGGAACACCTGCCACGGGGTGACGCCGGTGATCCTGACCTGGCCCTGGGCCTGCTCGATCACGACCTCGCGACCGTCGTCTTCCAGCGGTGCAACGTCGTAGACCGACGGGTCGATGTCGAACTGGGCCGGCAGGCCGAGGGACATGTTGGCCGGCCGCAGCACCAGGATCAGGACGATCGCGAGGACCACGATCGCGCCCAGCGCGATCGAGCCGAAATAGGCGATGTTGATCACCAGCTTGAGCAGGGAGACCAGGGACCGCTCACCCAGGATTCGCATGGATCGCTCCGTCGGGCCCGCAGGGCTCGCACCGCTCAGCATAACGCGATTGACGCCTCGCTCTTCCCGCGGATCTGTTAAGCTCCGCCGCCCGGGAACCGGGTAAGCTGAACTCGCGCGGGGCGCCGCGCCGGAATCGGACCCGGCGGCGTCCGCGCACCACGGAGGCCTGAAATGAGGGGACTGAAGTTGATGCTGTTCCTGGCGGCGGTGGCGGCGCTGGCCGCCTGTGCCCCGCCGGCCGCGCAGCCGAGTGCCGAGCTGGCGGCGACGACCGAGACCTGGGAGACCGCGTTCAACGCCGGCGATACGGCAACGCTGACCGCGGCGTACGCCGAGGACACGCGCGTGATGCCGCCCAACGGCGAGACGGTCCAGGGCCGCGCCGGGGTCGAAGCGGTTTTCGGCGCGATGATCGCCAGCGGGGTCAAGGGCAAGCTCGAGAACATCGAGGCCGTCACGGCCGGCGACATCGGCCACAAGGTCGGCAGCTACGAGATCGCGATGCCGGACGGCACGGTCGTCGACCGCGGCAAGTTCGTCGAGCTGTGGAAGCAGGTCGACGGCCAGTGGCTGATGACCCACGACATCTGGAACAGCGACCTTGCGGCAGGCGCCGGGACCACGACCATGGTCGTGACCCACGAGGTGCAGGACGTCGACCGGTGGCTGGCGGCCTGGCAGGGGCCGGACAGCCGGCACGCACTGTTCGCGCAGCACGGCGCGCCGAGCGTGCGGGTGTTCCGGAGCGTCGACAAACCCAACCTGACCGGTCTGTTGATCGAGGTCGCGGACATGGCTGCCCTCCAGGCGATGCTGGACTCGCCCGAGGGAGCGGCGGCCAAGGCCGCGGACGGCGTGAAGGACCCGACGATCCGGATGTTCGCGGAAGTCAAGTAGCGCGGTCCGGCGCCGGGTCGCGGGTTTGGGCGGTATTGGCTACGCTACTCCGGCCACCACGGAGGCAGCATGACCGACCCCTTGCGACCCGGCGTCGGCCGGGAGTATCTCCGGCCGACGTGGTTCCTCGACTTCGACCACCCCGCCGTGACGGAGTACGCCCGCGAAACCACCCGCGGCGCGGCCGACGACGCCGCGCGGGCGGTGCGGCTGTTCTACGACGTTCGCGACCGGCTGCGCTACGACCCCTACACCTCGAGCATGCAGCCGGAGACCTACAAGGCCAGCGTGATCCTCGGCCGGGACGCGACGTTCTGCGTGCCCAAGGCGATCCTGCTCGCCGCCGCCGCGCGGGCGGTCGGCATCCCCAGCCGGCTCGGCTTCGCCGACGTGCGGAACCACCTGGCGACCCGCAAGCTGCTGGCGATCCTGCGCAGCGACCTGTTCGTGTTCCACGGCTACACCGAGTTCTGGCTCCACGGCCGCTGGGTCAAGGCGACGCCGACCTTCAACCTCTCGCTGTGCGAGCGTTTCGACGTCAAGCCGCTCGAGTTCAACGGTAGGGACGACGCGTTGCTGCACCCGTTCGACCACGAGGGCAAGCGGCACATGGAATACGTACACGACCACGGCAGCCACGCCGACTTCCCGCTGGAACGGATGGACCGCGCGGTGCGCGCCGCGTACCCGCACCTGTTCGACGACGGCGGGCGCTGGAACCCCGGACAGCCCGAGGCGGGCGACTTCGAGACCGAGGCCGCGCGGGAGCGTTGAGGGCGCCGCGTCGACTCAGATCGACATGCCGCAGCGGCCGCACTTCAGGTTGTCGCCCTGCATCTCCCAGTCGTGCTCCGGTTGCTCCCGCTCCTGCCCGCAGCCCTCGCAGGTCTCGAGCCGGAAGCAGGGACGCTTGCGCTCCGCCTCCCGCCACTGATGCTGGGCCTTGCTCTCGCTGCCGCAACGGCGACAGACCCCGCAGGCATCCAGGTCACAACCCGTGATCCGACAACGGAGCGATGGAGGCATCGGCTTCTTCCTACCAGGAACCGGCGGCGCGCCGGGCCGGAGAGCATGCCACGAAACGGCGCGGACCGGAAGCACCCGGTCGGAAGCTACACGGGGTCCGGGCGCATCAACCCTCGAGCCCCGGCTCCTTCGATCCGTCGGCGTACGTGATCTCGAAGGCCTGGAACCAGAATCTCACTTCGGCGGGATCGTTGCGCAGTCGCTCGACCAACCCCGGTTTGTCGCCGAAGCCGAACGGCGTGTAGTCCCGGGTCTCGCCGGCGGGCAGGAACACGTTGCCGCTGACGGCTTCGGTGAAGCCCGTCGAGGCGAGCCAGTTGCCCTCGCCGTCCTCGGCCTGGAAGCCGCCGCGCAGATCGTCGATGTCGCGCCCGGACCGGTTGGTCACCGTCACGACGACGCGGCCCTCGGCGTCCAGCTCCCGGAACGCCACCGCGACGAAACCGCGCTGGCGCTGCAGCAGCTCGGCCTGGCGCTGCTGCTGCTCCTCCGCGCGGCGCCGTTGCTCCTCGAACTGCCGCTGGAAGTCGGCGGCGGACATCTCCGGTGCGGCCGCGGCGTCCGGCGACCCGGCCTGGCCGGCGCCGCAGCCGGCGAGGGCGAGCGCGGTCAGGCAGGTGATTGCAGCGAGGGCGGCCAGGCGGCGAGTGCGCATCATGACGGGATCCTCCTCGGGTCCAGGTCCTACCGCAAACCTGGGGCCCGCTGCGCCGAAAAGCAATCCTGTGAGATGCTGTCGGTGGAGGAAGCGTCATGTTCCGGTTCGCACCGCTGCTGCTCGCGCTGATCGCCGGCGTTCCGGCCGCCCTGGCCGTCGACGAGGCTCCGGAGTTCGCCGACGTGCTCGGCACGCTACCGCTGGACCAGGAGCTGGACGCGCGGGGAAACCTGGGCGGCGTCGCCGTCGACCGGCTGGGCTTCGTCTACGTGGCCAACTTCCGCGACGCGCTGTGGCGGATCAGCCCGGACGGGCAGGTCACGACGTTGACGCGCAGCCTCTACGGCTCCTCCGGGGTCGCGATCGACGCGCGCGGCGACGTGCTGCAGGCGAACTTCTTCGGCAACACGATCACCCGGATCCGCCGCACCGGCGAGGTCGAGCCGTTCGTGACGGAGGGGCTCAACGGTCCGGTGGGGATCGCGATCGGCCCGGACGACCTGGCGTACGTGTGCAACTGCACGGGCAACACCCTCTCGCGGATCACGCGCGAGGGCGTGGCCGAACCGTTTGCCGAGAGCGACCTGTTCGCGTGTCCGAACGGCATCAGCTTCGGCGGCGACGGGGCGCTGTACGTGACCAACTTCAACAACCACGAGATCCTGCGCGTCACCAC
>JBFKMV010000256.1:0-5095 GCA_041629655.1 Candidatus Polarisedimenticolaceae bacterium
CCGCCGTCTCGCGCGCCGTGCCTCCGCACGGCAGCAGCGTCGCCACCGGGCCGAACACCTCGTGCCGGTGGATCACGCCGGCGCCGGCGGGGTCCGCGGCCCGCAGCAGGGCCGGTGCGAAGAAGTACCCTCGGCCGGGCTCGGCCCCGACGCCGTCGACGCGCTCGCCGGTCCCGTGCACCAGCTCTGCGGCCTGGCGCAGCTTGCCCACGCCCTCGATCGCGTCGCGCAACTGATCGGCGGTGGCCAGCGGACCCATCGTGACCGAGGCCTCGACCGGGTTGCCGACCACGACCTCGCCGAGCAGCCCCGCGATCTGTTCCTGGACCTGGTCCGCGACCTCGCCCGGCACGATGATCCGCCGCACCGCGGTGCACTTCTGACCGGTCTTCTGGGTCATCTCGCGCACGACGTCGCGCAGGAACAGCCGCCAGGTCTCCGAGCCCGGCTCGACGTCCGGCGCCAGCACCGCGGCGTTGAGGCTGTCCGCCTCGACGTTGACGCGCACGCTGTTCGCCGGCAGGTTCTCCGTCGTGCGCAGCTTGAGCGCGGTCGCCGCCGAGCCGGTGAAGGCCAGCACGTCCTGCGAACGCAACCGCTGCAGCAGGTCGCCCGTCGAGCCGCAGATCAGCTGCAGCGCGCCTTCGGGCATCACGGCCGCCTGGACCAGGATCTCGATGCAGCGCTCGGTGACCATCGCGGTGCTGGTGGCGGGCTTGACGATCACGGGCATCCCCGCCAGCAGCGCCGCCGCGGCCTTCTCGGCGAAGCCCCAGGCCGGGAAGTTGAAGGCGTTGATCAGCACCGCCGCGCCGCGCAGCGGCACGCGTACGTGCTGGCCCCAGAACCGCGACGACCGGCCGAGCTTGGTGCCCTCGCCGTCCCGCGCCAGACCGCCGTCGCCCAGCTCGGCGGCCAGGTAGGAGTAGTAGCTCAGCGTCCCGGTCGCGCCGTCCAGGTCGAACTTGGCGTCGCGCCGGGTCGTGCCGGTGTTCTGGAGCGACAGCGCGATCAGCTCGTCCCGGTGCTCGTAGAGCGCCTTCGACATTGCCTTGAGCAGCTCCCCGCGCTGGCCGTACGTCATCTCGCGCAGCGCCGGGCCGCCCTTGGCGCGGGCGAACTCCAGCACGGCGCCGAAGTCGATCCCGGCGCTTGCGGCCTGGGCGATCGGCTGCTCGGTGCAGGGGTCGTAAAGCGGCTCGTGGCCGGTCGCGGCCTCGTGCCATGCGCCGCCGACGTAACTCTTCAGGGTCTTCATCTCGAGATCACTCCAGCACGCGCCGCCGCGCGGCGCGCGGGTGGCAGACCGGCGGCCCGGCGCGCAGGCGGGCCCGGCAGCCGGCTCAGTCTGTGGTTCTTGCAGGACGCAGTGTAGCCCGGAGCAGGTCCCCGTTCATCCGCTGGATGTAATCGACGCTGATCTCCTTCGGGCAGGCGTTCTGGCAGGCCCCGTGGTTGGTGCAGTTGCCGAAGCCCTCCTGGTCCATTTGCGCCAGCATCGACCCGATCCGGGCGTACCGCTCGGGCTGGCCCTGCGGCAGCAGGCCGAGGTGCGAGACCTTGGCCGCGGTGAACAGCATCGCCGAGGCGTTGGGGCAGGCCGCGACGCAGGCGCCGCAGCCGATGCAGGCGGCCGCGTCCATCGCGCGGTCGGCCGCCGGCTTGGGCACCGGGATCGCGTTGGCGTCGGGGGCGTTGCCCGTCCCGACCGAGATGAAGCCCCCGGCCTGCACGATCCGGTCGAACGCGCCGCGATCGACCACGAGGTCCTTGAGCACCGGGAACGCCGTGGCCCGCCAGGGCTCGATCCACAGCGTGTCCCCGTCGGTGAAGCTCCGCATGTGCACCTGGCAGGCCGTCACGGCGCCGTGGGGACCGTGCGGCCGGCCGTTGATCATCATGCCGCACGAGCCGCAGATGCCCTCGCGGCAGTCGTGCTCGAAGGCGATCGGGTCCTGGCCCTCGCGGGTCAGCTGCTCGTTGACCACGTCGAGCATCTCCAGGAACGACGCGTGGGAGCTGATCCCGCGCGCCTCGTAGCGCTCGAAGCGCCCCCGCTCCTGCGGCCCGCGCTGGCGCCAGACGTGGAGCGTCAGGTTCATTACTTGTAGCTCCTCTGGGACGGCCGCACGTACTCGAAGTGCAACGGCTCGCGGTGCGGGCGCTCGGGGGTCTCGGGCCCCGCGTACTCCCAGACCGCGACGTGGCTGAACCGTTCGTCGTCCCGCGCCGCCTCGCCCTCGGGCGTCTGGTGCTCCTCCCGGAAATGCCCGCCGCACGACTCGTCCCGTTCCAGCGCGTCACGGCACATCAGCTCGGCCAGCTCGAAGAAGTCGGCCACGCGGCCGGCCTTCTCCAGCGACTGGTTCAGGTCGTCGGCCGCCCCGGGGACCCGCACCTCGCGCCAGAAACGCTCGCGCAGCTCGGGAATCCGGTTCAGCGCCTCGCGCAGCCCCGCGGCGTTGCGGGACATCCCGCAATGGTCCCACATCAGCCGCCCCAGCTCGCGGTGCAGCTCGTCGACCGTGCGCGAGCCGTTGGCGGCGAGCAGCCGCGCCACCCGCTCGCCGACCTCGCGCTCGACGTCCCGGCAGGCCGGGTGGTCGGCGGCCACCGCCGGCATCCCGCCCCGCGCCAGGTAGTCGCCGATCGTGTAGGGCAGGATGAAGTAGCCGTCGGCCAGTCCCTGCATCAGCGCGCTGGCGCCGAGGCGGTTGGCGCCGTGGTCGGAGAAGTTGGCCTCGCCGATCACGAACAGCCCCGGAACGGTGCTCATCAGGTTGTAGTCGACCCACAACCCGCCCATCGTGTAGTGCGGCGCGGGGTAGATCCGCATCGGGGTCTCGTAGGGGCTGTCGCCGGTGATCCGCTCGTACATGTCGAACAGGTTGCCGTAGCGTTCCTCGATCACGCTTCGGCCCAGCCGGCCGATCGCGCCGGCGAAGTCGAGGTACACGCCGTTGGCCAGCTCGCCGACGCCGCGTCCCTGGTCGACGACCTCCTTGGCCCGGCGCGAGGCGATGTCGCGCGGCGTCAGGTTGCCGAAGCTGGGATACAGCCGCTCGAGGTAGTAGTCACGGTCGTTCTCGCCGATCTCGCGCGCCGGGCGCTTCTCGCCGGCCTGCTTGGGGACCCAGATTCGGCCGTCGTTGCGCAGCGACTCGCTCATCAGCGTCAGCTTGGATTGGTAGTCGCCGCTCTGCGGAATGCAGGTCGGGTGGATCTGCGTGTAGCACGGGTTGGCGAAGCCTGCGCCGCGCCGGTGCGCTCGCCAGGCGGCGGTGACGTTGCAGCCCTTGGCGTTGGTGGAGAGGAAGAACACGTTGCTGTAGCCGCCGGTCGCCAGCACCACGGCGTGGGCCACGTGCGATTCGATGCGGCCGTCGACCAGGTCGCGCGTCACGATGCCCCGCGCGCGCCCGTCGATCACGATCACGTCCAGCATCTCGCTGCGCGGGACCATTTCGACCTTGCCGGCGGCGATCTGCCGCGCCAG
Organism: Candidatus Polarisedimenticolaceae bacterium; assembly: GCA_041629655.1. GTDB lineage: Bacteria > Acidobacteriota > Polarisedimenticolia > Polarisedimenticolales > Polarisedimenticolaceae > JBFKMV01. Next base: position 3,497 of record JBFKMV010000256.1, read on the forward strand.
CGCCTGGTACGCCCCGAGCAGCAGCTGCTGCCCGGTCTGGCCGCGGGCGTAGAAGGTGCGCGAGACCTGCGCGCCGCCGAACGAGCGGTTGGCCAGGTAGCCGCCGTACTCGCGGGCGAACGGGACGCCCTGCGCCACGCACTGGTCGATGATCTGGAGGCTGACCTCGGCCAGGCGGTGCACGTTGGCCTCGCGCGAGCGGAAGTCGCCGCCCTTGACCGTGTCGTAGAACAGCCGGAACACGCTGTCGCCGTCGTTCTGGTAGTTCTTGGCGGCGTTGATGCCGCCCTGGGCCGCGATGCTGTGCGCCCGGCGCGGGCTGTCCTGGAAGCAGAAGCACTTGACCTGGTAACCCAGCTCGGCGAGCGAGGCGGCCGCCGAGGCGCCGGCCAGGCCGCTGCCGACCATGATCACGTCGAGCCGGCGCTTGTTGGCCGGGTTGACCAGCTTCATCTCGAAACGGTGCCGGTCCCACTTCTGTTCGATCGGGCCGGTCGGAATCCTGGTTCGCAGTTGCATCGCCGCCTCTACCGGACCAGCCCGGCCAGCACGGCCACCGGGATCGAGCAATTACCCGCGAAGACGACCAGCGCCAGCGCCGCCGCCGCGGCGCGCCGCCAGCGCAGGACCCGCGGATCGTCCAGCGCCAGCGTCTGGGTCGAGCTCCACATGCCGTGGTAGATATGAAGGCACAACGGCACCATCGCGCCGATGTAGGCCAGCGACACCGGCCACGAGCGGAACCCGACGACCAGGTTGTCGTAGACCGACTCGCCGAACCGTGGGTGCGCGGTGCCCCAGGTCAGGTGCATCAGGTGGTAGACCACGAAGGCCACGATGATCACCCCGCCCCAGCGCATCGTGCGCGAGGCGTAGCTGAAGCTGAGATCGTCCCGCTTGCGGTAGCCGATCTTGCGGGCGCGCCGGCTGGCCAGCGTCAGCTGTAACGCGGCCACGAGGTGCACCGCGACCGCGGCCAGCAGCACGGCGCGCGCGATCCACAGCAGCTGGCCGTGCCCGAGCACCGGCGCGCCGGCCTCGCGCAGGAACTCGGCGTAGGCGTTGAACTTCTCGGGTCCCTGGTAGACCTTGAGGTTGCCGAGCATGTGAACGACGACGAAGCCGACGAGCACCGCGCCCGTCGCGGCCATCAGGACTTTCTTGCCGATCGAGGAGCCGTAAAGGGCGAGCACTCGGCGCATGGATTCCTCGGCCACCGGGCACGTGAGGGACGGGGATGATAGGCTTTCGCTCCGCGCTTTTCAACAACGCGCGGCGCCGAAACGGGGCGTTCGGGGTCCAGTGACGGGCCGTCGCTGCGGGGGCGGACGATGAGCGGCGAATCGACGGCGGGGGATGCGCAAAAACGCCGCGCGGCGGAGGCGGCGCTGGCCCACGTCGAGCCCGGCTTCGTCGTTGGTGTCGGCACCGGCAGCACCACCAACCACTTCATCGACCTGCTCGCCGGAATGCGCGGGCGCTTCGACGGCGCCGTGGCCAGCTCGGAGCAGTCCGCGCGCCGGCTCGCCGGTCACGGCATCCGGCTGCTCGACCTCAACGACGTCGACGAGATCCCCGTCTACGTGGACGGCGCCGACG
>JBFKMV010000257.1:0-5092 GCA_041629655.1 Candidatus Polarisedimenticolaceae bacterium
CCGGGCTGCTCGACGACCGCGGCTCGTGGACCGGGATGTCGGACCGGGCGGCCCGCTTCGTCGCCGCGGAGCTGGGGCTGCCGGCGTTCGAGTGCAGGCTCTGCGAGGCCGTCTCCGCAACCGCCGCGCGGCCCGGACGGGAGAACCGCGCGGTCCGGCTGAGCGAGCCGGGCCAGGCGCTGATGTTCGAGACGATCCGGCTGCACATGCGCGAGCCGGGAATCCGCAGCAGTTCGGAGGAGTACGATCGTCTGCTGGCGCTCGACGCCGGCGAGCTGGCGCGGCTGCTGACCGGCCCCGCGGCGACGCACGAGCACCCGCCGTGCGTCGGTCCCGGCGACGTCCTGTATCCCGCCGTCGAGCTGCACTCCGAGGGGGGGACGCTCGAGGTCACCGATCCGGCCTGGCCGGCCACGCTGCCTGTCGGCAGGGCCCGCGCCGCGCTCGCGGAGCGCTGCGACGGCCGGCGCACGCTGGCCGAGCTGCTGGACGGTCACGCGCCCGGCGAGCGCGCGACCCTGGAGGACGCGCAGCAGCTCGTCGAGGAGGGTCTGCTGGCGCCGCGGGGCCGGCCCGTCTTTTTCGAGGGCTAGCCGGCAACCCGCTTGTAGGTCTGGTCGAGCATCGGCCGCGGCGCGTCCGACAGGTTCGGCGTCCCGCGGTGCATCCCGTTGCCGTCGCGCAGCACCGCGTCGCCCAGCGACAGGTCGAGCCGCACCGGGTAGAGGTTCCGCACGTCCTTGAGCGCCGTGCGCAGGAAGTTCCGCGGCAGGTGGTGCGTCCCGGGCAGGATCTCCATCGCCCCGGTGGCCCAGCTGAACTCGACCAGCGGGACGTTGTAGGTCAGCCGCACGGGCTCGTTCATCCGGTCCGGATCGGGCGACTCTTCCGGGGTCTGGTCGGAGTGCCAGTCCATGTGCACCGAGCCCGGCCACACGCACTCGACCTGGCTCCAGCCGCGGCGCCAGCGGTCCGCCCCGCCGAACACCTCGCCGACCAGCTCCTCGATCACGGGGTGCTGGCGGTACCGCGGGTCGCCCAGCGGCCCGTCCAGCAGCTTCGCGTAGCGCGACAGGTCGAGCGCCAGCCGGTTCGTCGCCCGCTGGGTCTGCGCCTCGCCCTTGCGGTAGCGCTCGAACTCCCCGTTCAGGATCGGCACCAGCTGCTCGCGCAGCGCGACGACCCACGCGACGTCGACGAAGCCGCGCAGGATCACGAAACCGTTGACGCGCAGCTCGCGCAGCCAGCCCTGCCGCTGCTCCGGCGTCGGAGCGTCGCTCACGCGGTGTACCCCGCGGACTCGATCGCGTCCCAGTAGCTCTCGTCGCGGGCGAAGTGGAGATGCGCCAGCGGTACGCCAGCGAAGGCGCGCTCGACGCCCGCGAACAGGTCGGGGCGGCGCGCGAAGGCCTCGGCCACGAACGGCAGGTTGCCGACCAGCTCGCTGAACGCGCGCAGCCGCGCGGCCGGCCGGACCTCGGCGCGCGGGGCCTGGAACAGCCGGAAGCCCGCGCGCAGCGGGAATCGACCCGTCACCGGTCCGCCGCCCTCGTAGGTGCCGCGGAACGGGCTGCCCACCAGGTCCAGCGCGCCGCCGGCGCCCGGAAGCACCAGCGACAGGTCGTCGCTGACGATGCGCGCCCGCCGGTTGCAGGCGGACAGCGTCGACTTGCCGACGCCGCTGGGGCCGAAGAACAGGTAGCCCCGGCCGTTCAGCACCGCGCTCGCGGAATGGACCAGGGCGCCGCCGCGCGACGCCGCGCGCCAGGCCACCGCGGCGCGGATGTAGTTCTCCAGCGCGCGCTCCGGGGGCTCGTAGCTTCCCTGGGCCAGCACGGCCGCGCCGCGCGGCCCGGCGGTCTCGAACCAGCCGGCGAGCCGGTAGCCCAGAAAGCGCACCCGGTCGCCGTCGCAGGCGATCAGCACCGGGTTGATCTCGGGGCGCGCGGGAGGCTCGATGAAGTAGTCGCGCTCCGCCATGCGCAGCTCGACGCGGAGCGCGTCGGAGGACGTGCCGCGATCCGCCGAGAACGGCGCGAAACGCTCGTCGAGCGTCCGGGCCAGCGACGCCTCGAGTCCGCGCAGCTCGATCTCGATCGGGCCGATGGCGATCGCCGCCCGGCCGTCGCCACCCGCCGGGCGGTCGCGGTCGAAGAACTCGAACGGCGGCGGTGCGGTCGGACGCGGCACGGCGACGAATCCCCTTTGGCGCGCCCTCGGCGCGTCAGCCGGCCATGGTAGCAGGCGGGTCCGGCTCGAGCACCGCGTGTCCGCCCTCCCAGCGCCCGGCGCGGAACCCGGCGCGCCGCGCCTCGGCCCGCAGCCGCCGCGGGTCGAACACCTGCACGAACGACCGCTCCAGCGCGCCGCCGGGCGCGACCCAGCGGGTGTGGCTGCGCCCCCATTCGCGCTCGCCGCGACGCAACGAGCAGAGCCATTGCACCGAGAGTACCGTTCGCTCCCAGACCGAGCGGACCCGCCGCGCCGAGAGGAACAGCACGCCCCCCGGGGCGAGCCACTCCCGCAACCGGAGCAGCAGCGCCACGCGCTGCCGCGCGCCGGGGACGAAGCTGTACACGTCGTAGGTGAACAGCACGCCGTCGAGACTTCCCGCGTCGAGCCGCAGCTTTCGCACGTCGCCGCTCGTGAACTCCACGTCGAGCCCGCGCCGCTGCGCCTCCTCGCGCGCCGCCCGGACCATCGCCGGGGCGAAGTCGATCCCGCGCACGCGCCATCCCGCCTCGGCGAGCCGGAAACATTCGCGGCCGGTGCCGCTGCCGACGACCAGCATCCGGCCACCCGCCGGGACACGCGGCCCGATCCGCTGCAACAGCCGCGCTTCGAGCTCCGCAGCGCCCGACCGCGCGTAGAACGGGGCCTGGGTGTCGTACTTCCGCAGCACGCTGGCGGCCGGGTCGGCCGCGGCGTCCGGCGTCCCGCGCCAGGCCTCCCCGAGGTCCAGCCACGCCCGCCGGAGCCGGCGCACCGTCGCGGACGGAATCCGCCCCGCCCGGCCCACCGCGACCCCCAGCAGCTCCTCGGGGCGCGCCGTCACCGGCGGCGACGGATCGGCGTCGCCCGCGAGCCGCAGGCCGCCGGCGGCGTCACGGGCGACGACGCGCAACAGATCGGGGATCCCCCCGGGAGTCGCCACGACCACCGTCCCGGGGCGCAGCGTGTTCCCGCCGGGCGGGGCCAGCTCGACGGTGGCTCCGTGACCGAGCGCCGGCCACATCCGGTCGCCGGCGTAACGCACGCACGGCCGCGCCTCCGCGCGCAGCACCAGGCGCAGCAGGTGGGGTGTGGCGTAGGTCGGAGGATCCGTCAGCAGCAAGGCCGACAGCGGATGCCAGACCGGCGTCACGCCAGCACCGCCCGCTCGCGCAGGTAGCGGATGCGGTCGCGCAGCCCGGCGGCGCGCTCGAACTCCAGCGCGTCGGCGGCGCGGTGCATCTCCGCCTCGAGGCCCTCGATCTCGCGCTCCAGCGCCGCGAGATCCTCGAACAGCTCCTCGCCCTCCGGCGGCTCCAGCGGGACCGTCGAGTAGTCGGCCTCGAGCGGGCTCCCCAGCAGCTCGTCCAGGGCGCGGCGCACGGTCTCCGGCGTGATCCCGTGCTCGACGTTGTAGCTCCGCTGCACCTCGCGCCGCCGCGCCGTCTCGTCGATGGCCCGTTTCATCGACCCGGTGATCCGGTCGGCGTAGAGCAGCGCGCGCCCGCTGACGTTGCGCGCGGCGCGGCCGATGGTCTGGATCAGCGAACCCTCGGAGCGCAAAAAGCCCTCCTTGTCCGCGTCCAGGATCGCCACCAGCGAGACCTCCGGCAGGTCGAGCCCCTCCCGCAGCAGGTTGACCCCGACCAGCACGTCGAACCGGCCCTGCCGCAGCTCGCGCAGGATCCGCACGCGGTCCAGCGTCTCGACGTCGGAGTGCAGGTACTCGATCTTGACCCCGAGCTCGCGGTAGTACTCGGTGAGGTCCTCGGCCATGCGCTTGGTCAGCGTGGTCACCAGCACCCGCTCCTGGCGCGCGACGCGCTCGCGGATCTCGCCCAGCAGGTCGTCCACCTGGCCGTCGACGGGCCGCACGATCACCTCCGGATCGAGGAGTCCCGTCGGCCGCACCAGCTGTTCGACGACCTCGCCGCCGGTCAGCGACAGCTCGTACGGCGCCGGCGTGGCCGAGACGTAGACCGTCTGCCCGCGGCGCTGCTCGAACTCCTCGAACGTCAACGGCCGGTTGTCGAGCGCCGAGGGCAGCCGGAAGCCGTAGCGCACCAGCGTCTGCTTGCGCGAGCGGTCGCCGTGGTACATGCCGCGCAGCTGCGGGATCATCGCGTGGCTCTCGTCGATCACCATCAGCGTGTCGTCGGGCAGGTAGTCGATCAGCGTCGGCGGCGCCTCCCCCGGCGCCCGCCCGGTCAGGTGCCGCGAGTAGTTCTCGATCCCGTGGCAGTAGCCGACCTCCTGCATCATCTCCAGGTCGAACGTGGTGCGCTGGAGCACCCGCTGGGCCTCCAGCAGCTTCCCCTCGCCTTCCAGCTCGCGGACGTGCACGTCCAGCTCGGCGCGGATCGCCTCGATCGCCCGCAGCGTGGTCTCGCGCGGCGTGACGTAGTGCGAGTTGGGGTAGATCGGGTGTCGCGCAAGCTCCTCGACGGATTTCCCGCGCACCGGGTCGAGCCGGCTCAGCGCCTCCACCTCGTCGCCCCAGAACTCGACCCGCAGCGCGTCGTCGGCGTAGCTCGGCCAGATCTCGACGGTGTCGCCGCGGACCCGGAACGTGCCCCGCTTGAGGTCGGCGTTGGTGCGCTCGTACTGGATCTCGACCAGCTTGCGCAGCACCGCGTCACGGTCGGCGGCCATCCCCCGCTCGAGCAGCAACATCATCCCGTGGTAGGTCTCGGGCGAGCCCAGCCCGTAGATGCACGACACGCTGGCCACGATCAGCACGTCGCGACGCTCGAACAGCGCGCGGGTCGCGGCGTGCCGCATGCGGTCGATGTCCTCGTTGATGATCGCGTCCTTCTCGATGTAGGTGTCGCTCTGCGGGACGTAGGCCTCGGGCTGGTAGTAGTCGTAGTACGAGACGAAG
>JBFKMV010000258.1:0-5032 GCA_041629655.1 Candidatus Polarisedimenticolaceae bacterium
ACCCAGCACCGAATGGACCGGGGTCGGGTCGGCCCGTCCGTACGGGTAAGCTCAGTCACGGTAACGGCGGTCCCGTCGTGAGTCCCCGCCCCGCCGGGCGGTTTGGGGTGGGGGCGGTATGCCCGAAGATACACGCATCGACCGGACCGCAGCCCGGCGCGACGCCGGCCCGCAACCGCGGCGCCGTCCGTCGCCACCGGAGCGTGACCAGCCGCTGCTGGAGTCGATCAACGGCATCGTCTGGGAGGCCGACCCCGAGACCTTCCGCTTCCGCTACGTCAGCGGTCAGGCCGAACGGTTGCTGGGCTATCCGATCGAGCAGTGGCTGTCCGAGCCGGGATTCTGGTCGTCGCACATCCACCCCGACGACCGCGAGCGCGTGATCGAAACCTGCCGCACCGCCACGGCGCAGCAGCGCAGCCACGAGTTCGAGTACCGGATGCAGACTGCGGACGGCCGGACCGTCTGGCTCCGCGACCTGGTGAGTGTCGTTGTCGAGAACGACCGGCCGGTGAGCCTGCGCGGGGTGATGGTCGACATCACCGACTCCAAGCGTACCGAGGAGACGCTGTGGAACCTGATTCGTGGAATGGCGCTGGCCGTCGGGGACAACTTCTTTCGCGAGCTGACGCTGCACCTGGCCGACACGCTGGGCGTGCGCTTCGCCTCGGTGGCGGAGATCCCGGTCGACCGACCGGGCCGACTGTTGCCGCTCGCGGTCTGGAATCGTGACGACTGGGAGGATCCGTTCGAGTACGAGGCGACCGGGACGCCCTGCGAGCACGTGCTGCAGAGCGGCGACGCCGTCTGCTTCCCGAACCACGTCCGCGAGCTGTTCCCGCGCGACGACTACCTGCTGCGCCGCGGCGTCGAGGCCTACCTGGGCGCGCCGCTGATCGGCGCCTCGGGCCAGGTGATCGGGGTGCTCTGCGTCTACCACGACCAGCCGTTGCAGGAAGAGCTTCGCGCCAAGTCGATGCTGCGGGTGTTTGCCGCCCGTTCCGCGTCCGAGCTGGAACGCCAGCGCGCCGAGCGGGCGGTGTTCCAGAGCGAGACCCGCTACCGCAAGATCTTCCATACCGCACCGGTCGCGCTGTGGGAGCTCGACCTGTCGGGCATCCGCACCACGATCGAGTACTGGCGGCTCCAGGGCATCCGCGACCTGCGGTCCTACCTCGAGGCGAACCCCGAGGCGGTCCGGGAGACCGCGGCGTTGATGCGTCCGCTCAACGTCAACGACTCGGCACTCAAGATCTTCGAGGCCAAGACGCGGGACGAGTTGCTGCGGGCCTCGGTGGACGACCTGTACGTGCCGCAAACGCTGGGAGCGTTCCGCGAGTGGCTGCTGGCGATTGCGGAAGGCAAGGCCGGCTTCGAGACGCGGACGCGCGCGCGGACGCTGCGGGGCCGGCCCCTCGACGTGTGGCTGAAGATGACGCTGCCGATCGAGGCCAAGGAGTTTGCCCGGGTCCCGGCCAGCATCATGGATATCACCGGGCAGGTTGCCGCTGCCCGGCGCGAGCGCGCATCGGACGAGCGGGTCCGGCGGCAGAACGCCGCGCTGCTCCGGCTGACCCGCAGTCCGGAGCTGGCGCGCAGCGATCTCGACGGTTTCGGCCGGCTGGCCGCCCGGGTCGCGGCCGAGACGTTGGAGGTGGAGCGCGTCGGCTTGTGGCGGTTCGAGGACGGCGGGTCGGTGCTGCGGTGCAACCTGCTGTACGAGCGCGGCCCCGAACGCTGTTCGGAGGGGCTCGAGATCGAGGCCTCGGAATACCCGCGCTACTTCGCCGCCCTGGCCGACGGTCGCGTGGTCGCCGCCGACGACGCGCCGTCCGACGCCGCCACCAGCGAGTTTGCCGAGAGCTATCTCGGCCCGCTCGGCGTCACCTCGATGCTCGATGCGCCGGTCCGGCGCGGGGGCGAGGTGGTCGGCGTGGTGTGCCACGAGCACATCGGGCCGGGACGCCTCTGGCACCCCGACGAACGCGACTTCGCGGCCTCGGTCGCCGACATCGTCTCCTTGCTGATGGAGTCGGCCGAGCGCCAGCAAGCCGAGGAGGCGGTACGCGCCGCGCAGGAGCAACTGCTGATCCGGCAGCGCGAGGAAGGCCGCAAGGTCGAGTCCGAGCTGGAAAAGGTGAAGTCGCAGCTGGTGCGCCGCACCCGGCTGGCGGCGATCGGCCAGGTGGCGGCCAGCATCGCCCACGATCTGCGCAATCCGCTGGGGGCGATCCGGAACGCGGAGTACTACCTGCGGCGCCGGATTCCGGCCGACCGGCCGGAGTGGGCGGAGTTCCTGACGATCATCCACCAGGAGATCCACACCGCCGACCGCATCGTGACGAACCTGCTCGAGATGAGCCGCGCCAAGGAGCCGGCGAAGGAGAACGTGGATCTGGCGGGCGCGGTGGACCAGGCCTTCGAGGGCGTCCGCCGCGGCGACGGCGTGCGGCTGCGCCTGGACCTGGACCCCGAGCGCTACGTCGTCCACGCCGATCCCGACCAGCTGCAGCAGGTGCTGTCGAACCTGTTCACCAACGCGATCCAGGCGATGGAACAGCGGGGCGAGCTGGCGGTCGAGGCCCGGCGCGAGGATCGCACGGACGTGATCGTGGTCCGCGACAGCGGTCCGGGAGTGTCGCCGAAGGTGCGGGCGAGCATCTTCGAGCCGTTGTTCACCACCAAGGCCAAGGGAACGGGCCTGGGGCTGGCGATCTGCAGGCAGATCGTCGAGGCCCACGGAGGCGCGATCGAGCTGCTCGCCGCCGCGGAGCAGGGCGCCGCCTTCGCGATCCGGTTGCCGTTGCGGACCGATCCGCCGCGGACCCGGGATGCGGCGGGCAAGTCGCGCAGCGTGCTGATCGTCGACGACGAACGAAACATGCGCAAGACGCTCGCGCAGATCTTGAGCGAAGAGGGGTACGAGGTCTTTACCGCGGACACCGGTGAGCGTGCCGTGAGAATGTGCGGGCAACGCGGGTTCGACGTCGTGCTGATGGACGTGCGGATGCCGGGTATCGACGGCGTCGAGGCGTTTCGCCGGATCCGCCGCAGCCGCGCCGACGCGCGCGTGGTGATGATGAGCGCCTACAGCCTGGAGGCCCTGGAGCGCGCAGCGCTCGCCGAGGGCGCGACGGCGTTCCTGCGTAAGCCGCTGGACGTGGAAAGTGTGGTAAGGTTGATCGGAAACGTCGAACGGGACGGGGATACGGCTGCCAATTGAGCTACCGGCCGGCTGAAGCGCCGTGCAGGCGCCGCCGCGGGTCGAGCCGAGCCGGAGGAGGCATCGGCGATGCAAAGCACCGAGCGCAGGACGTCACCGAAAGTCCTGATCGTCGAGGATGATTACGGACAGCGCAAGACGCTGTGCCACATCCTGGAAGAAGAAGGGGTCGAGCCGGTCAGCTGCGCCAGTGCCAAGGAGGCGATCGATCGCGTCGAGAGCGAGAACGTCTCCGTGGCGATCGTCGATCTGCGCCTACCCGATCTCAGCGGAACCCAGGTGCTGCGGAAGATCGCCTCGTTGAACCGGGGGATCCGGGTGATCATCCATACCGCGTACGGGTCGTTCGAATCGGCCAAGGATGCGGTCAACCTCGGCGCCTTCGCCTACGTCGAGAAGATGAAGGATCCGGAGGAGCTGGTGCGTTGCGTGCACCGGGCGATCGAGGCGCGGGGGGGCGTCGACGCCAGCGCGGCGGGCCGCCTGCGGTCGATCACGAAGAAGATGCCGAGCTACATCTTCCAGCTCGACTGGAAGGGCACCATCGCGCCCGAGATGGAAAAGCTACTGCAGACCCTGATCGGCGAGCACATCCGGCTGGAGACGATCCAGCCACCCGGAATCTACCCGATCTACACCGATCTGGGCCGGATCGAGCAGGTGCTGATGAACCTGGTGCTCAACGCGCGGGACGCGATGCCCGACGGCGGCAAACTGGGCATCGAGATCGCCAACGTCGAGCTCGGTCCGCAGGACGTCGAGAACCACGAGGGCGCCGAACCGGGTCCGTACGTGATGATCGCCGTCAGTGACACCGGCGTCGGGATGACCCAGGAGACGATCGACTGCATCTTCGATCCGTTCTTCACCACCCAGCCGGTCGGGCAGGCGACCGGGTTGGGGCTGACGGAGGTCTACGGCATCGTCGCCCAGGCCGGCGGCCTGATCACGGTCGAGAGCGAGCCGGGCCAGGGCTCGACGTTCCGGGTCTACTTCCCGGCCGCCCGGTTCCACGAGGAGCTGTCGAAACCGGCGCCGTCGTCGGTGCATTGACCCCCCGTTCACGCTCCCGTAATCGCCCCGACGCAATCCGACGTTGCGAGGTGCCCGACGCGCCCGTAACGTACCTGGGGGAATCCATGCGACATCCACAGGGAGGCTGACCATGAAACGCATCGCATCGATGATTGCAGGCGGAGCCCTGCTGGCGGGGTTGATCGCCTGCTCGGCGAGCGACCCCACGGGGTCCGGCAGCGGCAGCGTGCGGGTGCTGCTGACCGACGCGCCGCTCGATCTCTCGACCGTCTCGGCGGTCAACGTCACGATCACGGAGTTCGTGCTCTACGCCGCGGACGACGACGACCCGCTGGCCGAAGGCGAGGGGATCGTGATGGTGATGCCGGGTGAGGGCGCGGAGAGCCTGAACCTGCTCGATTACCAGAACGGCGCCACGACGCTGGTGGCCAGCGCCGAGGTGCCCGAGGGGCATTACAGCAAGATCCGGATGCTGGTCTCCGCCGCCGAGCTGGTGCACGATCACGACGGCGATCCCGACACCCCGGACATCGCCGAGCCGATCAAGGTCCCGTCGGGCAAGGTGCAGATCCCGGTACCGTTCGACCTGTCGGCGGGCGAGGGCATGGAGATCACGCTCGACTTCGACGCCGAGCGGTCGGTCCAGGTCAACAGCACCTCGTCCGACAACCACGCCTACATCCTGCGGCCGGTCGTCACCCCGGTCGGCATGCGCTCGATCTGACTCCGGTCTCCGGCCCGGCTGCGGCCGGGCCCGCCCCCCCCCCCCCCCCG
>JBFKMV010000259.1:0-5025 GCA_041629655.1 Candidatus Polarisedimenticolaceae bacterium
GAGCCCGGGGGTGGCGAGGACTGCGGTTGCGACGGCAAGGTCTCGGAGCTGACGCTGGAGTACACCGGCCAGGTGCCCAACGCGCTGGTCCGGGTGGAGCAGAAGAAGGACGGCATCGTGGTGTTCGAGGACACCGTGCAGCCTGGCGGTGAGTTCTCGTTCGTGGGCGCGGATGACAAGGGGACGCTGGGCACCGAGATCAAGGTGTTCATCAACGGCCTGCTCAACGCCGAGATCCACACCAGCTGCTCGCAGCCGATCGGACCGGGTCTCGAGTTCGGTGACTTCCTGGTCATCGACGGCAGCAGCCGCAACATCGATGGACCGCTGTGCCCGCTGGGCGAGGACGAGGACAGCGATTCGGGCAGCGACAGCGGCTCGGACAGCGACTCGGGCTGCTCGTGCGACGGCGACAGCGATTCGGGGAGCGACTCCGGCAGCGATTCGGGGAGCGACTCGGGCAGCGATTCCGGGAGTGACTCCGGTAGTGACTCGGGTAGTGATTCCGGGAGTGACTCCGGTAGTGACTCGGGTAGTGATTCCGGGAGTGACTCCGGTAGTGATTCCGGGAGCGACTCGGGCGGTTACTTCGCCGGCAGCTCGGGCACCGACAGCGATTCGGGCACCGACAGCGATTCGGGCACCGACTCGGGGAGCGACTCGGGTACCGACAGCGACTCGGGCAGCGATTCGGGCAGCGATTCGGGCTCGGATAGTGATTCGGGGAGCGATTCGGGCTCGGACAGCGACTCGGACAGCGATTCGGACTGCGAGTGCCCGCGGGAGTGCGTGCCGCAGCCGTTGCCCGCGGCGGAGACCGAGATCTGGATAACGGTCACGAATCCGCCCAACCCGCAGGGCGCGACGCTGGCCAACTGCGTGGTGGACGACCTGCTGGACGAGGCCATGGACTGCGACACGGTGATCCCGCTGCTCGAGCCGGGCCAGAGCGAGGAGATCCACTGCACGGCGGACGGCTTGACCGGCGAGGTGGACAACGAGGTCAAGGTGACGTGCGACATCGTGGGCGCGGTGGATCCGACGACCGGCGAGCCGAAGACGATCATGAAGAGCGTCACGGTGCCTTGCGGTCCGGGCTCGAGCTGCGAGGTGGACCTGGAGAAGGAGGTTTCCTGCGACGGCGGCCAGAGCTGGGGCGAGGACTGCCTCGGCTGGGACGACGAAGAGGTCCAGGTGCGCTACACGGTGAGCAACGCCGGCGGCGCCAACGCCGAGACCCTCGAGGGCTGCTACCTGGTGGACTCGAACGGCGCGGTGCTGGCGGGTCAGCTGGGTCTGGACCCGATCGGCGAGGGGCAGTCGGCGGTGGTCATCGACGGCGGCAACATCTGCAGCGACTATCTGGACGACCTCGAGCCGAACACCGCGACGGTGGTGTGCGAGTGCGCCGACAGCGGCGAGACGCGCACCGACGAGGACACGGCGAACTTCGAGTGTCAGGAGCCGGGGCTGGAGGTCAGCAAGACCTGCACGCCGGATCCGGCGAGCGGGCTGTTCGACTACGGCATCACCTTCACGAATCCGGCGAACCCGCGCGGCGCGACGTTGAGCGGGTGCACGTTCGACGATCCGACCGCGATCAGCTGCGCCACGACCAGCGCCGGCCCCTTCGCGCCGGGTGAGAGCGGCTTCATCGGGTGCGTCAGCGATCTGCCGCAGAACACGGCGACGGTGACCTGCACCATCGCGGGCTCGGGCGGCAAGACGATCAGCGCGCAGGCGTCGGCCGAGTGCCAGACGGACGTGTGCGAGCTGGAGGTGCTCAAGACCTGCCTGGTGGTCGAGGACCCGTGCGATGACGACAGCGACTCGGGGAGCGACTCCGGGAGCGATTCCGGCAGCGATTCGGGGAGCGACTCGGGCAGCGATTCGGGGAGCGACTCTGGCAGTGACTCCGGTAGCGACTCCGGCACGGATTCCGGGAGCGACTCCGGCAGTGACTCGGGGAGCGACTCCGGCAGTGACTCGGGGAGCGACTCCGGCAGTGACTCGGGGAGCGACTCCGGCAGCGATTCGGACAGCGGCGGCAACTCCTGCGGCAGCGATTCGGACAGCGGCTCGGACAGCGGCTCGGACAGCGGCTCGGACAGCGGTTCGGACAGCGGCTCGGACAGCGGTTCGGACAGCGGTTCCGAGCCACCCGAGCCCAGCGACCACTGCGTGGCCGTGTCGACGCAGACGCTGTGCGACAAGCGCCCGTCGGTTCTCGGCCTGCGGGTCACCGGACAGAGCTGCAGCGCCTCGAGCAACACCCAGGATCCGGGCAAGGTCGACTGCGACGACTTCCTCGCCATCGACCCGCAGCAGCCGGTGCAGATCTTCGCCGCCAAGGACGGCAACGTCTATCTGAACCTGGTGGAGGTCGAGGTCGGCGACATCGTCGAGCTGGCGGCCGCGGCGGTCGGCAAGGACGAGCTGGACAGCGAGGTCAGCTACGAGATCTACCAGGGCGGCCTGGCGCAGTCCGGCAGGTTCCACACCTCCTGCTCGCAGGACCTGCGCACCGGCGACGTCTTCGGTGCCCTCGAGGTCTGGTCGTTCGAGAACGAGGAGCAGGGTCTGGTGCAGCTGGGTGCGGAGGTGCTCTACGAGTACGTCATCACCAACGTGGGCACCGTGGCCGCCAAGGACATCTCGGTGATCGACAATCCCGTGCCGGGTGAGCCGTTCACCGTCGAGGGCAGCCCGATCGACTCGCTCGATCCGAACGAGTCGGTGAGCCTCACCAGCACGCGGTTCCTGGCCGAGACCACCGCCAACGAGGTCGTCGTCACCGGCCATGCCGGCACGCCGAGCGGCGCCGAGTGCGTGGCGACCGACATGGCGGTGGTGGTCTTCGTGGACCCGCCCATGGAGGAGGACAGCTGTGACGACGGCAAGCCGCGGCTGCTGGTCTTCGAGTACACCGGGGAGGGGTGCGACGCCAGCGACAACGACCAGGGGAGCTCCGACGAATGCGACGGCGACCCCGCCGGGGCGGAGCCCGTGCGGATCGTGCTGACCAAGGACGAGGACGACGCCACGGTGAGCCCGAGCGACGAATCGATCCTGGTGGGGGGTCTGGTGACCTTCGAGGCGACCGGCGACAAGCTCAAGAGCAACCTGGTGTTCGACATCAAGCAGGGCTCGTCGACGGTGCAGGATCTCAAGATCCACACCTCCTGCTCCGAGCCGCTCAACGTCGGCGACCAGTTCGGCAGCATGATCCTGAGAGCCTTCGAGGCCGAGGCGGACTAGCCTTGCCTTCTCACCAGCCTCGCCGCGAACTGCGTTAGAGGTTTGGTGAGAAGGGCAGGCTAGCCCTGGAGGTCGGGCGCGCCCGCGGCGGGTCGGGCGCGGCCCCATGCTGGCCGGCCGCCGGCGGTGGATCTGTCGCAGGTCGGGTGGCTGGGCTGCGAGGGCAATCTGCAGCCGGGTCTCGGCGACGCGCGGGGCGGCCTGGAGGTCGCCTTCAAGATAGCCGACGCCGCCGGCAGGAATCGCGTGAAACGACCCATCGAGCGCCGTCTATTTGACGCGCCCGCCGACGTATGCTTACACTGAACATAACGGAAATCAATCTCGGGCTGGACCGAGGAACAAGGCTTGCGACTCGATTCTCGCGTGCTCCCGGGGTAGGTGCATTCGACCAAGGTCCGAGGAGGCCACAATGTCCGGGATCACAGACGGTTGCGCAGGCGAAACGGGTCGTAGCTCGATTCCGATTCCCCGACGGCTCGGCACCGAGGGAGCGTTTCTCGGCGGGCGGCGTCGTCCGCGTCGCCTGGGGTCGAGTACCGGCTTCATGGTCGCCTGGAAGGCCCTGGCCGGGGGCCTGGCGCTGGTGGCGCTGTCGCTGGCCGTCCCGGCGCCGGCGCAGGCGCAGGATCTGGCCTGCAACGGCGACATCACGATCGGCAACCCGGTCTTCAGGCTGAATCCGGGCGTCAATCCTCAGATCATCCGCGTGCTGGTCGAGAACAACAACGACACCGGCATCGGCCAGAACAACACGGTCAGCTTCAGCAAGATCTTCTACCGGCCGAACTGCCGGGCGGTGGACAGCTCTCAGCCTCCCAACCAGGAGGCGGCCTGCGGCTCCGGCGGCGTCATCATGTACGACGACGGCCTGTTGGGGTTTGGCGACTCGCGCCCCTTCGGCACGCCGGATGATTTCCTGTGCCAGCCCGGTGATCCGTTCCCCTGCCCGGCGGTACTGGCGGGGGATCCGCCGCGCTGCACGGGCGTCGCGGTGGCGGAGTTCCTGCCGGCGGATGCCAAACCCGGGATCGAATGGCTCGAGTTCACCTTCCCCGGCCAGCCCCTGGCGCGCCTGGATCTGGCTCCGGGCGACGAGTGCGAGATCGTCTTCCAGCTGTCGGTCGACAACTTCCCGGAGACGTTCCTGGACAGCAACCCGCCGACGCAGCAGGACGTCAGCGTCTCCCAGATCGCCGGCTCCACGGCGACCTGCAGGGCGGACCTCAACAACCTTCCGTTCGACATTCAGACCTCGGCTCGGGACAGTGTTGCGGCCGAGTTCTCGAATCCGATCTGCGCCGCGGAGGTGGACAAGCAGGTGTCGTGCGACAACGGCGCGACCTGGCTGGACGTGGATCCGGACCTGGCCGACAACGTCGGCGACGGCGTTGCCGCCGGCTGCACCGGCTGGGACGATCCCAACGCTCCGCTCGAGGTCCGGGTGCGCTACCTGGCGCGCAACAACTCGACCGGCAACTTCACCAACGCGGGCAACAACGACCTGACCGAGTGCGTCTTGACGGACTCGAACACGGCGATCCTGAACGCGCCGGTGGCGGTGGGCACCCTGTTCGGGTTCCCGAACGACGGCGTGGTGGAGCTGCTGCCCCCCGGGGGCGTGCAGGTGGTGTGCGACGAAGAGCAGGCGGGGTGGCTGGAGCCGAACACCGCGACCCTGGCCTGCATCTGTCCGGCGCAGCTGAATCCGCCGCCGCCGCCGATCGTGGTCACCGACGACGCGAACATCGACTGCGAAGAGCCGGC
>JBFKMV010000260.1:0-5010 GCA_041629655.1 Candidatus Polarisedimenticolaceae bacterium
ACCTCCAGGCGACGATGCAGGCCAAGGTCGGCATCGTTCGCAACCACTACGACATGTGGGACGCGATGCACGATCTCGGGCAATACCTCCGCCGTTATCGCCGGGTCGGCGTGCCCGGCAACCGCGAGTACAACCCCGGCTGGCACACCGCGCTCGACCTGGAGAACCTGCTCACGGTGTCCGAGGCGGTGACCCGCTCGGCGCTCGAGCGCTGGGAGAGCCGCGGCGGGCACTTCCGCGAGGACTTCCCGGACAAGGACGACAAGTGGGGGCGCATCAACATCGTGATCCGCAAGGGCGCGCAGGGCGAGATGGTCGTCTCGCACCGCCCGGTGCCCGCGCCGCGCGACGACCTCCAGCGAATCATCGAGGAGAACCAGTGATGGCGCGAGCGACCTTCCGGATCTGGCGTGGGGATGCCGGGCAGGGCGGGTTCCGGGAGTACTCGACCGAGATCACGCCGGGGATGGTCGTGCTCGACGCGGTGCACCAGATCCAGGCCGAGTCCGCGCCCGACCTCGCCGTGCGCTGGAACTGCAAGGCCGGCAAGTGCGGATCGTGCTCGGCCGAGGTCAACGGCAGCCCCAAGCTGATGTGCATGACGCGGATGGGCGACCTGAACCTCGAGCAGCCGGTCACGATCGAGCCGCTGCACGCGTTCCCGCTGCTGCGGGACCTGGTCACCGACGTGTCGTGGAACTACCGCGTCAAGCAGCGGATCAAGAAGTTCAAGCCGCGTCCCCCGGACGCGCCCGACGGCACCTGGCGCATGGACCAGCGCGACGTGGACCGCGTGCAGGAATTCCGCAAGTGCATCGAGTGCTTCCTGTGCCAGGACGTCTGCCACGTGCTGCGCGACCACCACCGGCACGCGGCCTTCGCCGGCCCGCGGTTCTTCGTCCACGTCGCGGCCCTGGAGATGCACCCGCTGGACGTCGAGGACCGCAGCGACGATCTCAAGGACGCCGACGGCATCGGCTTCTGCAACATCACCAAGTGCTGCACCAAGGTCTGCCCCGAGGAGATCACGATCACCGACAACGCGATCATCCCGCTCAAGGAGCGCGTGGTGGACCGGCACTACGACCCGGTGCGCAAGCTGCTGCGGATCCTGACCGGCTGAGGGCTTCTCCGGACCGGCGGTTTTCGCGTATACTCGTCGGAAGGGAGTCCGCGGTGTACGAGCTGAAACACCTCTCGGCGGAGTCGCTGCCCGCCGCCCTCGAGCGGGCCAAGCACTTCCGGCTGCTCAACGAGCCGTCGCAGGCCGAAAGCATCTGCCTCGACGTGCTGGACAAGGACCCCGAGAACCAGGAGGCGCTGGTCACGCTGCTGCTGGCGGTCACCGACCAGTTCGGCCGCCACCTGGGGGACCGGGTCCGCGAGGCCAAGGCGTTGATCCCGCGCCTCGGGAGCGAGTACCAGCGGCTCTACTACACCGGCATCATCATCGAGCGCCAGGCGCGCGCGGAGCTGAAGCGCGGCGCCCCCGGTCACGGCTCCGCCGTCTACGACGGGCTGCGCGAGGCGATGCGGTGGTACGAGAAGGCCGAGCAGCTGCACCCGCAGGGGCAGGAGGAGACGATCCTGCGCTGGAACGCCTGCGCGCGCACGATCAACAAGCACGAGCACGTGCAGCCGGGGCACGAGGACGACTTCGTGCCGTTGCTGGAGTAGCAGGCGTCAGGCGCTGGCCGCCGGCAGGTCCGGTCGGCGACGCTCGCTCCAGCACGACACCCGGTCGCGGGTCCGTTTCGCCACGTACATCGCCTCGTCGGCGCGCCGGAACAGGTGCTCCACGGTGTCGTCCTCCGGCTTCCATTGCGCGACACCGAAGCTGGCGGTGATGGTCAACTGCTGCCCGTCCTCGGTGCGGAAGGGCTCCGCCGAGAGGTGGTGGCGCATCCGTTCGGCGGCCTGCCGCGCCTGCTCCTCGCCGGCGGGCGACAGCAGCGCCACGAACTCCTCGCCGCCGTAACGGCCGAGGAACTCGGCGCCGCGGACCCGCGAGGCGAGACGCCGCGCGGCGAACACCAGCACGTCGTCGCCGACGCTGTGCCCGTGGGTGTCGTTGATCCGCTTGAAGTGGTCGAGGTCGATCAGCACCAGCGCCAGGCCGATCTCCGGGTTGCGGTCGGTGCGGCCGGCCAGCTCCCGCGCGCGCTCCCAGAACGTGCGCTGGTTCGGCAACCCGGTCAGCGGGTCCGAGGTGGCGAGCTGCTCGAGCTTGCGCATCGCCGCGGTCAGCTCGGCCGTGCGCTCGGCGACCCGCCGCTCGAGCCGGCGCGTGCGGCGTCGCAGCGCGCGGTTGCGCCAGCTCCAGGCCAGCCCGACCAGCGCCGCCAGCAGCGCGGCCTGCGCCGCCAGCACGGCGGGATGGCGCCACCACGGCGGCAGCACCTGGAACTCCAGCACTCTCGCCGCCGGCCCCCAGCCGACCAGCGGCGAGTGCGCGCGGACCTCCAGCGAGTAGCGGCCCGCGGGCAGACCCGTGTAGTGGATCCGCGTCGCGGAGGCGGTCTGGGCCACCGACCAGTCCACGTCGAACCCGCGCAGCCGGTGCTGGTAGCGCAGGCTCTGCTCGTCCACGAACCACGGCGCGAAGGCGTGGACGTCGACCGTCCAGTTGCCGTGCCGCACGCGGTAGCCGGCGTCGTCCCGGCTGACCCGGGCGCGGTTCCAGCGTAGTCCGAACAGCCGCGGCACGGGCGGCTCGGTGAACTCCTCCAGCGCGGCCGGGTCGACCGTCGAGAGACCGGCCTCGAGACCACAGTGGAGCACTCCGGACGCGTCCGACCACAGGCTGCGGCTGGTCGTGAACTCGTTGCCGCCGAGCCCCATCGAGCGCGTGACCCGCTGCACGACCTGCCCGGTGTCCGGATCGTAGCGGACGAGCCCGCTCGTGCCGCCGACCCAGACGCGGTCGCGATCGTCGACGTGCACGCTCCAGCCGGCCACCGCGTCACCCATCGCGGTCGGGATCTCGCGCAAGTCGTTCTCGGACAGCAGCACCAGTCGGTCGTCGTGCGCGATCACCGCGCGCCCGTCGCTCAGGAAGTCCAGGCTGTAGACGTTGCCGCGCGGGTCGAGTCCCGTCCGCTCGACCCGCCGCGGCGCACCGCGCTCGTCCAGCCGCCATAGGCCGTTGCCGATCGTGCCGATCCAGACCCGCCCCTCGGGGTCGCGCACCAGCGTGTAGACGTAGCCCAGCGAGGCGCCGTGGGGTGCGGCCGCCTCCCGGACACTCTCGGCGTCGATGAGCGCGAGACCGGTCTGGGTGCCGATCCAGATCCCGTGGGCGGCCTGCAGCAGGACCCGCCCCGGCGCGCGCAGCACCGCCGACTCGCCGGGATGGCGCACCAGCACCCCGTCGGCGTTCTCCACGAACAGGCCTTGCTGGGTCGCCGCGATCAACCGGCCGTCGCCGGTCTCCTGGAGATCCCAGACCTTGATCCGGTCCAGCCCACGGATCTTCCTCCGCGGCGCCAGCGTTTCCGCGGCGGCGCGCCAGCTGCACGTGTCGCCGCCCACCAGCAGCTCGCCCCGTCGCGAGGGGTAGAGGCTGTAGACCTGCGTCTCGCACGGCGCATCGGCCTGGCGGATCGCGCGGCGCAGCGCCGAGACCTTGCCCACGCCCACGTTGTCGGTCGCGATCCAGACGTTGCCCTGGCGATCCAGCAGCAGGTCGTTGATCAGCGCCGACGGCAACACCGTGTCGCGGTCGCGGAAGCGCCGGCCGTCGGCGCGCAGCCGGCGCAGCTGCCCGGCGATCCCGACCCACGCACCGTCCTGCGTGGCCAGGATCGCGGAGACGCGGCGTTCGGCCTGACCGGGGTAGGAGCGGACGCGGCGTCCCTCGCCGTCGAGCTCGCAGAGCCCGCGCTCGCCACCGAGCAACACGCCGAACCCGTCGTAGGCCGGCGCGACGACCACCGGGCTGCCGACGATCGACCAGTCCTTCTCGCGTGCCGGCCGCCAGCTCCCGTGGTCGAAACGCCACACGCCGATCACGGGGCCGGCCGCCCACACGCCGGATCCGGTCACGGTCACCGAGGTCACGAGCCCGTCGCGCAACGGCGCGGCGGCCGCAGGCGCCAGCCCGCCGAGATCCGTCCACAGCAGCAGGCCCCGCGAGGTCGCGATCCACATCCCGCCGTCCTGGTCCTCGGCGAACGCCTCGACGAAGCCGTAGCTCCATGACTCGGGCGGTACCAAGGGGTCGATCGTGCCGTCGTCCAGGCGCAGGTCGACGCCGACGTCGGTGCCGATCCACAACCGCCCGCCGCGGTCCACCGCCAGCGCGCGCAGACCCTGACTCGACAGCCCGGCCCGTTTCGCCACGCTCACGATCCCGCCGCCGTCGTAGCGCGCCAGGCCGCTCGGCCCCGCGAACCACATCACTCCGTCCGCGGCCTGCGCCACCGCGTGGACCTGGGTGCTGGGCAGCCCGGCCTCGCGGTCGAGCACCTGGACGTGCACGCCGCCGTGCACGGGCAGGGAAAGGGCGGCGGCCGCGGCCAGCGCGGCGAAGATGCCCCGTAGCGGCCGTGCCTGGCGAGACCCGGTGAGCATGCTCGTGACCCGGGGGGAAATATAGGTATTCCGGAAGGGGAGTCCACCCGACCGGACCCGTCCACAATGGCCGCGACCGCCCTTCGGCGCGGCACTAGACTCCACCCCCGGCCATGCTCTCCGCGCTGGCAGAAATGAACCCCGTCGCCCAGGCGCTCGTCGCCACGCTGGGAACCTGGGCGCTGACCGCGCTCGGTGCGGCGGTGGTGTTCCCCGTGCGGACGATGAACCGCCGCCTGCTGGATACGGCGCTGGGGTTCACCGCGGGGGTGATGACGGCGGCGAGCTTCTGGTCGCTGCTCGCGCCGTCGATCGCGCTGTCAGGGGAGATGGGCCTGGTGCCGTGGCTGCCGCCGCTGATCGGGTTCCTGGCCGGCGGCGCGTTCCTGCGGGTCGCGGACCGGCTGCTGCCGCACCTGCACCTGTTCGCTCCGCGCA
>JBFKMV010000261.1:0-4981 GCA_041629655.1 Candidatus Polarisedimenticolaceae bacterium
CCCGAGAACCGCGCCGCCACCTCGCGCACGTCGCTGCCCGCCGGAACGTGGAAGCGATAGGTGCGGTCGAGGCCGTGACGCGCCAGCGCCGCCCGGTCGCGCGGCGCGCGCATCGAGGCCCGGAGCGCGTACTCGATGCGGTGCACGCCCGTCGCGTCGATCAGCGCGTCGAGCGCCGGCGAGCCCGTGGCCAGCGCGAGCGCGCCGTCGGGCGCCGCGGCTCCCGGAACGGGCGTGTCGAGGCGGATCACGAACCAGCCGGAGGCGTGGGCGGAGCCGTCGACGGAGTCGCCGGTCGCCGGCGTCCCCGCGGCCAGCAGCAGCCCGAGGCTCGCCGCCAGACAGGCCGTCCGTCGCACACGCGCACCTGGCTTCATGCAGCCACCCTCGCCGGAAAAATCCCCGTCCTGAAGCAAGTATACGCCCAGACCCGGGGGTCGTCCGCAGCAAGAAAAAGGGGCGACCCGTCGCCGGATCGCCCCGCCCCCCCGTTCGATCCGGCGGATCAGTTGTCGTAGTACAGGAAGAACTCGTGCGGGTGGGGCCGCAGCCGCAGCGGCTCGACCTCGTTGACGGTCTTGTAGTCGATCCAGGCCTGGACCAGGTCCTCGGTGAACACGTTGCCCTGGAGCAGGAACTGGTGGTCGGCCTCGAGCGCCGCCAGCGCCTCCTCGAGCCGCGCCGGCGTGTGCGGCACGCCCTCCAGCTCGTCGGCGGTCATGGTGTAGATGTCGCGGTCGAGCGGCTCGCCGGGATCGATCTTGTTCTTGATCCCGTCGACCATCGCCATCAGCATCGCCGAGAACATCAGGTAGCCGTTGCAGCTCGGATCGGGGCAGCGGAACTCGAGCCGCTTGGCCTTGGGGCTGTCCGAGTACATCGGGATCCGGATCGCGGCGGAGCGGTTGCGGGCCGACAGCGCCAGGTTGACCGGCGCCTCGAAGCCCGGCACCAGCCGCCGGTAGGAGTTGCTGGTCGGGGCCGCGAACGCCAGCACCGCCGGGGCGTGCTTGAGCAGCCCGCCGGCCGCATGCAGCGCCGCCTTGCTCAGACCGGCGTACTCCTTGCCGGCGAACAGCGGCTTGCCGCCCTTCCACAGCGACATGTGGGTGTGCATCCCGCTGCCGTTGTCCTCGAAGATCGGCTTGGGCATGAAGGTCACGCTCTTGCCGTGCTGCTTGGCGACGTTCTTGATGATGTACTTGAACCACATGAACTGGTCGCCCATCTCCTGCAACGGCGCGAACTTCATGTCGATCTCGGCCTGGCCGCCGGTGCCCACCTCGTGGTGGTGCGCCTCGACCACGATGCCGATCTTGCGCATCGCCTTGACCATCTCGCCGCGCAGGTCGTGGTAGGTGTCGGTCGGGCTGACCGGGAAGTAGCCGCCCTTGTACGACGGCTTGTAGCCGAGGTTCGGCTCCTCGATGCGGCCGGTGTTCCAGGCACCCTCGACCGAGTCGATCTCGTAGTAGCCGCGGTTCTGGGTCTGCTCGTAGCGCACCTCGTCGAAGATGAAGAACTCCGGCTCGGGACCCACGTAGCAGGTGTCCGCGATCTTGGTCTTCTTCAGGTAGGCCGTGGCCTTGCGGGCGACGTGGCGCGGGTCGCGCGTGTAGTCCTCGCGGCTCACCGGATCGACGATGTCCGCGATGATGCTGATGGTCGGATCGGCGAAGAACGGATCGATACAGGTCGTCGCCGGATCGGGAACCGCCAGCATGTCGGACATGTGGATGTCCTGCCAGCCGCGGATCGACGAGCCGTCGAAGCCGACGCCGTCCTTGAACGTCCCGGCGTCCCAGGTATCGACCGGGAACGTGCAGTGCTGCCACGATCCCAGCATGTCGGTGAACTTGAGGTCCACCATCTCCGCCTTGTGCTTCTTGGCGTACGCAAAGAACTCTCGCGCCGTCATCGTGCCTGCCTCCTCCTTGGGCCGCTTGGGCCGGGTTTGTCGGTTCGGGATCGTGTCGTGGTCTGTTTGCGCTGCGGGCGCCGCGTGGCCGGGGTGGTTCCGGCCAGGTCGACGGCCCGTCGGATCACGGTGTCGAACATCGGGCGGGTCAGCCGCCCGGTCTGCGTGTTCTGCTGGCTGGGATGGTAGCTGCCGAGGACCCACAGCGGCGCGCGCCCCGCGCGCAGCGGCAGCCGGGTCTCGGCCGCGTGGCCGAAGCGCGGACGCGGCCGGGGCATCGCCCCGGGGGCCACGGCGAGCGAGCGGCGCAGCACCGCGTCCCAGCCGATCTTGCCCAGCGCGATCACCACGCGCAAACTACGCAGCAGCTCCAGCTCGCGGTCGAGGAACGGCGCGCAGCGTCGGAGCTCCTCCTGCGTCGGCCGGTTGCCGGGCGGCGCGCAACGCCCGGCGGCGCTGATGAAGGCTCCGCGCAGCCGCTGGCCGTCGCCGCGACGGCGCGACTCCGGAAGCGCGGCCAGCCCGGCGCGGTGCAGGGCGCCGTACAGCCAGTCGCCCGAGCGGTCCCCGGTGAACATCCGGCCCGTACGGTTGGCGCCGTGCGCCGCCGGCGCCAGGCCCACCAGCAGCACCCGCGCGCGGCGGTCGCCGAAGCCGGGCACCGGACGGCCCCAGTAATCCTCGTCGCGGTAGGCCCGCCGCTTGACCCGCGCCACCTCGCGGCAGTGCCGGACCAGGCGCGGGCAGCGCCGGCAGCCGACGATGTCCCGCTCGAGCCGGCTCCATGCGCTAGCGGTCACGGGCTCAGTACCTCGCCAGGTAGCGGTCGATCTCCCACGGATGGACCGCGCTCATGTAGTCGTGCCAGGCGGCGAGCTTGGCCTCGACGAAGTGGCCGAACAGGTGATCGCCCAGCGCCTCCCGCATCAACGGGTCCTTCTTCATCGCCCGGACCGCCTCGTTGAGGTCGCCGGGAAGCTCGTCGATGCGCAGGCGGCGTTTTTCGCGATGGGACATGGTGAAGATGTTCTTGTTGATCGGCGGGCCCGGGTCGAGCTGGTTGCGGATCCCGTCCAGCCCGGCCGCGATCATCACCGCGAACGCCAGGTAGGGGTTGCAGGCCGGGTCGGGCATCCGCAGCTCGACGCGCGTCCCTTCGCCGCGCCGCGCCGGCACCCGGGCCAGCGGCGAGCGGTTGGTCTCGGACCACACGATGTTGGTCGGGGCCTCGTAGCCCGGCACCAGCCGCTTGTACGAGTTGACCAGCGGGTTGGTCACGGCGCACATGCCCTTGGCGTGCGCCAGCAGCCCGCCGATGTAGTGGAGCGCCGTCTGCGACAGCTCCCATTCGCGGTCGGGCTCCCAGAACGCGTTGCGCCCGTCGCGCAGCAGCGACTGGTGCGTGTGCATGCCGGACCCGTTGATCCCGGCGATCGGCTTGGGCATGAACGTGGCGTGCAGGTCGTGGTCGAGGGCGATCTTGCGCACCACCAGCTTGAACGTCGCGATCTTGTCGGCGGTCTTGACCGCCTCGTCGTACTTGAAGTCGATCTCGTGCTGGCCCGGCGCCACCTCGTGGTGCGCCGCCTCGACCTCGAACCCCATCGCTTCGAGCGCGTTGACGACGCTGCGGCGGCATTCCTCGCCCTGGTCGATCGGCGTCAGGTCGAAGTAGGCCGCCTGGTCGTGGGTCACGGTGGTCGGCGCGCCGTCGGCGGCGCGGTGGAACATGAAGAACTCGGCCTCGGGCCCCAGCATCACCGAGTAGCCCAGCTCCGCCGCCTGCGCGGTGATCCGCTTGAGCGCCGTGCGCGGGCAGCCGGCGAACTCCGAGCCGTCGGGGAGCGTGACGTCGCAGATCACGCGGGCGACGCGGCCGCGCTCGTCCTCCCAGGGAAAGATGCCGAACGAATCGAGGTCGGGCCGCAGGAGCATGTCCGACTCCTCGATCCGGACGAAGCCCTCGATCGACGAGCCGTCGAACATGATCTCCCCGCTGAGCGCTTTCTCGAACTGGCTCTCGGGGACCTCGACGTTCTTGTTGGCGCCGAGGATGTCGGTGAACTGGAGCCGCAGGAAACGGATCCGTTCCTTGCGGCAGATCGCGAGGACCGATTCGACGTCCGGCTCGTGGTCGCTGCTGGTGCTCACTGGCCCCGTCTCGCCCCGGATCCGGGGCGGTCCCCGGCGAAGGCCGTCACGTTAGCGCCGGATCCGGGTGGCGTCAACGGGGTGCACACGATTTTTTGCCGAGTTTGCGAAATCGGAAGCCCGATTCGCCTCGCTTACGCGTTCGGGAGGCAGATCCGGCCTCGGATGCTTGCGGGACCTGCAGATTTTTCAGGTCAGTTCGGCGCCACCCGAGGCCCCTGCGAGGCCCCGTCGAGGACGGTCAGCAGACCGTCGGCGGCCACCAGCAGCTCGTCGCGGCCGTCGCCGTCGAGATCGCCGCCCGCGAGGCGGAGCATGCCCTGCTGCTCCCATCGCGCGCGAAACAGCACCGTGCCCCGGTCGAGATCCACCAGCACCAGCCGGGAGTCGCCGGTGGCCAGCGCGGCCTGGGTTCCCGCCCCGTCGAGGAACCGGCCGACCGCCGCCGAGACCACGGACGGCGGCAGCACGCCGAATCCCGCCTCGCCCGCCGCCAGCAACCGCGCGCCGGCCCGGCGCAACGTGGTCTCGGACACCGCCGTCCCGTCGGCGGCCAGCTGTCTCAGCCGGCCCTTGGGCTCAAGGGCCACGATGCGGCCGCTCGCGCCAGCTCCCGGGCAGGCGACGGAGAGGGTCTGGCCCGTGCCGTCGATCCGCGTCGGCTCGCCGTTGCTCGGGTCGACCCGGTACACGCCGTCGATCGTGGCCAGGCACAGCTCGCCCGGCGCTCCGGCGCCCGCGGCGGGTCGCAGGGCCAGGTCGAGCACGTGGGACGGGGTCGAGAAGATCCGCGACTCCGCGGCCGCCCCGTTCACGATCACCAGGTGCTTGCCGCCGCGGCGGAAGCTGACCAGCTCGGTCCGGCCGTCCCCGTCGAGGTCCGCGGCGCGCAACGGGCCGGGCGGTCGCGCG
>JBFKMV010000262.1:0-4972 GCA_041629655.1 Candidatus Polarisedimenticolaceae bacterium
CCGGATCTCCTCCAGGCAAAGGGACTTGGCCGGTCGGCCCGCCGGGCTGGCCTCCCCGTCCCGCCGCCGCCGGCGGGCGCTTTGGCCCGGTGCAACGTTAATGCTGCTGCTGGCGGCTCCGGCCTGTGACCGGCCCTCGACGCTGGTGCTCGAGGCCGGCCCCGGCCACGCGGTGCGCCTCCGGGGCGAGGAGCGGTACCTGATCGGAGTCAGCGCCACGCAGGCGGTGCTGCAGAACGCAAACTTCGACATCGACGCCTGGCTCGACGACCTGGAGCGCCACGGCATCCGCGACACGCTCGTCTGGTCCTTCATGGCCGTGCGACAGCACGCCGACGGATCCGAGAGCGACGGGCGCTGGGGTTACGCGGTGCCGGACGTCACGCCGTGGCGGAGGCGCGCAGGCGGTCCCGACGCGCTGGACGGCAAGCCGCAGTGGGACCTCGGCGCCTTCGACGAGGAGGTGTACTGGCCGCGGCTGGAGCATCTGGTGGCCGAGACCGACCGCCGCGGGATGACGCTGTGGATCACCGTGTTCGACGGCTGGCTCAAGGACCTCCCGGTCCACCCGTTCCTCGCGCCCAACGGAGGTCCGCTGGCCTCCAAGGGACACTTCGTCGCGCTCGAGGACTACGACCGGGAGCTGCCCGGCCCCTTCGATCCGGCCTGGAGCTGGCAGCGCAAGAACCAGTGGTACCAGGAGCGCTTCGCCGCGCGGCTGGCGCGTGCCGTGGTGGGCCGGGAGCACGTGATCCTGGAGATGTTCAACGAGGGCGAGTGGTACGACCCCGGTCTGGCGCTCGAGCACCAGCGGCACTTCCTGCGCTTCTTCGACGAGCGGCTGGACGTGCCGCTGGCCATGAACGCCGACCACCTGTGGGGCTCGGACCCGTGGGGCGACCCGCTGGTGGACGTGGTGAGCTGGCACACCTCGCAGGGCTACGAGCCCCGCGCGGCGCAGCGACGCTGGCTCGACGGCTACGCGCGCACCCCGGCCAAGCCGGTGGTCAACTCCGAGACCGTGCCGGCGTTCAAGGGGGCGGGGGCGGGCAAGGTCGGCGAGGACGACGTGCGACGGCTGGTCTGGGCGACGCTGACCGCCGGCGGGCACATCTACGTCCAGGACGACTCGAGCTTCGCCTTCGATCCCCGGGCGCCGCGCTGGGACGGCGAGGGGATGCGGCGCCAGCTCGGCGTCGCGGCGAGGCTGTTCGCCGGTCTGCGGCCCGCGGAGTTCGCGCCGGCGCCGGGCCTGTCCAACACCGGCTACTGCCTGGCCAGCGGCACCGAACGGCTGGTGGTCTACGCGCCGCGGGGGGGCCGGGTGGCGGTCCGCATCCCGCCGGGGCGGAGCTACGACGCAACCTGTCTCGACCCGCGGAGCGGCGAGCGGCGGGACGTCGGCCCGCTCGGCTCGGACGACGACGGGCTGGCCGTGGACTGCGGCGGCGGGAGCGAGTCCGTGGTGCTGCTGACCCGGCGCGACGGCGGGTGAACCTCGACCCGCGTCTCCAGGATCACCCGCGCCAGCTCGTCCAGCACCTCCTGCTGGTACAGCCGGAGGTCCCAGCCGAGGCGATTGAAGCGGTAATCGGTGTGGAAGTAGTGCCCGGTGCCGTCCACCACGACCACGGCGTGCGGGGACGTCATCGCCTCGCCCACCGGCCGCAGCGGCTTGAGCAGCTCCTCGCGCGAGCCGTTGACCAGCACCACCGGGAGGCGCGGCGGCGCGTCGACGAGCGTCTCCACCTCCAGCGGCGCGTACATGCGCCGCATCGCTTCCAGACCGATCGGAGGATCCAGGTCCATGTCGCCGCTCAGCCGGCGGCGGCGGAACTCGAAGCGCCGGTCGCCGGTGTAGGGCCAGCCGCGACCCGGACTGATCACGAACAGCAGCTCCAGCCGCTGCTCGATCCCCGGGACGTGCGCCACACCGATCGCGACCGACCCGCCGAACGAGTGACCGGCCAGCCGCACGCGGGCCGGATCGACGTCCGGCTGCGCGGCCAGCAGCTCCACGGCGCGCACCGCGTCGTCGACGAAGTCCAGCGCGTAGTCTCCCTCCGGGCGGAGCGGCGGGTCGGGCGACTCCCCGTAGCCGCGCTGGTCGTAGAGCAGCGTCACCGCGCCGCGACGCGCGAGCTGCGTGGCGAGCAACCGGTACAGCAGCAGGCTGCGGCCCGCCGGGCTCGTGCCGTGGAGCAGCACGACCCCCGGGAGACGGGTCGCGGAGGTGGCGTCCGGCCGGTAGATCTCGCCGACCAGGGCGAGATCGGCCGTGGTGACGGAGACCGGATCGATCCGTACGCCCGCGGCCGGCCGCACGGCGTTGTAGACCTCGACGTCCCAGTGCGTCGCGATCGCGACGGCCGCGCCCGCCAGCACGGCGGCGATCAACAGCCGGCGCAGGATCCGGCCGCGGCGGGCGCGCCGCGCCCGCGGCTCAGCGCGCGTCACGCCGGGCCTCCGCGCCGCAGGCGCGCGGTCGATTGGACGTCGCGGCCGGCAGGGCCTACATTCCCGCCGTCGCTGCATCTGGTGTAACGTGGGGCGCTCAGGGGTAGAAAGGAACGAACGGTGAAGCGAGTCACGGTTCTGGGCAATTTCTCGGGGCGGAACGCCGGCGACAACGCGATCCTGGGCAACCTGCTCGACGACATCGCCGCGGTGTATCCCGACCTCGAATTCCTGGTCCCGACGCTCAACGCGGGCTACGTCCGGCGCGCGTTCAGCCGGCACCGGGTGCGCGCGCTGGGGTTGATGCCGTGGAACGCGTCGCTCAAGATCTTCGGCCTCCCCACGTTCTATTCGATGTTGAAGACGGACGTCGTCCTGATCACGGACAACATCCTGTTCGACCGGCGGTATTTTAATCCGGCATTCAACTACCTGTCGACGATCGCGTTGCTGGCGCCGATGTGCCGCAAGCGGGGCATCCCGGTGCTGCTGTACAACGCCAGCCTGGGTCCGATCCGCACGCCCCGCGGCGCGGCCGCGCTGCAGCGCATCCTGGATGCCTGTCCGATCGGGATCCTGCGCGACGAGGGCTCACGCGCGCTGCTGGAACGGCTCGGCCTCGACTGTCCGCCGCTGGTGATGGGCGCCGACTGCGCGCTGAACACCGTGGCTCCGCCGGCGCCGCGGCTCGACGAGCTGATGGCCGGGCTGGGGCTCGCCGGCTCGCGGCGGCCACTGCTCGGCTTCAACGTCAACACCTACGTCGACACCTGGCAGAAGCAGTCCGGCGGGATCGGGCGCGAGCGGTTCACGCAGCTCGTGGGCCGCGTGCTCGACCGCGTGACGACCGAGGTGGACGCCGACGTGGTGGCCTTCGTGACGCAGGTGATGGACCGTGGGATCATCGAGCAGGTGATCGGGCAGATGGAGCAGCAGGGCCGGGTGCGGATCGCCGCGAACCCCGACCTGAGCTACGAGGAGCTGGCCGGCGTGATGTCGCGGCTCGAGCTGTTGATGGGGATGCGCACCCACTCGCTGATCCTGTCCTGCGCGGTCAACACGCCGGTGGTCAACCTCAACGCCTACCCCAAGTCCGAGGCCTTCCTGGCCACGGTCGGGATGCGCGACTGGACGATCCAGTTCGACGGACTGTCCGAGGAGAGCCTGCACGCGATGGTCCGCAAGGCCTGGGACGCCCGGGAGCAGACCCGCGCCACGCTGCTCCCCGAGGTGCGCCGCGAGCAGGCCAAGGCCCGCGCCGTCGTGCACGACGTCGGGCGGATCCTCGGTCTGGAGCCGGCCCGCGCCGACGCCGCCCGCTAGCAG
Organism: Candidatus Polarisedimenticolaceae bacterium; assembly: GCA_041629655.1. GTDB lineage: Bacteria > Acidobacteriota > Polarisedimenticolia > Polarisedimenticolales > Polarisedimenticolaceae > JBFKMV01. Next base: position 3,784 of record JBFKMV010000262.1, read on the forward strand.
GCCGTCCGGGTCACCGGCGGCCGGGCAGGCCCAGCGCGTCCAGCAGCCCCGGCAGCACGACGTCGCGGCAGGCCTCCGGCCCGGGGTGGATCCCGTCCGGCAACAGCCGCGCCTCGACGCCGGCGGCGGCGAGCGCGGCCCGCCACGCCACGTGGAGATCGGCCAGCGGCAGGTCGCGCTCGGACGCGGCCTCGCGAACGGCCCCGTAGTAGGCCTCGAGCCGCGGTCGCGTCTCGGCATGTCGGCCGAGCGCGGGATTCATCGTCAGCAGCACCACGTCGCGGTCGGGGCGCCCCGAGGTGAGCCGGTCGAGCATCGAATCGAGGTTGCGGCGGAAGCCCTCGAGCGCGACCGAGCGGCGCCGGTCGGCGTCGTTGATCCCGAACTCCAGCAACGTCAGGTCGGGGTCGAGGCGCAGCACGCGCCGCTCGAGCCGGCGTGCGCCCCAGGCCGAGTCCGCGCCCCAGCGCGCCGCGTTGGTGACCCGCGCGAGGCCGGGAAACTCCCGCTCGAGACGCTCGCGCAACATCGCGACCCAGGCGCCGCCGCTCCGCCGCCACACGCGCCAGGTGCGCTCGGCGGTCAGGCTGGTCCCGTAGGCCACGAGGTGTTGCGGGGTCCCGGCGCGCAGCCGGCCGATCAGCCGCGGGGTCGTCACGTCCGTCGCGCCGTCGGGCCTTCCATGACTCCGCTGCCGCCCGCAGCACCGACGCTCGGGTCGACCTTGTGGCGGTAGGCCAAGAACTGCAACCCGCCCAGCACGGCGGTGAACAGGATCCGCGCCCGGATCAGAAGCGCGATCGACAACGCCTCCGCGGACGTGATGCCCGAGGTGCCGAGCATCAACAGGTAGCCCGATTCGAGGATGCCGAGCCCGTTCACCGAGACCGGTATCAGCCCGATGAACAGCACCACCGGCATCACGCAGACCAGGAATCCGAAGCCCAGCTCCAGCGCCACCGCGCGCGAGGCCAGCCACACCGTCAACGCCGCGCCGAGGTAGAACGCCACCGAGATCACGAAGCACGCCAGGAGCGCCACGCGGTGGCCGCGGAAGGCGCGGATGTGCTCGCGGGTCCGGCCGAGGAACCCGACCCCGCGCTGCACCAGCGCCGGCATGCGCGCCAGCCCGGGGACCCGGAACCGCACACCGGAGAACAACAGCCACAGCGTGCCCGCCAGCCCCGCC
>JBFKMV010000263.1:0-4907 GCA_041629655.1 Candidatus Polarisedimenticolaceae bacterium
CTTGCCGAAGGCGCGGATGCGGATCTTGGGCAGCTCGGCGCCCGGGGGCAGGTCGCGCTCGAACTTGTCCACCAGCGCGGCCTGGGTGCGGCTCTCGACGTTGACGTGCGTCGGGACGCGGCCCGCGGCCTCGACCCGCACCGACCACGCGGTGTTGTTCGCGTAGTACAACAGGTTCGCCAGGTAGAAGCGGCCCTTCTTGTTCGTCTTCGCGGTGTAATCGACTTCGGGGGCGCTATCGTTGACGAACGACACGACCACGTCCGGCAGCGGGTTGCCCTCGTGATCGGTGACCAGCCCGCGCGCCTCGGCGGCCCCCTGCTGCGCGGCCAGCGTCGATACGGACAGCAGCGCCAGCAGCGCCGTCAACAGAACCCGGTTTCGAACGTCGTGTTTTGATCGCATGGCAGCTGTTTAAGATCCCTGTTCCCTCGTGTCAAGGAATCGCTTGATTATAGGCCGCGCCCCGGGAAAGCGGCAACGTGGCCGGTGCTATAATCCGGCGCCTCCCGGAGACCCGGCTTGAGCCCATCCGCCGCAAAGCGTTCGGTCCGCGACTCGCTGGTCCAGATGACCGAGATCGTGCTGCCCGAGGACTCCAACTCCCGCGGCTCGATCTTCGGCGGCCGCGTGCTGGCCCTGGTCGACAAGTGTGCCGCCGTCGTGGCGTTGCGTCACGCGCGCAGCCAGGTCGCGACGATCCGGCTCGATTCGGTCGAGTTCAAGAAGCCGGTCCACGTGGGCGACATCCTGCTGCTGTGCGGCCGGATCAACGCCGCGTTCGGGACCTCGATGGAGATCGAGGTCGAGGTGCAGGCCGAGAACCCGTTGACCGGAGAGCGCCGCCAGACCACCCGCGCCTTCGTGACCTTCGTGGCCACCGATGCCGAGGGCCGGCCGACGGCGGTGCCGCGGCTCGAGCTGGCGACCCCCGAGGAGCGGCGGCGCGCCGAGCAGGCCGCGCGGCGGCGCGAGCGACGGCTGCTGGACCGGCAGGCCGACGAGGCCTAGTCCAGCACGACCTCGAAGCGCTCCGGCGACAGCGACGCATCCTCCTCGACGCGGATCGCGCCGGGCTGCGTGTCGGCTCCCAGCGCGGGGTCGTTGCGCAGCGCCTCGCTCGTGGCCCGTCCCGCCAGCGGGTTGACGCGTACCGTCAGTGGCCGGTCCCGCAACGCCGGCAGCAGCCGCCGCACCTCGGCGAGCGCCTCCGCCGCCACCGCGGCCGCGGTCTTGACGCGTCCGCGTCCGGCACAGGTCGGGCAGCTGCGCGTGATGCTGGCGCCGACGCCGGGCCGGGTGCGTTTGCGGGTCAGCTGCAACAGGCCCAGCTCGCTGAGGCCGACGATCTTCGTCCGTGCGCGGTCGCGCGACAGCGCCGCGTCGAGCCGTTCGATCACCGTCTTGCGGTGCGGCTCCCTGACCATGTCGATGAAGTCCACGACGATGATCCCGCCCAGATCGCGCAACCGCAGCTGCCGCGCGATCTCGTCCGCCGCCTCGAGATTGGTCCTCAGCACGGTCTCGTCGAAGTCGTGGCGGCCGACGAAGCGCCCGGTGTTGACGTCGATGCTGACCAGCGCCTCGGTCTGCTCGATCACCAGGTAGCCGCCGGAACGGAGCCAGACCCGCGGCCGCAGCACACGGTCGATCTCGCGGTCGAGGCCGTAGGTCTCGCGCAGCGTCCGCGGGCCCTCGTGCAGCTCGATCCGCGAGGCCAGCCCGGGATCCAGGCGCTCCAGGTAGCGGCGCGCCTCCTCGAGCAGCCCGACCTCGTCCACGACCACCCGTTCGAAGCCCTCGCTCGGCGAGTCCCGCAACAGCCGCAGCTGCAGCGGGAGGTCGTGGTGGACCACCGCCGGCGCCGAGGCCCGCGTGGCCTGCTCGCGGATCGCGCTCCAGGTCCGGAGCAGCCGCCGCGCGTCTTCCTGGAACGCGGACTCCGCGGCCCCCCGACCCGCCGTACGGAGGATGAACCCGTTCGGCCCGGGCAGCCGGGCCACGATCGACTCCAGCCGCTCGCGCTCCGCGGGATCGACGATGCGGCGCGACACGGCGCGGTCGGTGGCCAGCGGCAGGTGCACCACGAACCGGCCGGGCAGCGACACCTGGCAGGTCAATCGCGAGCCCTTGGAACGGATCTCGTCCCGCGTGACCTGGACCAGCAGCGAGTCCCCCGCCCGCAGGCGGTCCTGGATCGGGACGCCCGCGGGCTTCGGGCGCGCCGTCGGCCCGTCGAACGCCGGACCGCCCGGCTCCGGCGCCAGGTCGGCCGCGTGCAGGAAACCGTTGCGGTCGAGCCCGATGTCGATGAACGCCGACTGGATGCCGGGCAGCACGTTGACCACGCGGCCCTTGACCACGCAGCCGACCGAGGGCGCGGGGTCTTCGTCCTCGACCCGCAGCTCGACGGTCACGCCCCGCTCGCGGATCGCGGCCCAGGTCTGCCCCCCGGCCGAGCTAACCAGCAGCTCGCTCGGCATGGGACGCGGTCGCCGAGGCGGCGAGCAACGGGTTGACGAGGCGACCGTTCCAGTCGACGAGCAGCTCCTCGCGCACCACCACCAGCGCGCCGGCATGCTGGCCGAAGATCTCCCCGAGCACCTCGTCGGGGCGCACCGAGGCGCCGCCGCCGCCGAGCGCCAGCAGCATCCGCAGCGACCCGTCCTCGAGCGGCTCGAGCTCCAGCAGCTCGCGCTCCAGCTCCAGCGTGATCTCGCGCCCCTTGCGCGCGCGCCGCACCGTCACCGGACCGCGGGCGCGGAACGCGTCCACGAATGGCCCGAGCTCCAGACCGTCGGCGGGCCGGACGCGATACCGGGCCGCCCGCACGGCCTGCCCCAGCGCGGGCAGATCGCGCCGCACCTGCCGCGCCTCGTGGAAGCGCAGTCCGCGCGGCAACGTGCCGTTGATCCGCTGCAGCACCTGCGCCGGATCGAGCGGCTCGGACGTGTCGACGTCGACGTACTCGGCCTCGGAGATCACCCCGACCGGGAGCGCCGGTCCGAAAGACACCCGCGGCTTCGGGTTGAACCCCTGCGAGTAGACCAGCGGCACCCTGGCGCGCCGCAGCGCGCGCATCATGGTCCGGCCGAGATCGAGGTGGCCCAGGAAACGCAACAACCCCTGCTTGGAGTACTTGAAGCGGTAGCGGTAGCGCGCCGTGGCCTGCTCGGGCGGCGGCTCCACCGGCACGGACTGCAACGGCGGCGCCGCCTCGCTGCGCGCCGCGGTCCCCGGACCGGGCGCGGTCGGCGTCGACAGCACCGGGAGCGCGCAGTCCAGCGCGCGGCCGGTGGTCTCCTTGACGATGCCCTTGACGCAGTCGCGGGCGAACGGCGCGCAGCCGTGGCAATCCAGCGGGCCGCAGACCGAGAGCGTGGCCTCCTTGAGCGCGCGCTTCAGCTCGATCTCGAGCCACTTGCGGTTGATCCGGGAGTCGACGACCTGCCAGGGCAGCCGGTGCCGGGGGTCCCAGTCTCCGTAGGCGTAGCGTTCCGGGTCGACGCCCGCGGCCCGGAACGCGCCCTGCCAGGCCTCGAGCTTGAAGTGCTCGTCCCAGCCGTCGAAGCGCGCGCCGTTGCGCCAGGCGCGCTCCAGCACGTCGCACAGCCGCCGGTCGCCGCGTGAGAACACCCCCTCCAGAAAGCTCGTTTCGCAGTAGTGGTGCTTGAACTTGACACCGCGCTTGACCCGCGCCGCGATGCGGTCCTGCTTCTGGTACAGGTTCTCGATCCGGTCCATGCCCAGCCACTGGAACGGCGTCTCGGGCTTGGGGATGAACGACGAGGCGGACATCGTGACCCGGGCGCGGCCACCGCGCCGGACGCGCCGCCCGGTCTCGACGATCCGGTGCGCCAGGTCGACGGCGCCGTCCACGTCGGCGGAGGTCTCCGTCGGCAGGCCGATCATGTAGTACAGCTTGATCACGTCCCAGCCGGCCTCGAACGCGAGCCGGCAGGCGTTCAGGATCTGCTCCTCGTCCAGGTTCTTGTTGATCACGTTGCGCAGCCGCTGGGTCCCGGCCTCGGGCGCGATCGTGAAGCCCGACTTGCGCACCCGCCGCACCTCGCGGGCCAGGTCCTCGTTGATCGTCGAGGCGTGCATCGACGACAGCGAGACCGAAACCCGCTCGGGCTCGAAACGCTCCATCAGGTCGAACAGCAACGGGTGGACCGCGCCGTACTCGCCCGTGTTGAGCGACGACAGCGAGAACTCGTCGTAGCCCGTCGCACGGATGGAGCGAATCACCGTGTCGCGCACCTGGTTCGGGTCGCGCTCGCGGGTCGGCCGGTAGACGTAGCCCGCCTGACAGAAGCGACACCCCACCGGGCAGCCGCGCATGATCTCGACCGAAACGCGGTCGTGGACGATTTCACCGTGCGGGACGATGATCCGATCGGGAAACGGGTACTCGTCCAGATCCATCAGGATCCGCCGCTTGACCGGATACTGGATGTCGGCGGCAGGCCGGACGGGGACCAGCAGGCCGCTCGCGGGATCGCGCTCCACCGGGTACAGCTCCGGCGCGTAGATCCCCTCGATCCGGGCCAGCTCGCGCACCTTCGCGGCGCGACCCGCGCCCGCACGTCGAAGCTCCTTGAGCCGATCGAGGAACTCCGGCAGGAGCTCCTCGCCGTCCCCGACGAATACCAGGTCGACGAAGTCCGCCAGCGGCTCGACGTTGAACACCACCGGCCCGCCCACGACCACGAGCGGGTCGGCGTCTCCGCGGCGCGACGCCCGTAACGGGATCCCCGACAAGTCGAGCATCTCCAGCACGTTGGTGAACGTCATCTCGTACTGGAGCGAGAACCCGACGACGTCCAGCGCGCGCAGCGGCGTACCGGTCTCGAGCGTCGTCAGCGGGAGCTTGCGCCGCCGCATCGCGTCGGCCATGTCGGGCC
>JBFKMV010000264.1:0-4897 GCA_041629655.1 Candidatus Polarisedimenticolaceae bacterium
GACGAGGTGCTGTTGATGCGCGGCGACTTCCCGTCGAACGTGCTGCCGTGGCTCGCGCACCGGGAGCGCGGGGTGCAGGTGCGCTCGATCGAGCCGCGGCGTTTCGTGCCCGGGCCCGGCGAGGTCGAGGCCGCGCTGTCGCCGGAGACGCGGGTGCTCTGTATGAGCTGGGTGCACTCGTTCTCCGGGCACGTGGCCGAGCTGGAGGCGATCGGGGCGTTGTGCCGGGAGCGCGGGGTGCGCTTCCTGGTCAACACGACCCAGGGCCTGGGCGCGCAGAGGCTGGATCTCGGGGTGCTGCCGGTGGACGCCGTCGCCAACTGCGGCTGGAAGTGGCTCTGCGGGCCGTACGCCACCGGCTTCTGCTGGATCCGCCCCGGGCTGCGGGAGACGCTGCGCTACAACCAGGCCTACTGGCTGGCCGCGGGCACGGCCGACGACCTGGGGCGCGAGGACGGGGACGAGCCGCGCCTGCCTCCCGACGCCGGCGCCCGGCGTTACGACATCTTCGGCACGGCCAACTTCTTCAATTTCAAGCCCTGGGCCGCCGCGGTGGAGCACCTGCTGGCGACCGGCCTGGACCGGATCGTCGAGCACGACCGCGGCCTGGTGGCGCGGTTCGTCGACGGGCTGGACCGCGAGCGCTACGAGCTGATCAGCCCCGAGGAGCCGTCGCAGCGCTCGACCTTGATCCTGCTCACGCACCGCCGGCGCAATACCAACCGTGCGATCTTCGAGCGGCTCGCCGCGGCGCGCGTCCACGGCGCGTTCCGCCGCGGGCTGCTGCGGTTCTCGCCGCACTTCTACAACACGGCCGGGGAGATCGACCGGGCGCTGGAGGTGCTCCACGAGCGGGAACGGGATTGACCGCGAGGCGGGACCCGGGCTAGCCTCGGTCCAGGCGCCCGGAGACGGGTCCCCCGGGTGACGGTGCATGTTCCGGATCGGCCATGGAGGGCCTTCGTATGCCCGCAACCCTGAAGTTCGGTTCCCAGGGTCCCGACGTCGCGAAGCTGGTGGGGCTGCTCGACAAGCACGGCTGCTCGCCGCGGCCGCCGGTGACCAGCGCCGAGCCGGAGTTCGGCCGCGCGATCGAGAACGCGGTGCTGTACTTCCAGATGACGCACCAGGGCCGGGACGGCAACTGGCTCGACGTGGACGGGGTCGTGGGGCCGGGCACGTGGTGGGCGCTGGAGCACGCGACCGGCAAGCACCAGCGCTCGTTCCTGGAGGTCGGGATCCCGCGCGGCATCGAGGGCGTGCGCCGGCAACTGCTGGAGACCGCGGTCAAGCAGCACGGCGTGCGCGAGGACGCCGGCCGCCCGAACCGCGGCGACGAGGTGGACAAGTTCCTGCCCGCCTCGGTCACGGCGAACCCCGACAAGCCGGGGCTGGCGTGGTGCTGTTACTTCGTGTCCTGGGTCACCAAGGAGGTCTACGGCAAGCACATCCTGGGCGAGCCGGTGGCGAGCTGCTACACCGCCTGGGCCCGCGCGAAGCAACGGAAACGCTGGGTGCCCAACGACGGGCGCAACGTGCCGACCCCCGGCGACGCGTTCCTGATCTTGAAGGACGATCCGGCGAAGGGCTGGTGCCAGGGACACATCGGCTTCGTGCTCCAGGTCGCCCCGGACGGCAAGTCGATCAACACCGTCGAGGGCAACTGCGGCAACCGGGTCAAGATCGGCCGGCGGCACCTCTCCGACCCGTTGTTGAAGGGTTTCATCAACATCGCCGGGGACAAGCCGGAATTCGAGCGCGGCTCGCTGCGTGGGGCCAAGGACCTGGGCAAGCACGGCACGCGCTGAGCGCGCGCGTCACTCGGCGCGGGTGATCAGGGTCTCGTAGCTTTCGGGCGCGGACTGCCCGACGAACGTGCGGAAGCCCTGGCGCGACAGCGCCTCGATCAACGGCACGGGCCGGAAGCTGCTGGTCACCCGCAGCAGCTGGCCCGGCTCGAGCCCGCGGGCGGCCTGCACGACGGGACCCAGCGGAACCTGGCCGGACTGCAGCAACGCGTCGGCGTCGATCGTCTCGCCGACGCGCGCGGGATCCGCCCAGTCCGGTCGCTCGCCCGCTCCGGTCGCGGTTTCCGAAGCGGACGCGGCTTCCCCCGGCTCGTCGACGGGCTGGCCGACGGCGCGCCGCAGCGTCGCCACCAATTCCCGCGCGTCGATGCCGGCGATGGCGGCGGCCTTCTCCACGGTGGCGATGCGGGCCACGGTGCGGCGCAGCACGGGGTTGCGCAGCTTGCCGAACGCCGGCGAGCGGTCGATCAGCACCTGCTCCAGCTCGGGGTAGGCCTCGAGCAGCGCGCCGATGCGCGTCAGCGGCGTGATCTCGAGCCGCTCCGCCACGGCCTCAGTACTGGAGCAACCGGCGCTCGCCCTCGAGCGCCCGCAGCGGTGTCAGGTCCTGGGTCAGCTCCAGCGTGCCCAGGTAGCGGCGGTCCGTATCGCGAACCGCGAAGTAGCGAATGTGCACGAAGCGGCCGCGGAGCGTGATCCAGAACTCGGCCACGTCCTGCCGCCCGGCCTTGAAGTCGTCCAGGATCTGGTCGACGACGTGTACGCTGCCCGGCGGGTGGCAGTGCTGGACCTTGCGCCCGATCACCGCCTTGGGCCGCATGAAGATCCGCTCGGGCCCCTCGCTGAAGAACCGCACGCGGTCGTCGACATCCACGAACGTCAGGTCGAGCGGCAGCGTGGTGAAGATCGCCTTGAGCTGATCGAGGTTCAGCGAACCGGTGGGGAAGACCAGCGACCCCGTGGCGGGCCGCTGCGACGTCGCCGTCTTCTTCCCCGGCTGGATCACCCGCAGCGCGACCCCCGCCCGGTCCGCTTCCGCCGCGACCTCCGGCGGGATCTCCGGCCCCTCGGCCGCCGGCGGCGCATAGTCCTCCCCGGGGTCGACGAGGCACCAGCCGATCTGCGGCGACTGGCTCCAGATCTCGCCCCAGTCGGTCTCGTTCAGCGTCTGGAGCGACATCGGCAGCAGGATCCGCTCCTCCTTCTGCACCATCTCGGCCAGCGCGTCGAGCGCCGGCCGCACCACCGACTCGGCCACGACCTTCCACTCGCCGACCGTCACGTCGTCCTGCCCCAGCGCCTCGCCCACCGCGCGCAGCAGGTCGCGCGCCTCGTCGTCCTTGCCCCACATCACCTTGGACGGCCCCGTGATGCCGTACCGCTCGAGCACCGGGAACAACAGCTGCTCCTTGCGCGTGTAGTGCTTGTCGACGTCCATCAGCTCGCCGAAGATCTTGCGACAGCCCCGCAGCGATTCCGCATCGGGCGCCGCGTCCTCCTCCTTCCCGTCAGCCAGCCCCGCGATCGCCGCTCGCAACGCCTCCGCTGTCTCCAGCAGCGCCGCGTTCTCGCGCCGGAACACGTCCACCGGATGCCCGGCCGGCAGGGCCGCCTGCGGGCGCTCGACCAGGATCTCCCGCAGCACCTGCGAGTGCAGGTCGCACATCCCCATGATCTGCGATACCGGCACGCCCTCGGCGATCAGCTCCTGCTCCATCGCCGCGATCTCCGCCGCGTCGCACTGCTTGACCAGCTCCTTGAGCCGCTCCTTGACCGATGCCGGCTCCTGCCCCTCGTGCAACCCGCGCACGATCCGTTTCAGCGTCCGTATTCGCTCCGCCCGATTGTCGATCAGCTCGCTCATGGTCGTTCACTCCGCTGCGGTTCTCGCGACGCGACAGTATAGGCGCGGCGTGGGCTCCTCCGCCGCCCCGAACCCCGCTGCTCGGAGTCGCTTTTTCGCCGTCTCATCGAGATCTGCGGATTCCGTGTAATCTGGGCAGCCGCCGCGGAAGGAGACGCAATGGTCGATGCCCGACCGGCAATCATGTTGATCGTCAGAGGGTTGAAGTCGAAGCTGTCGCCGGAGGAATTCGAGCGCCGCTACAAGGAGCGCTTGCCACAGTTCCGCAACGTCACGGGGCTGCTACAGAAATACTACTCGTACGACGAATCCACCGGGGATTGGGCCGGAATCTATCTCTGGGACTCGGAGGAGTCCCTTGCGGAGTATCTCGAATCCGACCTGCGCAAGAGCATCGCAACCGCTTACGAGCTCACGAAACCGCCTCGCGTCGAACGCTTTCGGATCGTGGATGTGCTGCGTGCGCCCCACCAGGGTGGGAATCGCTCGTGACACCGGAAACTGTCGGGATGTTCCACGTGAACGTCGGCCTCGAGGCGCTTGATCTGTCGACGGACCTGCCGTTGCTCGAGCGTTGGCTGCGGAGTCCGCACGTGGTCCGATGGTGGGGCACGCCGGATCTGCACCTGACCGCGCTGGCTCAGCGGTCGACGGATACCCACGCCGTGATCACGGCCGACGGCAGACCCGTCGGCTACCTGTGCTGGCAAAGGCCGTCACCATCGGAGCTCGAGGCGGCAGGACTCGCGGACCTTCCCGAGGATCTGGTGGATATCGACATCCTGATCGGCGAGCCGGAGTTCCTGGGCCGTGGGGTCGGCCCGAGAGCACTGGTCGTGCTACTTGCAAGACTGCGGGGCGATGGAGTGGAGTTCGCCGGCCTCGGGACATCGCTCTCGAATCGTAGAGCGATCAGGGCGTTCGAGAAGGCCGGATTTCGCGTATTCAGAGACTTCGCGGATCCGGAGTTCGGACCGTGCAAGTACCTGGTGGCGCCACTACGTGCCGCCCTCGACACCGCACTCCGCGAATGACCAAGACCTCGTCCGGATCCTTTTTCACGTCCGATCGGGAGCGGCGTCTCTGGCTCTGGGCGCTGGCCGTCGTCATCGCGATCTGGTCCACCCTGGGGCTGGCGGGGACGCTGGCCGCGAGCCTGCGCGCGCGCGGACTGCTGGAAGTCTCGTTCTCCCTCGGCTTTGTCATGGTGCTGGCAGCCATCGCC
>JBFKMV010000265.1:0-4896 GCA_041629655.1 Candidatus Polarisedimenticolaceae bacterium
ATCATGGAGTCGTTCCGGCTGGAGCGGATTGCCGCGGCCGCCATCGCCTGCGGCAGCGCGGCGCTGGTGCTGGAACAGACGCTCACGTACATGGGCTCGCGGCAGGTGTTCGGCCGCGCGTTGAACCGCTTTCAGGCGTTGCGGCACCGGCTGGCCGATCTCGACGCGGAGCTCGAGGGCGCGCGGCAGCTGACCCACCACGCCGCGTGGCTGTTGCAGCAGGAAGATCCGTCGCCCCGCGAGGCGGCGATGGCCAAGCTGGTCTCCACCGAGCTGGGCAAGCGGGTCGCCGACGAGTGCCTCCAGCTCCACGGAGGCTACGGCTTCATGGAGGAGTACCCCGTGGCGCGGCAGTACCGCGACGCGCGGGCGGCGACCCTCGCGGCGGGAACCTCGGAGGTGATGCGCGAGATCATCGCGCGGATCCTGATCGACGAGCGTCGATGAACGCCGGTGACGCGCCGCCGCTGGCCGGGACGACCGTGTTCGACTTGAGCCGCATGCTGCCGGGGGCGGTCGCGGCGCGGATGCTCCTTGATCTCGGCGCCCGTGTGATCAAGGTCGAGCAGCCGGGGATCGGCGACCCGCTGCGCCTCGCGCCGCCGCTGGTGGACGGGGTGGGCGCGGCGTTCTGCGCGTTCCTGCGCGGCGCCGAATCGGTGTGTCTGGACCTCAAGCAGCCGGGCGACGCGGCCACCTTGAAACGGCTGGCGCGGCGCGGGGACGTGCTGCTGGAGAGCTTCCGCCCCGGCACGCTGTCGGGATGGGGGCTCGGCCCCGAAGCGCTGCTCGCGGACCACCCCGGTCTGGTGGTCTGCTCGATGTCGGGCTTCGGCGATCGCGGGCCCGGCAGCGCGGGCGGCGTCGCGCACGACCTGAACCTGGTGGCGTCGTCGGGGTTGCTGTCGCTGCTGCCGGGCGACGGCGTGCCGCGCACCCAGCTCGCGGACGTGTCCGCGGGGATGCTGGCCTGCTCGGCGGTGCTGGCGATGCTGCTGCGGCGCGAGCGGACCGGGCGCGGCGGATGGGTCGACCAGCCGCTGGCCGCGGGCCCGCTGCCTTTCTTGACGCTGCCGCTGGCCGACGCCGCGGCCGGCGGCGGGGGTTTCGCGGAGCGGTACCTCGGCGGCGCCTGCCCGGCCTACCGACTGTACGCCTGCGCCGACGGCCTGCGGCTCGCCGTGGGGGCGGTGGAGCCCAAGTTCTGGTCGCGGCTCGTGGAGCTGCTGGAGCTGCCCGAGCTGGCGCCGCACGGCCTCGACCCCGGCCCCGCGGGACAACGGGCCGCGGGCCGTGTCCAGGACCGGCTGGCGCAACGGCCGCGGGCCCACTGGCTGGAGCTGGCGCGTGAGCACGACCTTCCGGTGACGCCGGCCGACGATCCCGACGCCGCGCTCGAGAGCCTGCGGGCCTCGGGTTGGCTCGAGGACACCCCCGCTCCGGGGGGCGGAAAGCTGAGCGTTCCGGGCCCGTACCTGCGCTCGCTGGGTGCCACACCGGCGCGGCGTGCGCCGCGCCTGGGCGAGCACACCCGGGCGGTGCTGGAGGAGCTCGGCCCGCGTCCGAATTGACGGACGGCGCGAATCGGCGTACTTGAGCACCGGGCCGGGTCGGCCGGCATCCACCATCCGCCAGAGGGGGAACTCGATCCATGATCAAGTGCACGGGAATCGTCCGAGCTGTCGCGGTCGCGCTGGTGGCTCTGCTCTCGCTGACGGCCGTCCATGCGGCCGACGTCACCGGCCCGGCCGAGGTGCAGGGGCTGCGGGTCGATCCCGATGCGGTGCCCGACGATCTGGTCATCTCCTGGAATGCGGTGACTCTCGACGCCACGGGCAATCCCGAGTCGATTGCCGAGTACCGGGTCTACCGCGGCGACACCCCCGACTTCGTCCCCGACAAGGACACCGGCACCAACCGCATCGGAACGTCGGCAGGGACGAGCTTCACCGACGTCGCTGCCCGGACCGACGGCTTCGACCGCTACTACCTCGTCAGCGCGGTCGACGCGGCCGGGAACGAAGGGCTGACCCGGGCTTCGACCATCACGACGCCGCCGGTGCTGTCGGGGTTCTGGACCGACACCACGATCGAGCTGAGCTGGACCGACGCGCAGCCGCTGGGCGAGGTGCTCAACTACCGCGTCTATTACGGCAAGGAGCCCGGCATCTACGAGTTTGTCGACGACGTGGGTTTGGCCACTTCTCATTCGCTGGCCGGGCTCGAGCTGTGGGTCAATTGGTACATCGCCGTCACCGCCGTCGACCTGAGCGGCAACGAGTCGGCGTTCTCCAACGAGCACATCGACGCCGTGGCCGGGCGCGTGCGGCTGCGTGTCCACGACGAGGACCGTCTGTGCTGGGGCGCGAGCAAGTGCACGCCCAGCGACCCGGAGAAGCTGCAGCGCCAGGACGGTTGGGAGCTGTTGGTGCCGGCGCGCTTTCCCGAAGGCGACTGGACGAGGGTCGAGGTCAGCTACACCATCGAGTCGCGCCTCTGCGAACCTCCGGCCGGGGGCAACGTGTCGCGCTGCGTGACGGGCAACCCGTGCCTCACGCCGCCCTGCAACGGCGGCTACAACACCTGCGGAGACCCCTGGGACCGCGTCGCCCACCTGTTCCTGGTCCTCGACGACAGCTGCGCGATGAGCGGGGCTAGCTGTCACAACGCGACCAACCTAGAGCTGATGCGCGCGATCACGCCGTTCGGAACTGACGCCGATCCGCCGGACGGGAGGGGCATCGTTCCGCCTCGCGTGCTGACGCTCGACATTACACCCTACGCGCCGCTGCTGACCGGCACGAAGTACGTGGGTGCGGAGATCGGACACTTCGTCCAGGCGGGCTGGTATGTCACCGTCGACTTCGAGTTCAGCGAGCGCGGCGACGAAGCCTCTCCGGAGCCTCCCGCCGATGGCATCCAGGTGCTGTTCTTCGGCGGCGCGACACCGGCGACCGCGAACGTCTCGATCCCGGCGACGGCGACCCAGGTCATCACCCGACTCTTCACCACCGCCCACGGCGGCGCCGCCCGCTGCGATGGCGGCGACAACGACGCGATGGAGTGCACCAACGACGGCGTCGATGAGCACCTCGACTGCCCAAACAGCCCGTACGGCGATCCGTGCCGGCCGTGCGACGAGTTCTGCCACCGCACCAACCAGATTCTCGTCGACGGTAACCCGGTGTGGACGGAGATCCCGTGGCGCGACGACTGCTTCGTCGAGAACGGAACCGGGCAGACCTGTAACCAGTGGAATTCCTGCGGCTTCCCGTCGTGCGCCGGGTCGCGGGCCGGCTGGTGCCCGGGCTACATCGCCTGCCACCACGACGCGCCGTGCGACAACGACCTGGACATGACGCCTTTCCTGGCGCCTGGCGGCACCTACGACGTGGACTACAACGTCACCCCGCGGAACGGGAGCTGGAGCGTCAGCCTGGTCGCGTACTGGTACGAGTAGCGGGCGGCGGGCCGAGGCGCTCGGCGACGAGCCGCACCTTGCGGCTCACGTCGTCCTGCCAGTCGATCTCGACGACCTCGTCGGAGACCAGCCGGTACAGCCGCAGCAGCTCCTCGTAGGTGTCCCAGGCCTGCTCCAGCGAGCCGAACGAGATCGGCTTGGCCAGCGCCCGGAACGTCTCCTCGTCGGGTGGCGGCTTGAGCAGGAACGCCGTGGCGAACCTCACCGCGTCGGCGTACTGCTTGAGGTCCTGCGGGATCTCCAGGCCGGCCAGGCCGAGATAGGCGATGCAGTCCAGCGACGAGCGGTCCATGACGACGGTGCTGCCGGCGGGCAGCCGTTTGAACCGGGCGCGCTCCTGCCCGTACTGGGCGTCGGCGATGTTGCGCTGGATCTGGGCGATGTTGTCGCGCCGCCAGGCCTGGTACCGCTCGGCGGGTAGCACCTTGGGATCGGCCGACAGCGCGGTGTCGCGAAGGACCTTCGCGGCCGCCTCGCCGATGACCGGAAAGCCCGTGAGCCCCTTCAGGATCGTCGACTTGCCCGCGGTCGTCGCCCCGCTGAGCACGTGCTTGCGCGGCGCGTTCCAGCGCGCGAAACGCTCGACCAACGGGCTGTGCCCGGCGTCGAGGTCGACGTCGGCGGAGACCCCGAGCACCTGCTCGCTGAAGCTCTCCCCGAGCTTCCACAGCCGGAACGCGATCCGCTGCGAGATGAACTCGCGGCCGCCCCCGTGCTGCGCGTAGTAGCCGTCGCCCGTCGTGATCTCGTCCCACGGGTTGCGCCTGAAGTTGAACACGGCGATGCCGTTGACCTGGTCGCCCTTGGAGCTGGCCTGGTAGGCCTGCAGGATCTGCATCCGCTCCGGGTGGATCGTGAAGAACTGGCTTTCCTCGGTCCAGCTCGTCGCCCGCTTGCCGTTCGCCAGGTACGTCACGCCCTTGAGCTTGACCTCGCCCCGGCCGCGCCCGATCTCGACGATCGCCAGCGGCCGCCGCGGGGGCGCGCCCGAGACCGGCTCGGGATTCTTGATCTCCAGCCACTTGCCGACGACGGCCTTGGAGAAGGAGTGGCGGCGCAGCGAGGCCGAGCGTTCCTTGAACGCACGCTTCAACTCGGTCCCCAGCTTGCGGATCGACTTCCGGAACGCGGCCGGCCCGGCGACGTCGGGGTCCTCGTACCCGGCCCACACGATGCCCTCGATGTCGGTCGTCGAGCGTGTGGTCTGCTTGCCCTCGGGGCAGCAGACGAAGCAGTTCTCCCAACCGAGCTTCCCCGCGAACAGGCCGAACTCCAGGATCACGTTGTCGCGGGTGCTGTAGAGCACCTCCTGGTCCTTGTTCTTGATCGTCAGGTCGTCGTCGTTGAAGACGAAGATGGCGTAGTCCGTCGCCGCCGCGAGATCGGTCAGGTTGTCCATGAAGTTGCGGCTGATC
>JBFKMV010000266.1:0-4875 GCA_041629655.1 Candidatus Polarisedimenticolaceae bacterium
AACTGCAACCTGCAGCGCCTGGACGGGCCGGTGCGCGGCAACGGCAAGATCATCCAGGAGCTGGAGGCGGTGTTCCGCGGCGCCGGCTGGAACGTGATCAAGGTGCTGTGGGGCGACGCCTGGGACCCGCTGTTCGACCGCGACGACGACGGCGTGCTGGCCAAGCGGATGGAGGAGGCGGTCGACGGCGATTACCAGAACTACAGCGTCAAGCCCGGCTCCTACACGCGCGAGCACTTCTTCGGCACCGACCCGCGGCTGGCCAAGCTGGTCGATCACCTGACCGACGACGAGATCCGCAAGCTGCGCCGCGGCGGGCACGACCCCGAGAAGGTCTACGCGGCGTACAAGGCCGCGGTGGAGAACCAGGGCTCGCCGACGGTGATCCTGGCCAAGACGATCAAGGGCTACGGTCTCGGCGAGGCGGGCGAGGGCAAGAACATCACGCACCAGCAGAAGAAGTTGAACGAGGAGGAGCTGCGCGAGTTCCGCGCCCGCTTCGGCATCCCGATCTCCGACGAGGAGGTCGGGGACGCACCGTTCTACCGGCCGCCCGAGGACAGCCCGGAGATGAAGTACCTGCGCGAACGCCGCGAGCAGCTCGGCGGCTACGTGCCGGTGCGGCGCGCGGGGGCGGGACCGATCGAGCCGTTCGAGGACGAGCACTTCACGGAGTTTCTGGCCGGGTCGAGCGATCGCGAGGTCTCGACGACGATGGTGTTCGTGCGGCTGCTGGCCTCGCTGCTCAAGGACAAGCAGATCGGCGACCTGATCGTGCCGATCGTTCCCGACGAGGCGCGCACCTTCGGGATGGAGTCGCTGTTCCGGCAGGTCGGCATCTACTCGCACGTCGGCCAGCGCTACGAGCCGGTCGATCGCGAGACGCTGCTGTACTACAAGGAGGCGACGGACGGGCAGATCCTGGAGGAGGGGATCACCGAGGCCGGCTCGATGGCGTCGTTCATCGCTGCCGGGACGGCCTACGCGAACCACGGCATCAACACCATCCCGTTCTTCATCTTCTACTCGATGTTCGGATTCCAGCGCATCGGCGACCTGATCTGGGCCGCCGGCGACATGCGCTGCCGCGGTTTCATCGTCGGCGGCACGGCCGGCCGCACCACGCTGGCCGGCGAGGGGCTCCAGCACCAGGACGGTCACAGCCACCTGATCGCCTACGCCCACCCGAACATCGTGGCCTACGACCCGTCGTACGCTCACGAGTTGGCAGTGATCGTGCGTGACGGCATTCGCCGGATGTACGTCGAGCGCGAGGACGTCTGCTACTACCTGACGGTCGAGAACGAGACCTACCCGATGCCGCCGATGCCGAAGGGTGCCGAGCAGGGGATCCTCAAGGGGATGTACCGCCTGAAGACATCCGGGAAGAAAGGCGCCAAGGCCCCGGTGGCGCTGCTGGGAAGCGGGGCGATCACCAACCACGCGCTGGAGGCGCAGCGGATGCTGGAGCAGGACTGGGGCGTGGCCAGCGAGGTCTGGAGCGTCACCAGCTACCAGGAGCTGTTCCGCGACGCGATCGACGTGGAGCGCTGGAACCGGCTGCACCCGGAAGGCAAGCGCAAGCTGCCCTACGTCACGCAGTGTCTCGAGGGCCGGCCGCTGGTCGTCGGAGCCTCGGACTACGTCAAGGCGTTGCCGTACTCGATCGCCCGCTGGGTGCCCGGCACGTGCGTCGGGTTGGGCACCGACGGCTTCGGGCGCAGCGAAGGCCGCGCCGCGCTACGGGACTTCTTCGAGGTCGACGCGCGGCACATCACGCTCGCGGCGCTGGAAGCGCTGGCCGCCGGAGACGGAAAGATCACGCGCAAAGACGTCAAGCGGGCGATCGAGCAGCTCGGCATCGACCCCGACAAGCCGAACCCGCGCATTTCCTGACCCACCGGGCCGCCGCCGGCCGCTTCCGGGAGGACACCTGACCGTGGCCCAAGAGTTCAAGCTGCCCGAGCTGGGCGAGAACATCGAGACGGTCGACGTGACCTCGGTGCTGGTCGAGGCCGGCGACACCGTGCGCAAGGACCAGCCGGTGATCGAGGTCGAGACCGAGAAGGCGAGCCTGGAGGTTCCGGCGCCGTTCGCCGGCAAGATCGAGCAGGTGCTGGTCAAGGCGGGCGACAAGATCCCCGTCGGGGCGACGATCCTGACCATCGCGCCCGCCGGGGCGCAACCCGAGCCGGCCCCGGCCCCGGAGCTGGCGGCAGCCCCCGCCGCGCCGGAGCCCGCGAAAGCGCCCGCCTCCGGACCAGCGCCCCCGGCCGCGAAGGCGCCCGCCGCGGCGAGCGCCCCCGCCGGCGTCGCGACTCCGGCCGCCGCAGCCGAGCGTGAGCCGGCCAAGGTGATCGAGTTCGCCCGGCCGCAGCTCGGGGAACCCGCGCCCGCGGCACCCTCGGTGCGCAAGCTGGCCCGCGAGCTGGGCGTCGCGATCGAGCGCGTTCCGGGTTCGGGACCCGGCGGCCGCATCTCGATCGAGGACGTCAAGGCCTTCGCCAAGCGGCTGATCGCGAGCCCTGCCGGGGCGCCCGCCGGCCCCGCCTCGGCCGGCGCCGGGCCGCAGCTTCCGGACTTCGCCCGCTGGGGCGAGATCGAGCGGCAGGCCTGGAGCAACGTGCGGCGCGCCACGGCCGGCCAGATGAGCGCCGCCTGGACCCGGATCCCGCACGTGACCCAGTTCGACCGCGCCGACGTGACCGAGCTGGAAGCGCTGCGCAAGCAGTACCGTGGCCGCGCCGAGGCCGCCGGCGCGAAGCTGACCGTGACCGCGATCGTGCTGAAGGTCGCGGCGGCGGCGCTCCGGCGATTCCCCAAGTTCAACGCCTCGATCGACGCCGAGCGGGAAGAGGTAGTCCTCAAACGCTACGTCAATCTCGGCGTCGCCGTGGACACCGAGCGCGGCCTGCTGGTTCCGGTGATCCGCGACGTCGACACCAAGAACATCGTCGAGATCGCGGTCGAGCTGGGGCGCCTGTCCGAGAAGGCGCGCCAGCGCAAGATCGCCCCGGACGATCTCCAGGGCTCGTGTCTCACCGTGACCAACCTCGGCGGCCTGGGGACCACGTACTTCTCGCCGATCGTCAACTGGCCCGAGGTGGCGATCGTGGGCGTCGGCCGCTCCGAGACCCAGGCGGTGTGGCGCGACGGCGCGTTCGAGCCACGGCTGATCCTGCCGCTGAGCGTCTCGTACGATCACCGCTGGATCGACGGCGCGGATGCGGCGCGGTTCTTGCGCTGGATCGCAGAGGCGCTGGAGCAGCCGCTGCTGCTGGCGCTGGAGGGCTGAGCCCGATGGGCGGCAAGGACAGCACGGCGAAACTCGCCGTGATCGGCGCCGGTCCGGGCGGGTACGCCGCGGCGTTCCTGGCGGCCGATCTGGGTCTCGACGTCACGTTGATCGACCCCGAGCCGCACCCCGGCGGGGTGTGCCTGTACCGCGGTTGCATTCCCTCCAAGGCCCTGCTGCACGTGGCCAAGCTGATCGAGGAATCGCGGCAGGCCCGCGACTGGGGGATCGAGTTCGGCGAGCCGCGGATCAAGCTCGACCGGCTGCGCGCGTGGAAGCAGCAGGTGGTGGACAAGCTGACCGGCGGTCTCGGACAGCTCTCCGGGCGGCGCAAGGTGCGCTACATCCGCGGCCGCGCCCGGCTGCTGGACGCGCACAGGCTCGAGGTCGCCCAGCAGGGCGGAGCGACGACCCGGATGGGCTTCGAGCACGCGATCGTCGCCACCGGGTCGCGCCCGACCCGGCTGCCCGGGTTCCCGGACGATCCGCGGATCCTCGATTCCACGACCGCGCTGGAGCTGACGGACGTTCCGGGCCGGTTGCTGGTCGTCGGCGGCGGCTACATCGGCCTCGAGCTGGGCGCGGTCTACGCCGCCCTGGGCAGCCGCGTGACGGTGGTCGAGATGATGCCGTCGCTGCTCCCGGGTGCCGACGCCGACCTGGTGCGGCCGCTGGCGCGGCGGCTCGCGGGGCAGCTCGAGGCGGTCCTGCTCGAGACGCGGGTGGCCGGGGTCAAGCCGCAGAAGAACGGTCTCAAGGTCGCGCTCGAGGGCGCCGGGGCGGACGGCAAGGACCGCGTGTTCGACAAGCTCCTGGTCGCGGTCGGGCGCGCGCCGAACACCGGTGACGTCGGTCTCGAGACCACCCGGATCCAGGTCGACGAGCGCGGCTTCGTGCGCGTGGACGCGCAGCTCCGCACCGCCGAGCCGTCGCTGTTCGCGATCGGAGACCTCGTGGGCCAGCCGATGCTGGCGCACAAGGCCTCGCACGAGGGCCGCACCGCCGTCGAGGCGATCGCCGGCCACAAGGTCGCGTTCGAGCCGCAGGCGATTCCCGCGGTGGTGTTCACCGACCCGGAGGTCGCCTGGTGCGGGCTGACCGAGAACGAAGCCCGCGCACGCAACCGCGACGTGACCGTGGCCCGGTTCCCGTGGGCCGCCTCCGGCCGCGCCGCCACGCTGGGCCGCGACGACGGCCTGACCAAGCTCGTGCTGGATCCTCCGACCGGCCGGATCCTCGGCGTGGGGATCGCCGGGCCCGGCGCCGGCGAGCTGATCGCCGAAGGCGTGCTGGCCGTCGAGATGGCCGCGCTGGCCACCGATCTCAAGCTGACGATCCACCCGCACCCGACGTTGTCGGAGACGTTGATGGAAGCCGCCGAGGTGTTCTTCGGCCAGAGCACCCACCTCTACCGGCCGAAGAAGTAGCTCCCAGACACGCAGGGCCGGCGGATCGCCGGCCCCACGCCCACGCACCGGAGCTGCGCCGGTTTCAGTATTCGGCCTTGGCCATCACCACGTGGTCGTCGAGCAGATGGCGCCCGACCCACTGTGCGATCACCTCTTCGGGTGCCTGGCTCA
>JBFKMV010000267.1:0-4797 GCA_041629655.1 Candidatus Polarisedimenticolaceae bacterium
CCCGACGTCTCGGGGCCCGGCGTGAGCACCGAGAGCCACAACTTCTGCTCGGGCTACTCGTTCAAGAGCGGCACCTCGATGGCCACCCCGCACGTCGCCGGCGCGGTGGCGCTGATGGTCTCGGCCAACCCCGGCCTGGAGCACGACCAGATCAAGCAGGTGCTCGAGGACACCTCGGTCGACCTCGGGGCGCCGGGCCGGGACAACGAGTTCGGCCAGGGGCGCGTCGACGCCTACGAGGCCGTGTTCAGCGTCTACGGGCTGACCGTGGAGGACGTGACGGTGATCGACAGCGACACCGATCACGCCAACGACGACGGCGGGATCGACACCGGCGAGATCGTCACGCTGGCGGTGACGATGCGCAACCAGCGCGACGACGTGAGCGCGGTCGACATCCGCGGCTCGCTGCGCTCGACCACGCCCGGCGTGACCCTGGCTCACGACTGGGGCCAGTGGCCCGACGTGGCGCCGCTGGGCTCCCAGACCTCGCTGGCGCCGCACTTCTCGGTGCGCATCGAGGCCGGCTGCAACTACCCGATCGAGCTCGAGCTGTCGCTCACGCACCTGGACGGCGCCGGCGGGGCGGTGCGCCAGTCGGTCCACCGCTTCTCGGTGCGCGTCGGCTCGCCGTTCCCGTACACGCTGCTCGACGACGACTTCGAGGCCGACCAGGGCTGGGTCGCCGAGGCCGACCCGGGCGCCGTCGGCCAGTTCGTGCGCGAGGACCCCAACGAGGTCACCGACGGCGCCGACGAGGTGATCCAGCCCGGCGACGACGCCACCACCGACCCCGGCGCGCTGTGCTGGGTCACCGGCAACGACGACACGCTGCCCGGTACGGACGATGTGGACCTCGGCCACGTGCGGATCACCTCGCCGGTGATGGACGCCAGCAACTTCGACAGCGCCGAGCTGGACTACATGCGCTGGTTCTACGTCGCGGGCACCGAACCGCCGTCGGACTTCTTCCGCACCCAGTGGAGCCGCGACGGCGAGACCTGGAGCAACCTCGAGGTGATCACGGAAAACTCCGCGGCCTGGACGCCGGTCAACCTGCCGCTGCCGCCGTCGGCGCTGGGGCCGGGCCTGCGGATCCGCTTCGAGGTCGAGGACATGGTCAACGTGCTGATCGACTCGGTGGTCGAGGGGCTGGTCGACGACGTGCGCGTCAACGGCTTCCGCATCGAGTGCGACAGCTTCACGCCGCCGCTGGTCTCGCCCCCGAACCCCGTGGGCGACACCCTGCTGGCCAGCGTGAGCGGCGACGACCTGCGCTGGGACTGGACGCCGCCGGCCGCCGACGCGGGCCACGACGCCGCGACGCTGTACCGGGTCTACCGCTCGGCCGCGGCCGATTCCGGCTTCGCGCAGGACGGCCTGTCCGTGGAGCCGTTCCACGTCGAGGGCGGCGAGATGTCGGTCGCCGACAGCGGCTTTTTCCTGATCGTCGCCGAGAACGGCGGCGGGACCTCGGGGGACGAGCCCGCTCCATAGTAGGATCGGGCCAACCGTGATCGAACCCGGCCAGAACCTGCTGCATTACCGCGTCGTCGACAAGCTCGGCGAGGGCGGGATGGGCGTGGTCTGGAAGGCCGTCGACACCCAGCTCGACCGCGAGGTGGCGATCAAGGTGCTGCCCGAGGTGTTCGCCGGCGACACCGAGCGGCTGGCGCGTTTCGAGCGCGAGGCCAAGACGCTGGCCTCGCTCAACCACCCCGGCATCGCGGTGGTGCACGGCCTGCACCAGGAAGGCGCGTTGCGCTTTCTGGTCATGGAGCTGGTGCCGGGCGAGGACCTGGCCAAGCGGCTCGAGCAGGGACCGCTGCCCGTCTCCGAGGCCCTGCTCTTGTGCATCCAGGTCGCCGAGGCGCTGGAGGCGGCGCACGCCCAGGGCGTCGTGCACCGCGACCTCAAGCCGGCCAACGTGCTGCTGACGCCCGAGGGCAAGACCAAGGTGCTCGACTTCGGGCTGGCCAAGGCGTTGGAGCCCGACCCCTCGTCGATGAGCAAGAGTCCGACGTTCTCCCCGACCATCACGTCGGCCGGGACCGCCGCCGGGATGCTGCTCGGCACGGCGGCCTACATGAGCCCCGAGCAGGCGCGCGGCAAGCCGGTCGACAAGCGCACCGACATCTGGGCCTTCGGCTGCCTGCTGTTCGAGACGCTGACGGCGCGCGGCGTGTTTCGCGGCGAGACGGTCACCGACTCGATCGGCGCGATCCTGCACAAGGACCCCGACTGGTCGCTGCTGCCGGCGGACACGCCGCCGACGGTGCGCTTGCTGCTGCGGCGCTGCCTGGCCAAGAACCCCGACCGCCGGCTGCACGACGTCGCCGACGCGCGGATCGAGCTGGAGCAGGCGATCGCCGACCCCGAGTCGAGCATGATCGGCCTGGCCGGCGAGGCGCTCGCCGAGGCCGAGGCCCGCGCGCGCGCCGGGACGCGCTCGCGGACGCTGCTGCTGGCGGCCGCGGGTATCGTCCTCGGGCTCGTCGGCGGGCTGCTGCTGGGCCGCACGCTGGCCCCGGAGCCCGAGCGCCCGGTGCGCAAGTTCGACCTCGGAGTGCGCATCGAGCCGGGCGCGGCCGCCGACTTCGAGGCCGCGATCTCGCCCGACGGGTCGCGGGTCGCCTTCACGGCGGGCGGTAAGCTGTGGATCCAGTCGCTCCAGGAGCTCGAGGCGCGCCAGGTCGAGGGCACCGACGGCGCGCTCGCCCCGTTCTGGTCCCCCGACGGCAAAGAGGTCGGCTACTTCACCAACAAGCGGCTGTGGAAGGTCGCGTCCACCGGAGGCCGCAGCTCGGTGATCACGGAGCTCGGGGCCACGCCGGCCGGGGGGCGCGGCGCCTCGTGGGGCGACGACGGGCGGATCGTGTTCTCACTGGGCAACACCGGGCTCTTGGAAGTCTCCGCGCTCGGAGGCGAGGCGCGCGAGCTTGTGCCGACCGAGGAGGGCGAGGCTGACATCCACGAGCCGCACGTGCTCCCCGGCGGCCAGGGCCTGCTGTTCGTGTCGCATCCTTCGACGGCCCCACCGACGACGCTCGCGCTGTTGGCCGGCGGGGAGCGCCGCGTGCTGTTCCACTCGGAGAAGGACCGGCGGCTGTGGTGGCCGGTCTACTCCTCCAGCGGACACATCCTGTTCCGTCGCGCCGGCGAGTCGATCACCGCCGGCCTGTGGGCGCTGCCGTTCTCGCTCGACTCGCTGGAGGTCACGGGCGAGCCGTTCCTGGTCGCGGCCGAGGCCTCGGCGGGCAGCGTGTCCCGGGACGGGACGCTGCTGTTCGTGCACCGTCCCGCCGACGTCTTCGGCAGCGAGTACCTGGAGTGGGTCGATCGAGACGGCCAGCCGTCCGGTCAGATCGGCGACGTGCGGCCGAGCTACACCGCCGCGTGGTCGATCTCGCCCGACGGCCGGCGCCTCGCCTTCACCAGCGTCGGCCAGGACGCCAACACGCCCGAGGCCTGGGTGCGCGATCTCGAGCGCGGCACCGAGACCCGGCTGACCAACAACGAGGCCCCCGAGTTCCTGATGCGCTGGATGCCGTCGGGCGAGGAGATCGTGTTCTCGCGGTTCGACCCCGAAAGCGGCGCGCTTTCCGCCTACGCGATCGCCGCGGACGGCTCCGGGGAAGAGCGCAAGCTGGCGGACGGCGTCGTCACGGGGATCACCCCGGACGGCAAGTACGCGGTGATGATGCGCGTGCCCGGCGACGAGCCGGGGAGGGCGGCGGGCCAGGACTCGCCGTTCGACCTGTGGATCCTGCCCCTGGACGGGAGCGAGGAGCCGCGGCCCCTGCTCCAGAGCACCTTCCGCGAGTCGGGAGGGGCGGTCTCTCCCGACGGGCGCTTCGTGGCGCACAGCTCGAACCGCTCCGGCCGCGACGAGGTGTACCTGACGCGCTTCCCCGAAGGCAGCGGCCGCTGGCAGGTCTCGGTCAACGGCGGATCCGGCCCGCTGTGGAGCCCCCGCGGCGACCGCCTGTACTTCATCGAGAACGAGACGACCCTGATGGAGGTCACGTTCCAGCCGGGCGACCCGCCGCGGCTCGGCCGTCCGGTAGCGCTGTTCGAGTTCCTGGGCCAGGAGCGACCCTACGCGGTGGCCCCCGACGGCGAGCGCTTCGTCGTCTCCGCCCGCGCGCGGCAGGCCGACGAGGAGCGGCCGCGCCCGGCGCTCAAGGTCGTGCAGAACTGGAGCCTGGAGTTCTGATCACAGCCGCGACGACGAGAACTCGTCGTAGTAGCGGTTGATCGCGTTGTTGGTACCACAGAGGTACAGCGCGTCGGTCTCGAGCAGCCGGAACGACACATCCGAGTCCATCACGAAGTCGCCTTCGTGCATCGCGGTATCCGCGCGCGAGACTAGCCCGCGAGCCCCGTGCGACACAACCCGTTGTTGACCCGGCCCACGGTGCGGGCGAGGATCCCTCGGGAGATGGGAATCGCGATGGATCATGTTTCCGGCGGCGACCTCGTGGCCGCGCGCTTCCGCGCGCGCCCGCATCGCTTCGCGGTGGAGGCAGTGCTGGCGGACGGCCGCCGCGTCGAGGCGCACCTGGCCGACCCCGGTCGGCTGCGCGAGCTGTTGCTTCCCGGGGCGCCGCTGCGGCTGCGACCCGCGCCGCCGGGCTCGACACGCGCCACGCGCTACACCGTGGCGCTGGTGCGGGCATCCGATCCGCCTCGCGCCTGGGTCTCGGTGGAAACCACGCGGGCCAACCGGCTGGCCGCGGAGCTGCTGGCGAGCGGGCGCGTTCACGGCGCGGGCCGGTTGCTGGAGCTCCGTCGCGA
>JBFKMV010000268.1:0-4768 GCA_041629655.1 Candidatus Polarisedimenticolaceae bacterium
ACCAGCAGGCCGCGCTGCTCCCCGGCCATCTTGCGCAGGCCCTGCTGGAGCTGGTCCCGGCAGTCGCAGCGCAGCGAGCCCAGCGCGTCCCCGGTCAGGCATTCGGAGTGGATCCGCGTCGGCACGTCCCGCGCGCCGAGAATGTCCCCGTGCACGACCGCGACGTGCTCCTTGCCGTCACGGTTGTTGTAGAAGGCGACGATCCTGAAGTCGCCGAACCGGCTGGGCAGGTCGGCCACCGCCGCGATCCTGACGCAGATCCTCTGCGCGCCGTATCCGTCGCAGTCGTGGTCTCGATCGCGTTCGACGAGCTGGTCGAGCGTCCGGGGTGTCGCGGTCATCGTTCCTCGTCTCTCGGTTTCGTTCGGAGCCACGGGGTTGGTCGGTCAGGATAACGCATCCGTCGCGCCCCCGCCGGGACGCCGGGGCGCCCCGCACGGGCAGCGCCGGCAGACGGCTCCGGGAACGGCAGCACCAGGCTGATGAGCCCGGAATGCCGCGCGTGGAACGCGGCCAGCGGCAGTCCCGGGTCGCATGGGGTCGAGGCTCCAGGGGGCCGCGTCCCCACGGCTCCGGGCGGGTCCACCGGGGGGAGGTGCGCGATCTCGCGCACGGCCACCGGGTGGAATCACGCAGCGCGGTCCCGTCCCGGAACCCGCCGAAGGCGCTGCCGCTCGGCCGCGCGGGAGAAAGGACCGCCTTCGTGCGCAAAACCATATCGATCCCTTTTATCGGGCCTCGGGGGCGGTTCGAGCACGCTTCTTGCCGTTGTAGAGCAGCCCTCGGCCGCGGAATCGCCGCGTACGGGGCATACAGCCGGGGATCCGGGGGGCAACGCAGGCCTCCGGTCTCGTCGGCCTTGGCGGACATCGAAGGAGGTACCGATGCGAAACCTGAGACTCCTGGCCGGAGTGCTCGCGCTGGGCGTGGCGGTCATCGCGACCCCGGCCCTGGCGTTCCATGACGCCGGTGTGGCCCATTGCAACGGCTGCCACACCATGCACAACAGCGTGGACAACCCGGCCGACGACGGCACACCCAACCAGTTCCTGCTCCGCGAGAGCAACTCCACGGACACCTGCGTACGCTGCCACGACACCAGCTACGGCAACACCTGGGGTGCCAGCGTAGCCGCGCCGGGCAAGATCGTCGGCGGCGGGCAGTTCGTGTTCCTGCTCGAGGACAACCTCAACGACGGGCACGCCGGCGGCTCGAGACCGATCCCGGGTCACCAGGCCGGCCACAACGTGATCTCGATCGACAAGAACACCACGGTCGACCCGGTCAACGGCAGCGCCCCCGGCGGCACCTACGTGTCGGCCAACATGCACTGCACGTCGTGCCACGACCCGCACGGCCAGGGCGGCCACTTCCGGCTGCTCTACGGCCAGCCCTACGACAGCTACGCGATGGGCTACCCGTTCGCGTACAACGTCGACGCCCCCACGGCGGCGGGCCTGAGCATCTTTTCCGGCACCGAGAGCAACTCCACGCACACCGCCTTCCAGGCCGGGATGAGCGAGTGGTGCGGCAACTGCCACGGCGACTTCCACAACACCGACTACCCGAACACGCTGGTCCACCCGTCCGGCGAGGTCATGGCCGACACGGCGGCCAACTACAACATGTACGAAGGCACCGGTACCTACACCGGTGACGGCACGGACGCCTACCTCGCGGTGGTGCCGTTCGAGGACGCCAGCAACACGACGACGTACGTGGGCGCCGCCTCCGCGCTGAACAGCAAGGTGATGTGCCTGACCTGCCACCGCGCGCACGCCTCCTCGGGCCCCAACGCGGGACGCTGGGATTTCAACATCACGATCTGGGAGGAGGAGGGCGTCGAGTCCGGCTCCTGGGCCATCCCGAACCCCTACTCCACGACCGCGGGGACACACCAACGTTCGCTTTGCAACAAGTGCCACGCCAAGGATCCCGAGCTCTGATCTCGGGTGACCGACCCCCCACGGGGCTCCGGCCTGCGTGACCGAGTGACGCCCGGGCTAGTCCCGGGCGTTGCTCTTTCCGGGCCCGGAGCCGCCGCGAGCCGGGTGCGGGATTTCCCCCACCTCCATGACAATGTCCCCCCGCCGCGGCCCGTTTCCGCGCTGGGGGGGCGTGATTCCGCGCATTTCCCGCCGCCGGGGCCGTGGTACCGAACTTGCTGTCCGGACACCCCGGGGCCCGCGTGAAGGGGGTTCCCGAACGGGGAGGCCAGCGAACGCGTGAGGCGGGTCGTCCGCATCCTGGGGCCCGCGGGCCTGCTCGCGGCCGCCGCGCTGCCGGTCCTCGCGGCCGACGTGAGCGGCAGCGCGCGGATCCAGGACGGCACGACGGAGACCGGCGAGCGCGAAGAGGACCAGCTGGCCCAGGACTACGCGGTGCAGATCAACCAACCGATCACCCCCTGGCTGCGGCTGTTCGTCGCCTACACCGACAACCGGTTCGAGACCACGAGTGCCGACGGCCTGGACTTCGACCGCCGCAGCCGCCAGCCGCTGGTCCAGCTGTCCTACGACCGCGGCCGTTTCGACGCCGCGCTGGGTTTCAGCGACCGCCGGACCCGCGGCAGCGGTGCGGCCGACACGCTGGACGTGCAGTCGTGGTTCGGCCGGCTGTCGTGGCGTCCGCAGAAGGGCCCGCGCTACTCGCTGCGCCTGCGCGACGAGTCGAACGTCGCCGACGTGGCCGTGTTCGGGCGGGACGTGGACACCCGGGCGCTCGACTTCGACCTGTTGCACTCGGCACGCTGGTGGAACCTGCGCTACGCGTTCAACCGCTTCGAGCTGGACAACCGGACCAGCGGGTTCAGGCTCGACCAGGACCGCCACCTGCTGCGGTTCGATCATTCGCGAAGGCTGTGGGGCGACCGGGTGGCGCTGTCCACGGGCTGGCGGCTGACCCGCAACGAGCAGCGTGAGGAGGCCCCCGCGGGAGCCGGGCTCGCCGAGCCGCTGGCGGCGATCCGCGGATTGACCTTGATCGACCCGACGCCCCAGATCGGCGAGCTGGAGCCGGTGCCGACGTTGATCGACGGGGACACCGTCACCCCGGCGGTGCCGCGGATCGAGATCGGCGGCGCCAACACGTTCCGCAACGTCGGCCTGGACCTGGGCTTCTCGCGGCAGGTCAGCCGGCTGGAGATCACCGTCGACGCGGTCTCCGACCCGACACTGTTGTGGGAGGTCTACCACAGCTCCGACAACCTGAACTGGGAGCGCCTCGCCGGCGCCGTCGCCGAGTTCGACGTGGTGTTCCTGCGCTACACGCTACGGTTCCCGGAGGCGACGGCCCAGTACTGGAAGGCGGTCAACGTCTCGGTCAACCAGCAGCCCGCCGTGGCGGTGACCGAGATCCGGGCGCTGCTGGACGTGGAACGGCTGGGGCGGCTCGACCGCCGTTCCGACAGCCGCCGGGCCAGCGTGGCCGTCAACGTCACCCCGAGCGAGCGGTTGAGCGGCTCGTTCAGCGCCACCTTCGACGAGGACGACGGCAGCAACGGGGGCCTGCCGGCGCAGGACTCGCGGCAGACCGCCTACGAGGCACGCGTGCGGACGGAGCTCACCCCGTCGGCCGATGCCCGGTTCCACTACACCTTCTCTCAGCTCGAGCGCGAGCAGCAGCCCGTGCTGCGACGCGACGAGCGCCGTTACGGCGGTTCGCTCCACTGGTCGCCGCGGCCCACGGTGGACACCGTGCTCAGCCTGACGCGTCGCTCGGAGTACGACGACGCGGTACGGCTGCGCTCGTCCGACACCTACCGCCTGCGCTCGGTGACGGAGCTGTACGACCGGCTGTCGCTGACGTCCGAGCTGGCCTACGCGACGCTGGACGACCCGCAGTCCGGGTTCGAGCTGTCGAGCTGGACCTGGCGCGAGACGCTGGAGAGCCGGCCCTTCGAGCGCCTCACGTTCGGGGCCGGGGTGCTGCTGGCGTGGTTCGACTCGAGCGGCACGGTGTCGCTCGAGCGCCGCGTGGCGGCCGACGTCCAGTCGCAGTGGATCATCGCGCCGCTGCTGACGCTCAACGGACAGGTCTCCTACGGCGAGGAGGACGACCGGGAGACCGTGTCCCAGCGCTACAACCTGAACTGGACTCCGGGTCCGAAGCTCGCGCTGTCCGCGTCCTACTTCGAGTCCGACTCGCTCGGCGTCGACGAGACCCGGGCGACCGCGGCCAACCTGAGCTACCGCATGAACCGCAGGCTCAACCTGTTTGCCAGCTTTTCGCGCTCGGTGCTGGAGCGCGCCGCCGAGGAGGCGTCGCGCGTGACCAGCCTGACCGCGGGAATGACGCTGTCCTTCTGAGGTCGCCATGAAGGCTCTCCACAGGCTCGCCGTGCTGCTGCTGCTGGCCCTGCCGTTCTGGCTGGCCTGCGCGAGCAAGCTGCCGCCGACCCGCTTCACCAACCCGCGCTTCGATTTCGGCTTCGTGGAGAAGGTGGCGGTGCTGCCCTTCGAGAACCTGTCCAGCGACTCGCAGGCCGGGGTGCGCGCCACGCGGCTGTTGATCACCGAGCTGTTGTCCTCGGGCGCGGTCGACGTCGTCGAGCCGGGCGAGGTCCGCGCGGCGCTGGCCCGCGTCGGCTGGTCCGGCGGGAGCCCCAGCTCGGAGCAGATCCAGACTTTGGGCAAGAACCTCGGCGTCCAGGCCGTGATCGTCGGCAGCGTTTCGCAGTCCGAGACGATCCGCAGCGGCACGGTCTCGGTGCCGACCGTGACGCTCGACGTGCACATGGTCGAGACCGAGACGGGAGCCGCGGTGTGGG
>JBFKMV010000269.1:0-4621 GCA_041629655.1 Candidatus Polarisedimenticolaceae bacterium
ATCTCGGCCGACGGCCGGATCCAGCGCTTCCGCTCCGGCGTCGTGCAGGAAGATCGCATGCAGCGGCCCGCGGGCAAGCCGCGCACCGTCCGGTCGTGACGCCGCGGGGCCGCTGAAAAAAAACGCGAGGGGCGGTCCCGCAGGACCGCCACCTCGCGTCCGTTTCCGTCTAGCTCGCGGAGTTACTTTTCCCGCGAGTCCTTGCGTGTGGTCCGGTCCCGACGGTCCCGGTCCACCGTGCCGGAAGGCACCGCGCGCGGCCGCACGGTGTCGTCCCCGGACTCGACCTCGACGTCCGCGGGGTCGAGGCTGCGGATCGGCGTGTTGCGCCGGTCCGGACGACGGAGCAGGAACTCCGGATCGTCGCTCTCGCCGTACTCCAGCGTCTCGCCGCCGCCGTTGCCGTCGACCAGCGCGTCGCCCTCGTTGATCGCGCCGGCGCAGGCCGCCGCGGTCTCGCAGTCACCGCCGTTGATCAGGTCGGTGATCTCCTGGATCGCGCCGTTGACGTCCGTGGCCGAGCAGCCCTGGGCGCTGAGGTCGACCTCGCACGTCCCGGCCGTCCGGTCCGAGCAACGGTTGAGGATCACCGCGGTGAGCTGCTTGAGCGCCTTCTCGCACTTGTCGTTGGCCGGATCGGCGTTCAGCGCGTCGCAGGTCAGCTCGCCGAAGAACCCGAGGTCCTCGAGCGCCTGGTTCGAGCAGTTGTAGAGGTCGGGGCAGAAGTCCGGATCGTTCGGCTCCGACGGCCCGCGACCGTTGCGACCGGGGTCGATGCCCGGGCACTCGGGGTCGTTGGCGTCCATCCCCAGGCACTGGCGGTGCCAGTAGCCCTGGGTGCGCGGGTCGGGCTCGGGGCACTCGGCCTGCGGCGGACCGAACACCGTCGGGTTGAGGCACAGCAGCCCCATCGCGGTCTCCAGCGTCGTGCCGACGTAGGTTCCCTCGGCCCAGCAGCCGTCCGCGTCCTGGTTCCGCAGCAGGAACGGCACGTAGCCCTCGCGGGCGGTGGCCGGACCGGCCAGGATGCCGGACGGCGGGTTCTCCTCGCCGCTCTCCCAGTCGAACGGCACGCCGCCGTTGACCAGCGTCACCGGGCTGCCCGTGGAGGCCTCGGTCAGCCGGAAGGCCCGGCAGCAGGTCCACATCGCGTAGAAGTTGCCCTTGTTGGCGAAGCCGAGGAAGTTGCTGTTGGTGGTCACCGCCCAGTTGTTGCCCATGTAGTCGAGGGCGGCCTGGCGCTTGGCGGCGATCGTGTTCAACGGCGCGCCGTTGGTCGCGATCACGGCTCCCGGGCCGACCACGTTCTCCAGGTCAGCCGCGGCGAGACCGGACAGGCCGCCGCAGGTCGTGGCCTGGCCGTGCGCGGCTCCGCGCAACGGGCCGGGGCCGGTGTAGCCGAACGGCTGTCCGGCGGCGTTGGTCTGGTGGCTGTTCAGCGTGTACTCGCCCTCCTCGAGCATCCAGTCCGGGGCGTTGATGGCGAACGCGGTCGTCTCGCCGCCCTCCAGCGCCATCCAGTTCCAGCTGTTGATCGAGTTGTCGCTACGGCTGCTCGGGCCGTTGTAGTCCCAGCCGCCGCGGCCGAACGGGCCGGGGTTCTGCATCACGCCGATGAAGTCGATCGCGTCCTCGACCAGCGACTGGAAGCTGGCCGTGTCGAGGCTGGCGATGAACGCGGCGGTGGCGATCGGGTGCGAGTAACCGCGCCAGGTGTCGGCCGACGCCAGGCGCAGGCTCTGGCCGTTCGTGTTCAGGTCGCTGACGCCGGCCGCCGTGGCCTCGCGAGCCACGTTGGCCTGGGCGGCGCCGGTCCCCGAGACCGCGCCCGTGCCCTGCAGGTAGCTCAGGCCCTGGTTGACGAAGTCGACGTAGACGTCCTGGTTCGGGTCGCCCGTCGGCAGGTGGCCCGAGTTCTCGAGCGCCCACACCGCGAATCCGGTGGTCGCGCCGTCCTGGGCCCCGTAGGAGCTGCCGTCGGCGTTCCAGCTGCCGTTACCGAGCTGCTTCTGCAGCAGGCAGCGCGCCGAGTCGGCGATGCCGATGTTGGTGTCGACCGCCAGCGCCTCGAGCGCGGTGTCCGAGATCGGGTCGCAGCTGTCGACGATGTCGAACGTGACGCTGTTGCTGCTCGGCTGCCCGCCGACGGTCAGCGTGGCCGTGATCAGCTCGCGGCAGCTGCCGTTGAGCAGCGTGAACGAGACGTTCTCGGCGATGAAGCGGTCGTTGCCGACGATGCCGGTCAGGTCGCCGTCGTCCGTGACCGCGACGTCGGGGTTGGCCCCGAACGAGAATGCGTACGCCTCGCCGTTTGCGGTGCCGTCACCGATGGCCCCGCCGTTGCCGGCCATGCCCCAGACCGGCACGGTGACGCCCGGCCGCACCTGGCGGTCCGGCTCGACCACGACGCGCGTCGCGGCGAACGCCGGCAGCGCCAGCGCGATGACGAGCGCGCAGATGATCCACTTCCCTAAGCGCATGCGGTTTTCCTCCCCCCTCCTCCGATCGGAGACGATGGAACGGTTGGTATCTTGCCTCTAGGCAATGAAATCGATAGAAGTGGGAGGCAATCTCCGTTCCGGACGCCAGGGACCGCAGCCCGGGGGGAGTTCCCGCCGCTAAGTCGCTGAAAAAAGGGGAGTACGGCCGACGGTGGGGGGCGGCCGCCCCATCGAGGACGCGGTCACGCCTCATAAATCCTGCGGGGGGATCCGGGACAGGGGATCGGAGTTGACCCGATACCGCAGTGAAAACAGGAGATCGGCCGGGAATAAGAATTATGTCCGGATCGAGGACGTTCTCAGCGGATGAACACCGCCGCGTTCTCGGCCTCGCCGTCCAGGACCGCGTGCGCCCGGCGGCCCCCGGTCAGCGAGGGCAGGTGCGCGACCCGGATCAGCTCCTCGTAGCCCTCCGGCAGCGGGTCGCCGAGCAGCTCGGCGAGCGCGTTGGGGCCCTCGAAAATCGTCGCGTCGAAGCGTTCCCCGGCCTCGTCGGGGTACACCGGGAGGTAGGCGATGTTGTCCTCGATCAGGTCCTGGAAGAAGTGCGACCCCATCGAGACCTCGGGGATGAACGTCGCCTTGCGCCGCGCGACCTCGACCAAAAGCGCGGTGTTGCAGATCTCCGAGTAGCGCACCGGGACCCCCAGCTCGGGGTTCCACGAGCCCCAGCGACCCGGTCCGATCAGCCCGAACCGCCGGCCCTGCAGCGCCTCGTTGAGCCGGCCGACGACGCGCGCCACGGTCTGCTTGTCCTGGTGCGGCCAGGCGTTGTAGCGGACGTCGTCGACCCACACCAGGTACTCGAGGTCGGGGACGTACGCGGTGGGGAGGTTGCGCCGCACGCGGCAGATCACGTCCTCGTCGCGCAGGTTCGCCGGCACCGGCCGGACCTCGCGGTCCGCGGCCTGGGACAGCGGCCGCGTCTGCAACAGGAACAGCTTTGCCGGGCCCCCGGGCTCCGCGGCGTCGATCGCGAACTCGACGTCGACGGCGAAGCCCAGCCCGCGCTCCAGCTCGCCGAGCACCCAGCCCAGCATCCGCGGCACGTTCATGCCCAGCCACTCGCGGGCCAGCACGCCGTCCAGCGTCAGCACGGGGACGTGCGCGGGATCCCAGAAGCTGCTGATCGGGCGGTACAGGTGGTTGCCGTCCTTGAGCGAGATCATCGCCTGCCCGTCGGTGAAGTGGTCCTGGCCTTCGCCGATCAGCTCGCGGAAATGCACCGTCTTCAGCTCGTTGGCCTCGAGATCGATCACGTCGACGTTCTTCTGCGAGCACTTGAGGATGCCGTTGACGTCCGTGCCCTCCGGTCGCAGCTCCGGCCGCGGCGGCGAGAACAGCCGGACGTAGCCGCGGCCGACCGCCCGCGTGCCGAGGCCGAGCACCAGCCGCACCAGCCCGTCCTCCTTGCGCATGCCCTTGCTCCAGCAGTAGCCGTTCTGCGAGAAGGCCACGCCGGCCAGCGCGGGGAAGTGATACCTGCCCCAGCGTCGCCCGACGACCTGCTGGACCAAGAGCGCCATCGCCTCGCGGGCGCCTGCGAGCCCGCGCTTGTGGCGATACGCCACGGCGCTGGGATTGAACGTCGAGGCGAAGACCTGCCGCACCGCGTCGAGGAACGCCGCCTCCCGCGCCGGGCGCTCGCCCTGGTTGCCGATCAGCACCGACTCGTACTTCCCGGCGAACGAGGCGCGCTGCTGGTCCTCGAGCAACGACGACGAGCGGACCGCCAGCGGGCCCGAGAGCCCGGCCAGCGCCTGGCACAGCTCGCGGTGCGTCGCTTCGGGGAAGCGGCCGGCCCGAAAGACGCGGCGCAGCTCCGCGTAGCCGTCGTCCCCGCCGGTCTCGGCCGCGCGGATCACGTCCGCGAGCCCGTTGTGCTCGACGAACTGCTCGAACACCCCGGTCGCGACGAAGACGGTCCGCGGGAAGGCCAGCCGATCCACAAACGGCGCGACGTCCTCGCGCCCGCGCAGGGTCGCGACGAGCTCCTGCAGACGCCGGAACCCGCGCCCCTTGCCGCCCGGCTCCCCCGCACCGACCGTGACCGACGTCGTCGCCGCCTCAGGCATGCATCCCTCGCAGGCCGGCCGCGGCCGCGAGCCGCTTGACCGCCA
>JBFKMV010000270.1:0-4611 GCA_041629655.1 Candidatus Polarisedimenticolaceae bacterium
GCTCGAGGAGATCGAGGATCTCGGCGCGGACAATCCGTTGACCCGCCTCGCGCTGGACCTGGCCGGGCGCGATCCCGAGGACACCTTCGACACCGTGGTGTATCCGAAGGGCTACCTGTTCCTGCGCCTGCTCGAGGAGGCTGTCGGGCGCGAGGCCTGGGACGCGTACCTGCGCGGCTACTTCGACCGCTTTGCATTCCAGTCGATGACGACCGAGCGGTTTCTCGACGACCTGCGCCGGGGGCTGCTCGACGCGCGGCCGGGCCTGGAGCGAGAGCTACGCATCGACGAGTGGGTCCACGGCAGCGGGCTGCCCGACAACCATCCGCGGATCGAGTCGGCGGCGCTCGCGGCGGTGGACGCCAAGGTCGAAGCGTGGCTCGCCGGCACGCCGGCCGCGGAGCTGGACACGCGCGCCTGGACCACGGCCGAGCTGCTGCACTTCCTGCGCTCGCTCCCGGAGCCGCTCCCGGCCGAGCGGATGGCCGAGCTGGACGACGCCTTCGGGCTCACCACCACGGGCAACAGCGAGCTGCTCCATGCCTGGCTGCTCCACGCCGTCGCCGGCGGGTACCGGCCCGCCGATCCCGCGCTGGAGCGGTTCTTGATCGGACAGGGGCGGCTGAAGTTCCTGCGCCCGCTGTACCGCAAGCTGGCCGAAACGGAGGCGGGCCGCCGCCGGGCGCTCGCGATCTACACCCGCGCGCGCCCGGGGTACCACCCGATGTCCTACCGCGAGATCGACGAGGTGCTGGGCCGGCCCGGAGCGCGCTGAGCCGTTCCGATATCGCAAGCCCGGCGAAAAAAAACGATCGACCGGGGTGCGATCCGGGTATTCGGGCTTTTCGGTCTGGACCTCGCGCCGGGGAGACCTATATTCGACACGATGAAGCACGGAGGCGAAGCCATGTCCACGAAGACGCGTTGTCGCCGTTCCAGCAGCCGGATCGCGCTGGACTCGCTGTACGACGCGGTGATCGAGTTCGGCTATCCGACACCGGGCGGCCATCCGTGCTCGATGCCGCTCAAGGAGATCAGCCCGTCGGGCCTGTCGTTCATGCTGGCCCACGAGCTTCCCGGGATCGAGGTCGGCCGCGCGCTGGAGCGGGTCAAGCTCAAGATCAACGGCCATACCGTGCGCGGCGACCTGGTCGTGATGCACCTCACGCCGGACGAGAATCCCGGCTCGGTCTGCGGCGGCCTGTTCCATCCGTGGCGCGACTCCGACATCCTGAACCTCGAGAAGCTGATCCAGGAGCTCGAGGCCGCGTTTCCGCACAGCGCCTGAACATCGCCCGCCGTTCCGCCCCGCCGCCGTTTGCCCATCGGGCAGCGGCCGTCTAGACTAGCGCCCGGACGCCACTCAGGAACGGTCGAGCACTTTGTCGGACCCCACGCAGCCGGCGGCCAGCACGCCACCCGAACCCGACCGGCCCACCATCGCCGACGGGAAGCAGCAGCAGCTCGACCCGCGCGTCGTCACCACGTGGCGGATCGGCTCCGCGATCGCGGTCGCGTTCCTCTCCGGCGTGTTGCTGATCGCGACGCTGATCCTGGCGATCAACCTCCCGGCGCCGCTGCTGTTCCGGTTCGCCGTGCTGCCCGCGGTGTGGTTGGCGGTGGTGGCGCTGCTCGGCTGCTGGGCGTTCTTCTGGCCCGAGGCGCGCTACCGCCACACCTTCTACCGCGTGTTCCCGGCGGGGTTGGAGATCCGGCGCGG
This sequence comes from Candidatus Polarisedimenticolaceae bacterium, assembly GCA_041629655.1. Taxonomy (GTDB): domain Bacteria; phylum Acidobacteriota; class Polarisedimenticolia; order Polarisedimenticolales; family Polarisedimenticolaceae; genus JBFKMV01. The sequence continues at coordinate 1,721 of JBFKMV010000270.1, forward strand.
CGTCATCTGGCGCGTGGTGATCCACGTTCCGAAGACGCGGGTGCAGCACACCGACGTCAACCAGGGCCCGATCGAGCGCGCCTTCGGGCTGGCGACCTTGATCATCTACACCGCGGGGACCGAGCACGCGTCGGTGGCCCTGATCGGTCTCGAGCGCGACACGGCGTTCCGGATCCGCGACCACCTGATCCCCAAGGACGCGGACGATGCCGTCTGAACAGCCGGGCGCCGAGCCGAAGCGCGCACGCTTGCACCCGGTTTCCCCGTTGTTCGGGGTGTTCTCGGCGGCCAGCCGGCTGCTGGTGCCGGGGCTGCTGGTGTTGTTGCTCGCCTCGCGCGGCTCGCGCTACGAGGTCTGGGCGATGGTGCTGTTCCTGCCGGCCGTCGCCAGCGCGGTGCTGCGGTACGTGAGCTTCCGCTACACGCTCGACGACAGCGAGCTGGTGATCCGCGAGGGGATCATCAACCGCAACGAGCGTCACATCCCGTACGGCCGGATCCAGAACATCGACCTCGAGCAGAACCCGTTCCACCGCATGCTCAACGTCGCCGCGGTGCGAATCGAAACCGCCGGCGGCGAGGAACCCGAAGCGAACATGCGGGTGCTGTCGCTCCAGGCCGTCGAGGAGATGCGGGCCCGCGTGTTCCGCGACCGCCCGGTCCGTCCCGTCGCCGCCCCCGCCGACGCCGCGGAAGCGGAGCCGGCCGCCCCGCCGCCGACGGCCCGGCCACGAACGCTGCTGGAGCTGTCGCTACGCGACGTCGCGTTGTACGGCGTGATCTCGAACCGCGGCATGGCGATCGTCGCTGCGGTCGTGGGGTTGGCCTGGCAGGTCGACCTGTTCGAGCGGGCGCCGGAATGGCTGCAGGCGTGGGCCGACCCCCGGCGTTGGATGCAGAGCGACCTGCCGGGGTGGCTGGCCCGTGTCGATCCCGGCTGGGCCTCGCCGGTCGTCACCACGTTGACCATGGCCGGCTGGCTGCTGGCGCTGCTGGCCCTGTTGCGCGTGCTTTCGGTCGCCTGGTCGGTGTTGATGCTCCACGGTTTCGTGCTGACGAAGCAGGGCGACGACCTGCGCACGTCCTACGGGCTGTTCACGCGGAGGTCGGCGACGATCCCCGGCCATCGCATCCAGCTCGTCACGATCCGCGAGACGCTCCTGCATCGCTGGTTTCGCCGTGTCGAGGTGCGCGTCGAGACCGCGGGCGGCCGGCAGGGCGCCGACGAGGGCGTCAGCCGCCAGTTGTTGATGCCGTTGCTCGAACGCCGCCGGCTGCACGAGCTGTTGCGCGCGATCCAGCCGCAGCTCGACCTCGACGCGGTCGAGTGGCGGGGCCTCGATCCGCAGGCCTGGCGCCGCATCGCACGGCGGAACGTGGCCGGCTGGCTGCTGGCCGCGCTGGCCGCCACGCGGATCGTGGGGGTCTGGGCCGGCATCACCGCAGCGCTGCTGTTGCCGTTGGCGCTGTGGCTGGCGCGGTTGCGGTTCAACCGCATGGCCTACGCGCTGACCGCGCACACGACGGTCTACCGCAGCGGCTGGTGGGTCCGTTACATCAGCGCCGTCCGCTTCGGCAAGATGCAGGTGCTGCGACTGAGCCAGTCGCCGTTCGACCGTCGCTGGCGGATGGCGGGAGTGCAGATCGACACCGCCGGCGCGCGAATGGGCGGCCACCGCGTCGGGATCCCGTACCTCCCGCTCGGCGAGGCGCGCGGCGTCTACGACCGGCTGTGCGGCGAGGCCGCGACGACCGAGTTCCGCTGGTAGCACGAACCGGGGGCGGGGCTATAATGGCCGCTTTCCGGCACGGTCGACCGGGCAACGGGGAAGCACGATGACACCACCCGAGATCATGAACGTCCTGCAGAAGGACGTGCTGGGCCAGGAAGAGGCGCTGCGGTTCGTCTCGGTGGCCATCTTCAAGCACCTCAAGGGCGAGCGGTACGGCAACCTGATGATGATCGGCAACTCGGGGACGGGCAAGACGACGATCATGCGGGCGATGGAACGCTTCTACGCCACGCTGACCGACTACCCGCAGTACCGCACGGTCGTGATCATGAACGCCAACACGTTCGCCACCGAGGACGGTGTCATCGACACGAGCCGCTTCTTCCATCGCCTCGAGGAGCGCGTCCGCAAGATCGTGGGGGACAAGGCCTCCGCCGAAGAGATGGCCAGGCACATGGAGCACGCGACGGTCTGCCTGGACGAGATCGACAAGGTCTCCGGGATGGTCGGCGGCAAGCCGTACGTGACCGGGATCAACATCCAGCAGGCGCTGTTGACCCTGATCGAGGGCGAGGACATTTCGCACTCGTTGACCGTGATGAAGGGCAAGACGCCCGAGCGCGTGACGATCCACATCGACACGGGGAAGATGCTGTTCCTGTGCGCCGGCGCGTTCGAGAAGCTGTACGACCAGGTGTTCGAGCGCGTGACCGCGCCGACCAGCCGCGTCAAGCTCCCGACCGAGACCGTGTACGTCGACGGCGAGGTGCAGATTCGCGAGTTCTTCACGCTGCGGCATCACTTCAAGCAGGAAGACCTGTTCGACTACGGCATGCAGCCGCAGTTCCTGTCGCGCTTCGACAATGCGATCATCCTCGAAGATCTCAACGCCGGGCTGTTGAAGCGCGTGTTCCTCGAGACCCGCGACAGCGTGTTTCCGGCGTCCCGGCGGTTCTTCGAGAAATACGGCATCGATCTCGAATTGACGGACGGCGCGGCGCAGAAGATCGCCGAGGAGGCCGCCAAGAGCAGCCGCATCGGGGCGCGGGCGCTCAAGGCGGTCTACGGCCGCGTGATCAAGCCGTTCGAATTCGACCCCTTCTCCCGTCCCGAGGTCAAGCAGGAGGGCGACCGGCACCGGCTGGTGATCGACGAGGA
>JBFKMV010000271.1:0-4515 GCA_041629655.1 Candidatus Polarisedimenticolaceae bacterium
CGGCGACCGAGAACACCTCGAGCCGCGCCGCCGGCGTGTTGACGACCAGCAGCCGCTGCCCGTCGGGCGTCAGCGCGATCGGGTGGACGTGGGACACCTCCATGTTGGTGTAGGAGGCCGCGACCGGGCCGGAAGCCAGCAGCAGGGCCAGCAGCGTGAGCGGCAGCGCCAAGCGCGACCGGGTGGCGGTTTCCGGCATGAATCCCCCCTTTTCCGGGTCGGTGCGTGACCCGGGCGTCGCCGTAATATACGCGGATCGTCGCGGAGGGGTCGCCGACGGGGCGCGGAGGACCGCGGCGGCGTCAGCGGTCGCGCGGCAGACCGCCGCGGCATGCCATCAGGACCGCGGCGGCGAGGGCGAGCCAGCCGGTCAGACTGTGCGAGAACAGCCAGACCGGCCCGGCGTCGTGCGCGTTCATCAGCAGCCCGTGCTCCACGGCCGCGTACGGCAAGATCAGGACCGCGCAGATCGCCAGCACCCGGCCGAGGACTCCCTGGAGCTGCCAGGTTGCACCGCGCCCCCACACGAACAATCCCGCCGCCAGCGGCACGAGCTCGAGCAACGCGCCGCCACCGTGGCCGAGCACGCCGCCCACCATGGTTTCGGCGAACGGCACGACGGCATAGCTGATCAGCACGGACGCCAGCAGGAACGCCAGCGCCAGCGTGCGCTGTATCGGATCGGGTCGCGGGAAGCGACCGCGGTCGAGCGCGCACGCCAGCAGCACGCCGGAGCCGACCAGCGCGACCACGGCGGCCCGCCACAACAATCGCAGCGGGCCGTCGGCGGCAAATGTTGCCGCATCGACAGCGGCAGCGGCAGCCAGCGCGACGAACGCGATCACTCCCCGCATCGGTTGCTCCTTGCTAGCCGTAGCAGCAGGCCGGCTGCGGCCCGATGTTGGGATCCTCGAGACAGCCCTCGCAGCGGCACGGATCCTCGGGCGTGGGCAGCTTGTCGTAGCCACACGGCGGCGGCGGGGGTTTCGGCGTGGGCTTCGGGTCGTCGACGCCGCCGTTACACTCGTTATCCCAGATGCCGAACTCGATGATCCCGCCGGCGTACGCCCCGGCGCAGGCCAGACAGCCCCAGCCGAGAGTCGTCACGCAGCCCACCGTGCACCCGATGACGACCAACCCGAAGGCCCCGAAGGCCGCACCCGCGACCAGCGGGTCGCAGGGATCGAGACCACGAATCAGCTCGTAGGTCAGCGCGTTGATCCGGGCCAGGGTCTCCGGCGTCACGTAGGTCGTCAGGGCCGTGAGACCCGCGTCACCGACGATCTCGAAGTCGAGACCCGAGAGATCGCGGCCTCCGAGCTCCGAGGTCGGAACGAGGGGGGCGTCCGCGCGCGGCGCCAGCAGCGGCGCCAAGGCGTCCCACTCGGCCCCCAGCGGCAGCCGCTCGGTGCCCTGCCCGGTGCGGATCGCGAGCGTCGCGGATCCGTGTTCGCTCGCCGGCTCGATCCACCACCGTCCGTCGGCATGGCCGGCCGCGACCTCGGCGGCGTGACGCTCCAGCACGCTCCGGAGCGCCCGCTCGCTGATCGGAAAGGCCGCGCCGTTCACCGTGACCAGGGACGGCCCGTGACCGTCGAGCGGCGTGACGAACGAGATCGTCTCGCCGTCGACCTCGTAGTGCAGGCCGACGTGATCGCGGCCGTCGTGCCGCTCGAGCGCGGCCGTGACCCGGTCCTCGTCGAGCGACACGACACGCGGCTCGATCCGCGAGGACGCCCGGGTGTGCGGGAACACCATGCAGAGCAGCGTAACCAGGGCAACGACGTGTCTGAGCATCGATCCGTACCTCCCTGCGTTTCGGAAACGCAACGCCGCGGCGACGGCGGTTCGTGAGGAGGCCGGGACCGGCCCGTGGCGGGCCTGGGTGCAGGCAACCTGGGGCCCGCAGGGTCGCGGCGCACGCGATCCGGCGAGTCGGGGTCGCCGGGTCGCAATCCGCCCCTGCCACTTCCGTCTTACTTTTGCTTGTCGACCCGCGAAACCCCCCGCTACCATAAAACGTACATTTAAAACATACGTTTGAATCGGAGGGTCCTCGAGCCATGCCGTCGAGCGAGCACGAGGAACGCAGCACCAAGGAACGCATCCTCGACGCGGCGGAGGCGCTGTTCGCCGAACGTGGTTTCGCCGGCGCATCGCTGCGCCTCGTGACCGCCGAGGCGGGGGTCAACCTCGCCGCCGTGAACTACCACTTCGGCTCCAAGGAGGCCTTGATCCGTGCCGTGTTCGAGCGGCGGCTGGGCCCGCTCAACCGCGAGCGGCTCGCGCTGCTGGACCGGGCCGAGCGCGCGGCCGGAGACGCTCCCCCGCCCCTCGAGCGCGTCGTCGAGGCCTTCATCGGCCCCGCGGTGCGGATGTGCGGCGACCCCCGGGGCGCGACGTTCATGCGCCTGGTCGGCTACACGTACAGCCAGCTCAACGAGCCGATCGGCCGGATGTTCTACGAGCAGTTTCGCGAGGTCGCCGAGCGCTTCCACGTCGCGCTGACCCGCGTGCTGCCGCGGCTCGGCCCGGACGAGGTGCTGTGGCGGCTGGTGTTCATGGTCGGCGCGATGGCCCACACCATGGCGATCAGCGAGCGGTTGCCGACGATCTCCGAGGGCCGGCTCGACGCCTCGGACGTGGACGCGCTGATCACGCGGCTGACCCCGTTCGTCGTGGCCGGTCTCGCGGCGCCGGCCCCGGCGCTGCAGGCGGGGAGACGGCGATGAGGCGCGGCCTGCTGTTGCTGCTGGCGCCGGCGCTGCTCGCCGGATGCGTCGCCTCGCCGGCCCGGCGCGCGGCGGACGCCGGCATCGGCACGCCCGCGGACTGGTCCACCGCGCAAGCGGTCGCGGGTTCGCCGATCGCGGCCGCCTGGTGGACGGATTTCGGCGACCCGCGGCTGGACGAGCTGATCGCTGCGGCGCTCGTGCACAACCGCGACCTGCGCGCCGCCGCGGCCCGCGTCGAGCAGGCGGCCGCCATGGCGCGCATCGCCGGCGCCGACCTGAAACCCTCGGCCGGCGCCTCGTTCGACGCCGCGCGGCGCCGCCAGGTCTTCATCGGTTTTCCGATCCCGGGTGTCGAGGTGCCGAGCAGCACCTCGACCAGCCTCGGACCGGGCGTCTCGGTTTCGTGGGAGGTGGATCTGTGGGGCCGCCTGCGCGCCGGCGCCCGCGCCGCGGTGGCCGACCTGGAAGCGACGGCGCTCGAGCACGAGGGCGCCCGGCTCTCGATCGCCGCGTTGACGGCGCGGGGCTGGTTCGCGGTGGTCGAGGCCGGGCGGCAGCTCGACCTGGCGCGCGCGACGGCGGAGAGCTTCCGCACCTCGGCCGAGCAGGTGCGCTCGCGCTACGTCTCCGGCGTGCGCCCGTCGCTCGACCTGCGGTTGGCGCTGTCGAACCAGGCCCAGGCCGAGGCGCTGGTCGCCGCGCGTCGCGAGCAGCTCGACCGCGCGGTGCGGCGGCTGGAGGTGCTGGTCGGCTCGTACCCCGCGGGCGCGATCGCACCGGCGCCGGGTCTGCCCGACACGCCGCGGCCGATCGCCGCGGGACTGCCCGCCGACCTCGTGGCGCGCCGGCCGGACCTGGCCGCGGCGGAGCGCCGCCTCGCGGCGGCCGACGCCCGCGTCGCCCAGGCGCGGCGCGCGCTGTACCCGCGGATCAGCCTCACCGCGGGCGGCGGTACGGCCAGCAACGAATTGAAGGACCTGCTGGACGGCGATTTCCGCGTCTGGAACCTGGTCGCCAACCTGGCCCAGCCGTTGTTCCAGGGCGGACGGCTGCGGGCCAACGTCGATCGCAGCCGCGCGGTGGGCGACGAGGCGGTCGAACGTTACGCCGCCCTGGCGCTGACGGCCTACGCCGAGGTGGAATCGGCGCTGGCCGCCGAGCAGTCGCTGGCCGAGCGCGAGACCCACCTGCGGCGCGCCGTCGACCAGGCGCGGGCCGCGGAGCGGCTGGCGCTCGACCGTTACCGCTCCGGGCTCGAGAGCTACATCACGGTGCTCGAGGCCCAGAACCGCGCGCTGTCCGCCGAGAGCGAGTGGCTGTCGGTGCGGCGCGCCAGACTCGACAATCGCGTGGACCTGTTCGTCGCCCTCGGGGGCGGCTTCGAGCGGGAGGGCTCGTCATGAATCTGCTGCTGAAGATCCTGATCCCACTCGCGATCCTGGCCATCGGAGTCGCCGGCGCGGTGGCGATGATCATGGCGCGCCCGCAACCCGAGACGCGGATCCCCGAGGTGCTGCCCCCGCTGGTGCGCGTGGAGCCCGTGGAGCGGCGCGACGTGCGCTTCAGCGTGCACAGCCAGGGCACGGTCAGCCCGCGCACCGAGAGCGTGCTGGTCCCGGAGGTCGCGGGCCGCGTGACCGCCGTGGCCCCGTCGTTCGCCTCGGGCGGCTTCTTCGAGCAGGGCGACGTGCTGGTCGAGATCGAGCCCGACGACTATCGCCAGGCGGTGGTGATGGCCGAGGCCGAGGTGGCGCGGGCCGAGTTGCAGCTGGCGCGCGTC
>JBFKMV010000272.1:0-4503 GCA_041629655.1 Candidatus Polarisedimenticolaceae bacterium
CGCCGAGCCGCTGGCCGGCCCCGAGATCGTGCCGGGCAGCCCGGCCCGCTTGACGCTGGCGGTGACGGCGCTGCGCGCGCTGGACGAGGTCGCGGTGCGGGAGCTTCCGACAAACGGCGTGCACACGGTCGCCGGATCGGTTTGCATGCAGTGCCATTCCGCCGGCGACGAGTGCGACGTCGCGACCGCCAAGATGTACGCGGGGCTTCGCGAGCTCAACCAGGCCTACGGCGAGGCGCGGGTGCTGCTGCACCGCGCCGAGGTCGCCGGCATGGCGGTCGGCGACACGATGTTCGCCCTCAACACGCAGGGCAAGACCGCGGTGGTCGAGGCGCGCGCGTTGATCCACGCCTTCGACCCCGAGCGCTCGCTGGAGCAGATCGCCGCGGCGCGCGAGCCGCTCGCCACGGCGCTCGAGGCCGGCCGCGCCGCGATGGCCGAGCTGCAGTACCGGCGCAAGGGGTTGGCGGTGTCGCTGGTGCTGATCGGCCTGGTCGCGCTGGGATTGTTCATCAAGATCCGGCAGCTCGGCACCGGGACCTAGCGGCGGATCAGCGGGGGACCGGCAGGTCCAGCATCAGCGCCCGGACGAACTGCACCGGGGGCGATCCGTACGACAGCAGCCGGTCGTGGTAGGCCTGGAGCGCGAATCGCTCGCTCTCGCGGGCCTCGACCTCGCGGCGCAGGTCGGCGTGCTCCTGGTAGCCGACGAAGTACGTCGAGAGCTGCGTCGAGGTGAGCTGGGCGCGGACCCACTTGCCCGCCGCCTCGCGCTCCTCCTGGAACGCGCCCTCGATCATCAGCCGCATCGCCTGGTCCTCGGTCATCCCGTCGACGTGGATCGCGGAATCGAGGATCGCGTTGACGGTGGCCCTGAGGTACCACTTGCGCTGGATCAGCTTGAACAGCGGGTCGTGATCGAGGTAGCCGGCGGCGACCATCTCCCGCTCGGCGTACTCGGCCCAGCCCTCGATGAACGGCCCCGACGACAGCACCGCGCGCAGCTTGGAGGGGTAGCGGTTGCTGTGCGCGAGCTGCAGGTAGTGCCCGGGCATCGCCTCGTGGATCGTCAGCACCTGGAGCGAGAGCAGGTTGTACTCGCGCAGGAACGACACGACCTGCTGCTCGGTCCAGGCCTCGGGGATCGGCGACACGGCGTAAAACGTCTTCTGCCCGGCGTCCAGCGCCCCCGGCGAGTCGCAGTAGGCCACCGAGACGCCGCGCTGGAACTCCGGCATCACGATGATCTCGACCGGGTCGTCGGGGACGCTGACCAGCCCGGCCTGGCGCACGAAGTCGGTGGCTTGCTCGAGCTGCTCGCGCGCCGTCTCGACGATCGCGTCGCGCGGCGGCAGCTCCTGGTAGGCGATCTCGAGCACGGCGCGGATCAGCGCCTGCCGGTAGGCCTCGTCCGGCTCGGCCGGGAACTCGGTCAGCGGGTAGCGCTCGGCCCACACGCCCCGGGCGATCTCGTACATCTCGGCCCGCAGGTCGCGGTACTCCCGCTCGGCGCGCTGCTTCACCTGGGCGCGCGTCAGCGGGGTGTGGAGCGTGAAGGCGAGCTTGCGATCGAACAGCTCGGCGCCGATGCGGAAATCACCGCCCGCGCTGGGCAGCAGCTCCTCTTCGAGCCAGGTCTGCTGCCGCTCGACGGCCTCGCGCGCGGTTTCCATCGCCGCCTCCAGCCGCGCGCGCTCGTCGGGCGCGAGCACGCCGAGGTTCGGGCGCACCATCTCGTCGAACAGCGACAGCACGCCGCGGTTCTGCCGCACCGCGGTCTCGGCGTGGACCTTCGGCACGCGCTCGGGCTCGAGCGTCGCGCGCACCTGCTCGAACAGCCGCGGGAACTGCACGAGGCGGTCGGCGACGTGGCCGAGCCGCTCGGGCAGCGGCGCGAAATCGCGCGCCAGCAGCCCGTACACGGCGCCGCCGGCCAGACCGGTGTAGCGCAGCGGGTTCCAGGCCCACTCCTGGAGCGTCTCCAGGCCGAACAGCCCCGCCTCCAGGTCGTGCGCCAGCAGCGCGGCGTCGACCTGGTTGGCCCGCGACAGCTTGTCGCGCGGGATCTTCCCCAGCTCGCGCTGGTAGCGCCGGTACAGCCGCGCGGTTCGCTCCCGCGCCTCGGGCGTGACCTCGTCCAGCAGGTGGTCGAAGCGGTGGTCGCCGAGCTGCGTGGCGCCGACGGGCGACAGCGCGGGGTACTCGTCGATGAAGCGGGCGGCGAGCTTGTCGAACCGCGCGTCGGCGCCAGACGCGGCGGCGGCAACGGACCACGACACCAGGGCGGCTCCGAGCAGCACCAGCGACTTCTTCACGGGCGGGCCCTCCTCGGCGGCAGTCTAGCAGCGGGAGCGGCCGAGGCGGTGTGTATACTGTGCGGCCTTGTCGACACGAGCACTCCCGTGACCAAGCGACGCCGCACCGACTGGAAGCGCAAGGCCCGCCGCGGCCAGGTCGCCGACGAGGCGGCCCACTGGCGGCACCAGGTCCACGAGGTGATCTTCGAGGCCGAGACGCCGGCCGGCAAGGCGTTCGACGTCGGGCTCTTGATCTGCATCGTGCTGTCGATCGTCGCGGTGGTGCTGGAGAGCGTCGGCACGATCCGCGCCCGCTGGGGGCCGCAACTTCGCGCCGTCGAGTGGGGCTTCACGATCCTGTTCACGATCGAGTACGTGCTGCGGCTGGCGTCGGTGCGCTGGCCGCTGCGCTACGCGCTGAGCTTCTACGGCGTGGTCGACATCCTGGCGATCGTGCCGACCTACCTGAGCCTGTTCCTGACCGGCTACCAGTCGCTCTTGGTGATCCGGGCGCTGCGGCTGCTCCGGATCTTCCGCATCCTCAAGCTGGCGCACTTCGTCGGCGAGGCGCGGATGCTGGGTGCCGCGATGCGGGCCAGCCTGCGCAAGATCACGGTCTTCGTGGGTACGGTGCTGACCTTGGTGCTGATCGTGGGCTCGCTGATGTACCTGATCGAGGGACCCGAGCACGGCTTCGACAGCATCCCCCAGAGCATGTACTGGGCGATCGTGACCATGACCACGGTCGGCTACGGCGACATCGCGCCGCAGACGATCACGGGCAAGGTGCTGGCCTCGGCGGTGATGATCATGGGCTACGGCATCATCGCCGTGCCGACCGGCATCGTCACCGTCGAGATCGCCACCGCCCGGCGGCAACTGGCCACCACCCGGTCCTGCCAGGCCTGCGGGGCGGAACTGCACGACCCCGACGCGAAGTTCTGCAAGCACTGCGGGACGAAGCTCGACGAATAGGACCGGCTCCCGCGGGTATCTCCAGATGACGGCGCCCCGACAGCGGCGCCGCGGAAACGAGGGAAACGATGGCGACTACGTCGATCGGCCGTCTCGACTACCACTGCCCGAAGTGCTCGGGCAACGAATGCGACGTGGGCGAGATGCGCGCGGCGGGCGGCTTCTGGAGCAAGATCTTCGACGTCCAGGGGTCGCGCTTCAGCGCGGTGACCTGCCGCCGCTGCAAGTACACCGAGTTCTTCAAGGCCCCGACCAGCATGATGGGCAACATCTTCGACCTGTTCACGAACTGAGGGGCTCGGCATCTCCCTCGGACGGACCGCGGGGGTCGTGCCGGAGGAACACCACCGCGAGCGGCGGCAGCATCACGCTGACCGACCACGGGTGACCGTGGCAGGCGATCTCCTCGGCGTCCACGCCGCCCATGTTGCCCTGGCCGCTGCCCCCGTACTCCTCGGCGTCGCCGTTGAGGACCTCGCGCCACCGGCCGCCGTAGGGCACACCGAGCCGGTAGTCGGAGCGGGGGACGGGGGTGAAGTTGCACAGCACGAGCAGGGTGGGTGAGGGGGCGGGAGAGTCCGCGGCAGCAGTCACCGCGGCCGCCCCGTCGTCGACGGCGTCCTCGCCCGCGGCGCCCGCCTCCGCCGCCTCGACGCCCCCCTCGAACCCCTCCGGGATCTCCGTCACCTCAGCGGAAGGATCGATCGCCACCACCGGCGGCAGCTTCCGGCGCAGGAACGCCAGCACGCTCTGCTCGTAGTCGCTGCAATCGACCCAGGCGAACCCGCGCGGATCGAAGTCGGTGGCGTGCAGCGCCGGCTCCTCGCGGTACAGCGCGTTCAGATCGCGCACCCAGCGCTGGAGCCCGGCGTGCAGATCGTGCTGGAGCAGATGCCACGGCAATTCCCGCTCGTGGCTCCACTCCTGCCACGGCCCGATCTCGCTGCCCATGAACAGCAGCTTCTTCCCCGGCTGCGCGTACATGTAGCCGTAGAGCGCCCGCAGGTTGGCGAATTTCTGCCACAGGTCGCCCGACATCTTGGCCAGCAGCGACCCCTTGCCGTGCACCACCTCGTCGTGCGACAGCGGCAGCACGAAGTTCTCGGAAGTCGCGTAGATCTGCCGGAACGTGATCTTGTTGTGGTTGAACTTGCGGTGCACGGGATCGAGCTTCATGTACTCCAGCGTGTCGTGCATCCAGCCCATGTCCCACTTCATCCCGAACCCGAGC
>JBFKMV010000273.1:0-4472 GCA_041629655.1 Candidatus Polarisedimenticolaceae bacterium
CGACGCGAACCGGCAGCCCGCGGAAGTACCGCCCGAGCACTTCGGCCCAGTGGTCGAGTCCGGCGACCCGCTCCGGAGAATAGTAGCCGCGCTCGTCGGCCACGCCGTGCCGCCACTCGGTTCCGCTCACCGGCAGCGGGGTCAGCCACATCGCGGCAGCCACCGCCAGTGCCGCCGCCCAGCCGGCCACCGTCCGGCCGCGGAACACCCGCAGCCAGCCGATCCCGCCCAGCAGCGCCAGGAACGGCGTGACCGGGATCATGAACCGCGCGAACATGAAGTCGCCGCCGACGCGCACCACGTACGCCGTGTAGGCCAGCGCGATCGCGGCCGCCAACCCGGCCTCCCGGCCGATCCGCGCCTGGCCGGGGGTGGAATCCGGAGCGCCGCGCCGGCCCGCGATCAGCGACGCCGCCAGCAGCGCCGGACCCACGAGCAGCGCCCAGTACTTCTCGAAGTACAGCAGCACGTAGCGCAGGCCCTGGCCGTACCACGGCAGGTAGGCCGACTTGGCGTAGTAGGTGTTCGGGAAGAACTCGCCGTAATAACCGACCCGCCACAACGTGACGGGTAGCCACAGCACGGCGAAGGCCGCGCCGTAGATCGCGGCCGCTTTCCAGCGCGGGCGTCCGGCGAGCAGCACGAAGCCGCCACCGACGACCGCGGGCAGCACCCCGTCGGGCCGGGTCAGGGCGGCCAGCGCGAACAGCGCCCCGGCGCCGGCCAGCCGTACCGGCGCGGACGGGTCACGCACCACGACCAGGAAACCGGCCAGCAGCAACAGCGCGAAGGCCCCGGTCTCGAGCCCGCTGACGCTCCACGCGGCCCAGTCGCGGTGCGCGGCGGCGAGCAGCGCGGCGAAGGGCACCGCGGCGGCCGCGGCGCCGAGCCGCGCGGCGAGCTGCCGGTGGTGGAGCGCCAGCAGCAGGATCGACGACGCGTAACAGGCCAGTCCCCACGCGTTGGACCACGTCTCGGCCGCGACGCCCGCCCGCAGGCCGGCGGCGCACCACAGGGTCCAGAGCAGGTTGGTGAACCCCTCGACGCGTTCTCCGGCGTTGAACACCAGGCCGTGGCCGTCGACGAGATTCCTGGCGTAGCGGAACGAGATGAACGCGTCGTCGGTGGTCCAGCGCAGGGCGTACGCCGACGCCGCGCCGCCGGCGACGACGAGCAGCGTGACGATCGCGAACGCCGGCGGGCGCCTCACGGTCGCCCCGCCGCCGCGCCGGCGCGGTCCAGCCCGCGGCGCGCCCGCTCGGAGTCCGGCCGGACCTCGAGCGCGGCGCGGAACGCGGCGGCGGCCTCGCCGGGACGGCCCAGCTCGAGCAGCGTCTCGCCGAACAGCGTGTGCGCCATGGCGCTCCGCGGCGCGAGCGCGACGGCCCGCCGCAGCGCGGCCTCGGCGCCGGCGGGGGTTCCCGCGCGCCGCTCGAGGATCCCCAGGCCGATCCAGGCCCGCCCGTCGCGCGGATCCAGTCGCAGCGCCTCGCGGTAGGCCCCGAGCGCCTCGCGGTCACGGTCCAGGCGGGCCAGCACCTTGCCCAGCTCCAGGTGCACGCGGGCCAGGCCCGGGTCTTCCGCGATCGACCGGCGCAGCTCCGTCTCCGCAAGGCGCAGCACGAGGTCCGGGTCGTCGGAGCGCTCGGCCTGGATCGCGTGGGCCAGCCCGAGATTGTAGTGCCCGGTGGCGCTCGTCTCGGGCGTCACGGGCAGGCCGAGCCCGCGCGCCACGCGCACCGCAAGGTGGTCTTCGGGGGCGCGCACCGGCAGGTTCACGAACGCCAGCAGCGCGAGCAGCAGGACCAGCCGCCGGGCCAGCCGCGCCCGCGCGGCTCCCGGGGCCCGCGCTTCCGCGACGTCGCGGCCCAGCGCGACGAGCGCGTGCCCCGCCAGCACGAACAGCGCCGGCATCGCGGCCATGCGGAACCGCGAGAACACGAAGAACAGCACGACCGACAGGGTGGTCGTGACCAGGAACAGCAGCAGCGCCCGCGGCCAGCCGCCGCGACGCGCGAGCAGGAGCGCGCCGAGCAATCCCAGCGGCGCCACGAGCCCGAACCCGGGGAGCGGCAGCCGCAGCACGGGCGACGATTCGCGGACCAGGTAGTAGTCGAGGTTGTCCGGAATCTCGTAGGCGCCGAGATAGTTGCGCAGCTTGCGCCACAGCAGGCGCAGCCAGTCGCCGGGGTGCTCGCGGATCCAGCGCCGCGATTCGGCGAACCAGAACCGCGAGACCTCGCCGGGACGCAGCTCGCGCCCCGTGCGCCGCTGCGCCTCGCGGGCGAAGTCGGCGCGCTCGCTGCCCGGGTCGGGATCGACGAACGGAAGCAGCGCGTACTCGCCCGTGCTGTTCAGGGCGTTGTTGCCGATGTAGAAGTTCTGCCCGGCGTTGGCGGTGGTCAGCGCCCAGTCGCCGCCCACCACGCGGTTGCGGACCGCCGAGACCGCCAGCACGACGGAGGCGCCCGCGATCAGCGCCAGCGGCACGGCGAGCGTCCGCCGGGTGCCCGGCCTGCGCGGGCCGCCTCGCCCGGCCCCCGTCGCCGCGGTGGCCGACGGATCGACGAGCGCCCACACCGCGAGCACCGGCAGCAGCAGCAGCAGGTTGCCGCGCGCCAGCGTCGCGGCGCCGAGGACCAGGCCGGCCGCCACCCACGGCGCCGGTCGCGCGGTGCCGACCGCCCGCGAGAGCGCCAGCAGCGACGCCGTCGCCAGCAGCACCCCCAGCCAGGTCTTGAGGATCAGCCCGTCGTAGTACACCGCGGGCGGGTAGACGGCGGCCAGCAGCGCGGCGATCAGCGCAGCGGGGGTGTCGAGCCAGCGGCGGGCGGCCAGGTAGAGCAGCGGCGGGACCAACGATCCCAGCACCGCCTGCACCAGCGTCGCCGCCAGGTAGTCGTGACCGAACAGCGCGTACAGCAGGGCGAGCAAGTACGGGTAGGCCGGGTCCTGGAAGAACACGCCCTCCGCGCGGCCGAGCCAGTCGCCGCCGGCGATCCGGACGGCCCACGAGTCGTAGAACAGCGGATCGAGGAACAGGTGGCGGAAGAACGGCGCGTCGCGGATCGACAGTACGTGCGCCACCCGCAGCGCGAGAGCGAGCAGGAAGCTCCCGGCCAGGTGCACCGCCGGCCGGGTCAATCCAGCCCCAGCTCTCCGCGCAGCGCGCGGTCCGCGTTGCCGTGTCGTGTCCAGTAGTCGGTACGCAGCACGTGGGTCCGCTCGGCACGCGTGGTCAGCGGCTTGCCGAAGTCGGAGTAGCGCTCCTCCCACCCCAGCACCTCGTGCGGAAACGCGGCGGTGAACCGGATCGCGAGCGTCCTGCCGGTTGCGGGGTAGTCGAGCCGGTAGATCGAGACGCCGTCGTTCGTGCGCTCCAGCGTCGCGCGTGCCGTCTCCACGGCCAGCTCGCGGTGGCGCAGCCGGCTCTGCTGCCCCCCGGGGATCATGCGCACGTCGCCCAGCGGCAGGCTGTCGGGGGCGAGCCGGATCCGCGTCCACAGCTCGTCCTCCAGCCAGGCCACCGGCAGCGCGAAGGCGCGGTCGGCCTCCGATTCGAAGTACGAGTTGCCCTGCACCCGGTAACGGCCGTCGCGCAGGTTGAGCTGAAGCCAGGTGTGCCCGCACCATTCCTGCACCGAGGTCGAGGTCTTCAGCGTGCGCGGGTGCGTCGCCAGGTCCAGCGGCGTGAAGACCGAGGTCATCATCGAGTACGGGTAGAGACCGGTCACGAAGTTGCGGGTGAAGTTGAGCTTGAGCACCGGCCGGGCGCCGGTGCGCTCGCGGTCCGGCGAGTCGGCCTTGACCTGCTTGTCGGGCAGGAAGTCCTCGGTGACGAAGATCAGCACCGCCTGGCCCTCGTGCACCTCGCCGTAGCGCGCCTGCTCCAGGCGGTAGCGGTTCAGCTCGGCCTGCCCGGCGAACCAGTAGTCCTTCCATTCCTGCGCGGCCGGGAGTCCCGGGCTCTCGCCGCGGGTCTCCCCGGGCAGACACGCCGTGCACAGCAGCAGCAAGGTCAGGACGCCGGCGAGCTTGTCCATCGGGGCCTCCGTGCGGTCGATGCGTCGCACGACATCATAGACCCCGGACGCGGGACCCGGCGATTCTCAGGGGGAGCAGCCCCCGCTGCCGCTGCGCAACCCGCCGGCGCTGCCGCGGCCCCACTCGCCGACGCTCATGCCGAGGTTGAACCGCACGACGTAGAAGAAGCCGCTGCCGGGCGCGGGGACGTCCGTGTCCGCATCGCCGGACGTCGTGGTGTCGGCCGAGTCTTCCTCGATGCAGGTCAGGGGTCCGAGGTCGACCGATCCCGCGAGGGCCGCCAGATCGCCGCGGGCCACGTCGTAGACCGCGTCCGCAGCGCCGGTCACGGCGTCCCACGAGAGCACCGTGGAGGCGGCGCCGGACAGCCGCACGCCGCCGACCTGGCCCTGCGTGGCCAGCGCGAACCCACGGATCGCCAGGTCGTC
>JBFKMV010000274.1:0-4343 GCA_041629655.1 Candidatus Polarisedimenticolaceae bacterium
CGCGTCAGCTCGGCGTCGTTGTAGGAGTAGGCGAAGAAGGTCCGGGTGCGCGGCCGCGGCTCGGCCGCCAGCTCCAGCTCGAAGCCGCGCGAGCGCTGGTCGCCGACCTGCTGCAGGAACCCGGTGTCGTCGGGAATCGGGATGTTCTCGCGCTCCAGCTGGTACACCGCGACGGTCGACTGCACGCGCCCGTCACGGAACTTCTTCTTCGCGCCGATCTCGAACTCCAGGCCCTCCTCGGGCGCCGGCTCGCCCAGCGCGCGCGGGGAGGGCGGGGCAAACGAGCGCGAGCCGTTGGCGTACAGCGACAGCGCCGGCGTCGGCGCGAAGACCACCCCGGCCATCGGGCTGAGGCGTCCGGTGTCGCGCGCCGTGTCGTTCTCGGGGTCCTCGAAGTCGATCCAGTCCAGCCGCGCCCCCAGCAGCACGCGCAGCCGCGGCGTGAACGCGATCTGGTCCACCACGTAGGGCGCGACGATCAGCGTCTCCGAGTCGCCCGTGGGGGCTTCGTTGCCGGCCGCGATCGGGAACGGCATCAGCGGCGGCGCGGCGGTCTCGACGGGATCGAACACGTCGAGGTTCGGCAGCAGCGCGCCGCTGAGCGAGAAGCGATCGGTGCGCCGGGCCGTCTCCAGCCCGAACAGCACGTCGTGCTCGACCGACCCGCTGCGGGCGTCGAGGATCAGCTCGAGCTGGTTGCCGCTGAAGCGTTGCCGGTCGTCGAGGATGTTCAGAAAGCGCGTCGTCTCGGGGCGGAAGTTGATGAAGTTCGGCACCACGCCGGTCAGCAGCGTCCCGCGCGTCTCCCAGTCCAGCTCGCGGTGGTAGGTCTTGTTGCGCAGCGTGACTCGCTCGCCCAGCGGCGTCTGGTAGTCGACCTGCAGGCGGTAGATCGTCTGGTCCGAGAGGTCGAACGGCGACTGGTAGGAGCGCTTGCGCGGTACGTCGGGGAGCGCGCCGTCGACCAGCGGCAACCCGCTGTCGGGCGTGTACTCGGCTTCGACGTACTCGAGGTTGACGTTGAGCTTGCCGCGCTGGCCGACCGCGAGCGCGAAGGCGGGATTGATCGCCCGGTGCCGGCTGTCCTGGTCATCGCGGTACTGGTCGGACTCGCGCCACATGCCATTGAGGCGGAAGCTGCGCTGGCCCGAGGCGTCGGCGACGTTCCAGTCCAACTCGCCGTGCGCCGTGTCGAAGCTGCCCAGTTGACCGGCCAGGTGTAAAAACGAGCTCGGCACCGGCTGCTTGCGCACGATGTTGATCACGCCGGCCAGCGGGTCGCTGCCGTAGAGGAAGCCGCCGGGGCCCTTGAGCACCTCGATGCCCTCGACGTTGTACATCGGGTAGACCGTGACCTCCGGCTCGGCCGCCCCGTCGGTCAGCACCAGCCCGCTGCTCAGCGAGTCGAAGCCGCGGATCACGAAGTAGTCGTGGACGCCCGAGCCGGGCTGCACGTGCAGGCCGCTGACGTTGGTCAGCGCGTCCGGCAGGGCGACGGCGCCCTGCTCGCGCAGCAGCAGGTCGTCCACCGCGCCGACGTTGAACGGCGTCAGCTGCAGCGGTACGGCCAGTTTGGTCGCGATCGTGTTGGCGTCGGGGATGTACGACTCCTTGACGAACACGAACTCGATCTTGCTCGCCGCCGCCGGGCGCTGCTCGTCGGCGGGCTCGGCGTCGTCCGAGGCCTCGTCGGCCGCGACGGCGCCCGGCCCCAGCATCCAGGCCATCAGGAGTATGACGGTCGCTTTCGTAGTCTTCGACATCACCAGAGTCTCCGTGGCGTTCTCGGCGCCGGCAGCGGGGTCAGCCCGAGACGTCCAGGGCGATCACCGCGTTCTCGTCTCTCAGGTACAGCCTGCCGCCGGCCAGCGCCGGGGCGGTCCAGGTCTTGCCGTCGAAGGGGCGCATCCGGCCTTTTTCGCGATACTCCTCGGGCGTGGCCTCGACCAGCGCCAACAGCCCGTTGTCGCCGAGCACGAACAGCCGGCGGCCGGCGCGGATCAGCGAGCCGTGGCCGAAGTCGCGCGCCCGCCAGCGGAGCTCTCCCGTCGCGACGTCGATGCACTTCAGCGTCCGATCGTCGAAGCCGTACAGCTGCCCCGCGTGCAACACCGAGCTGCTGAACTGGTTCTTCATCTCGCGATTGCGCCAGACCTCTTCGACCTGGATCTTCCCCTCGCCGGCGCGGACCCGCAGCAGCGCCGCGCCGACATCGTAGCCCGACGAGATGAACAGGGTCTCGGGGGAGACCTGCACCGGCATCGCGGCGTTGACGTCCCAGGAGGTCTCCCAGGGCCGCGTCCAGAGCAGCGCGCCGTCGCTGGGGGAGACGGCGACGATCCCTTTCGCGCTGAAGAACACGGCCTGCCGCACCCCGCCCAGCGTGGCGACGAGCGGCGTCGAGTAGCCCGCCTTGCCGTCCCCGGCGCGCCAGACCTCGCGGCCGGACTTGCGGTCCAGGCCCACGATCAACGCTCCGGGGCCGCCCACCTCGAGCAGCAGCAGCTTGCCCTCGATCACCGGCGAGGCGGAGAAGCCCCAGCGCGGGATCCGGGCACCGAAGTCCTCGCGCAGCTCGCGTTGCCACAACGAGCGGCCGTCCTTGGCGTCGAGCGCGACCAGCCGTCCGCCGGCGCTGACCGCGTACAGCGTGCCGTCGTGGAGCGTCGGCGTCGACCGGGGGCCGTCGCCCTGGCGGTCGCGCCACAGCTTGTCGATGCGGAACCGCCAGACCTCCTTGCCGTCCGCGGCGCCGAGCGCCACCACGAACTCGCTGTCGCCCGAGCCGAACATCGTGTAGACGCGGCCCCCGGCGACGGACAGTCCGGAGTATCCGGAGCCGAGGGAGGCGCGCCACAGCACCGCGGGGCCCTGCTCGGGCCAGGCCGCGGCGAGCTTCGTCTCCGCAGACACGCCGTCGGCGGCCGGGCCGCGGAAGCGGGGCCACTCCCCGGCCACGGCCGGGGTGAACACCGCGGTCAGGATCAACACCGCCACGAGGGCGCCGCGGGCGGGATCACGTGTAGCGGGCATTCTGGTACTCCGGGGCGTAGAACTCGGGGAGCAGGGTGTCGACGCGCAGCAGTCCCTGGCGGGTCAGGCGGATCTCCTCGGCGTCGAGCGCGAGCATTCCGCCCGTCTCCAGCTTGCGGAACGGGCCCTCGAACTCGGCGACGATGTCGGCACCGAACTTGCGCTTGAAATAGTCGGGGCGGATGGCGCCGAGCTTCAGCTGCAGGATCATCTCGCGCGTCAGCCGCTCGCGATCGCTGGGCTCGAACGCGCGCAGCAGCGGCGGCTCGCCGGCCTCGACGCGCTCGAGGTACTGCTGCCAGCCGGGTCGGTTCTGGTAGTGCACGCCGCTGAGGTGGCCGAACGACGAGACGCCGAGACCCAGCAGGTCGCTGCCGCGCCACACCGAGTCGCGGTACACGAAGCGGCCGGGGCGTTCGCGCTTGACCATCGTGTAGGCGCTGGAGACGCGGTAGCCCGCGCCCTCGAGCTGCTCGAACGCGAACTGCTGCCACTCGCGCTTGGTCTTCCAGTCGGCGACGGGCAGCTCGCCTCCCGAGAGGACCCGCTTGGAGTAGACGGTGTTGTAGGGCAGCTCGAGCTGGTAGATCGTGACGCTGTCGGGATCGGTCTCGATGGTGCGGCGCACCGACTCGCGCCAGGTGTCCCAGGTCTCGCCGATCATCCCGGCGATCAGGTCGACGTTGAGCTGGTCGAAGCCGAGCTCGCCGATCCACGGCAGGACGCGATAGATCTCTTTCGAGACGTGGGCGCGGCCGTTCTCGGCGAGGATCCGGTCGTCGAAGTTCTCGACCCCCAGGCTGAGCCGCGTGATGCCGAGCTCCCGGATCGTCTCCAGCTTGGCGCGGGTCAAGGTGCCCGGCTCGCACTCGAAGGTGATCTCCTCGGCCGCGTCCCAGGGCAGCAGGTCGCGCAACCGGCCGACCAGCCGCCGCAGGTGCTTCGAGCTGATGAACGACGGCGTGCCGCCGCCGAAGTAGACGAACGTCGGCGCCCGGCCGGCGATCGCGGGACTGGCGGCGAGCAATTCGGCCTCGCGCGTCAACGCCGCGACGTAGCGCTCGACCTCCCCGCTGTTCTTGTCGGTGTAGACCTTGAAGTAGCAGAACTTGCAGCGCTTGCGGCAGAACGGGATGTGCAGGTACACGCCCAGCGTGGCGTCGCGTCGCGGCGGGGCGGCCAACGCGCGGCGAACCGCGTCGACGCGGTCCTCGCTCCAGAACGAGTACGGCGGGTAGTTGGAGACGAAGTAACTGCCGACCTCGGTTTTCTCCTCGGAGAGAGGCACGGTCATGACAGGCCGGATTTCC
>JBFKMV010000275.1:0-4331 GCA_041629655.1 Candidatus Polarisedimenticolaceae bacterium
CGTGATGCGCGATGGCGAGTTCGAGGGCTTCGCCCTGGGCGCGTTGGACCTCGGCCACCTGGGTTCGCTCCTCGGCACCTACGAGCGCGAGACCTCGCTGCGGATCTCCCTGATCGACCGCCGCGACCTGGTGATCGCCAGCACGGCGCCGGAGCTCGAGCCACATCAGGGGTTCCACCACGCCGCGCCGGGACGGAAGCTCGACGTCCGCGGCGATTCCTACCGCTGGATGCCGACGGCGCGCGGTCTGCCGGCGATGACGCGGTGGCAGGGGTCCTACTACGTGACCGAGTCGTCCGTCGCTCCGGGCCTGCCGTGGGCCCTGGTCGTCGAGGCGTCCCTGGCGCCCCTGCAAACCGTGATGTACACGGCCTATTCGCGGAACCTGCTGATCATGCTGGTGCTGGCCGTCTTCGCGCTGGCGGTCGCGTTCCTGATCAGCCGCTGGATGGCGCGTCCGGTGGCGCGGCTGGCGAGGATCACCGGGCTGTTGCCCGACCGGTTGCTGCGCGACACCCCGGAGGAGTGGCCGTCCAGCTCGGTGAACGAGATCCAGACGCTGATCCACAACACGCGCTCGATGCGGGGTGAGCTGCGCGAGAGCTTCCGACAGCTGCACAATCACGGGGCCGACCTGGAACGGGTGAACCTGGCGTTGCGGCAGGAGATCGCCGAGCGCCAGCGGCTCGAGGAACAGGTCCGGCAGAAACAGAAGATGGAGGCGATCGGCACGCTGGCGGGCGGCATCGCTCACGACTTCAACAACATCCTGACCGCGATCCTGGGCTACGCCGAGCTGGCGAAGCACGATGCCGCCGACAGGCCCCAAGCGCAGAAGTCGATCGACCAGGTGATCGTCTCGGCCAGCCGCGCCAAGCGGCTGGTGCAGCAGATCCTGACGTTCAGCCGTCGCCGCGCCGAGGCCCGCGTCCCGGTGCTGCTCCAACCGATCCTGCGCGAGGCGTTGACCTTGCTGCGGGCCACGCTGCCGTCGACGATCGCGATCGAGGAGCACTGCGATCAAGCGGCCGGGGCCGTCATCGCCAACCCGACGCAGATCCACCAGATCGTGATGAACCTCAGCTCCAACGCCGAGGCCGCGATGCGCGACCACGGCGGGGTGCTCGAGGTGCGCCTGGACGACCTGCAGCTCGATCGGGACCTGCCCGTGACCCACCCGCCCCTGGCCCCGGGGCGCTACCTCCGGCTGCGGGTCCGCGATACGGGACGCGGCATCGACCCGAAGCGCATCGACCGGATCTTCGAGCCGTTCTACACCACCAAACAGGTCGGCGAGGGCACCGGGATGGGCCTGGCCGTGGTCCACGGAATCGTGGCCGGTCACGGAGGCTCGATCGCGGTGAACAGCGAGCTCGGGCGCGGAACGACGGTCGAGATCTACCTGCCGCGGGTCCACGAGCGCCCGGTGGACCAGCCCGTGGAACACCCGCGGCACCCGCAGGGGCAGGGCCGGATCCTCGTCGTGGACGACGAGCAGGCGATCGTCGAACTCGAGCAGGAGGTGCTCGAGCAGCACGGCTACGACGTCACGGCCGCGCACAGCGGCTCCGAGGCGTTGGAGGAGCTCCGCCGGGATCCGGAGCGCTACGATCTGATCATCACCGATCAGACGATGCCGGGGATGACCGGTGACGAGCTGGCGCGAGAGGCGCGCGTCATCCGGCCGGACCTGCCGATCATTCTCTGCACGGGCTACAGCCACCGCATCGACGACGAGCGCGCGCGGGCGTTGGGCATCGACGCGTTTCTGATGAAGCCCTTCGCGGCGCGCGATCTCGCCGGGCACGTGAACCGACTGCTCGGTTCCGGGCCGAACCGGTCGGCGTCCTAGTCGGCGCCGCCGGCCAGCGACCGGGCGCGGTTCCCCGGGCGTCGCCACGGGCTATAATCGCTCGCGGAGAGGCTCACGACGCGGTGCCGCCCCCCTTCCACGGCACCCTCCGTCGCGACGGGGATCGCGCCAAGCGAGTTCGGATACGGCCGCCGGCCCGCGAAAAGCGGGACCGTGCGCGCCCTTCCGACGAGGGGAGTCGCTTGATCGGGCAGACCGTCTCCCACTACCGAATCCTCGAGCTGCTCGGGGGCGGGGGGATGGGCGTGGTCTATCTCGCCGAGGACCTCAAGCTGGCGCGGCCGGTCGCGCTGAAGTTCCTGCCGGAGCGGCTGGCCGGGCACACGCGCTCGCTGGAGCGGTTCCAGCGCGAGGCGCGCGCGGCGTCGGCGTTGAACCACCCTCACATCTGCACGATCTACGAGCTCGGCGAGCACGACGGTCAGCCGTTCATCGTCATGGAGCTGATCAAGGGCCGGACGCTCAAGCACGCCATCGAGGGCCGACCGCTCCCGATCGAGCGCCTGGCGCGGCTGGGGATGCAGATCGCCGACGCGCTGGACGCCGCGCACTCCGCCGGGATCGTGCACCGCGACATCAAGCCTGCGAACATCTTCGTCACCGAGCGGGACGAGGCGAAGGTGCTGGATTTCGGCCTGGCGATGTTCCAAACGGATCTGGCGGATGCCGACACGCGTACGGCGTTGACGGAGCCGGGCACCGCGGTCGGGACGATCGCCTACATGTCTCCGGAGCAGGTGCGCGGGGAGGAGCTGGACAACCGCACGGACCTGTTCTCGCTCGGCGTGGTGCTGTACGAGATGGCGACCGCTGCCCAGCCCTTCGCCGGCACCACCTCGGGCATCGTGTTCGACAAGATCCTCAACCGGCCGGCGACGGCGCCGGTGCAGCTGAATCCCGGTCTGTCCGCGGAGCTGGTGCGGATCCTGAACAAAGCGCTCGAGAAGGACCGCAACCTGCGTTACCAGGCCGCGGCGGAGATCCGCACCGACCTCAAGCGGCTGTTGCGGGATTCGAACTCCTCCCCCGCGTCGGTGGAGGCGGCGGCGGCCGCACCGCGCCGCGTGCGATGGGGAGCGTGGGCCACGCTGGGCGCGGCGGCCGCGTTGGTCGCGACGCTGCTGCTGGTGTTCGACGGGGGCGACGTGCGTAACCGCTGGACCGGCGTGGCGACGCGACCGGCCGACACGGCGGCGGCGACCGCCCGTCGCTCGGTGGCGGTGCTCGGCTTCCGTAACCTCTCCGGCCGCGAGGAGGTCGGGTGGCTCTCCACCGCGCTGGCCGAGATGTTGACCACCGAGCTGGCCGCGGGCGCGCAGCTCCGGACGCTCTCCGGTGAAAACGTCGCACGGATGAAGCGGGACCTGTCGCTGGGCGACGCCGACACGCTCGCCGCGGACACGTTGCAGCGGATCCGGCGGCACTCGGGCAGCGACTTCATCGTGGTCGGCTCGTTCCTCGCGCTGGTCGGGGTCGCGGGAGAACGGCTGCGTCTCGATCTGCGGCTGCAGGACACGGCCGGCGGTGAGACGCTGGCGGCGCTGTCGGAAAAGGGGACCGAGGCCGAGCTGTTCGACCTGGTCACGCGCACCGGACGACGGCTGCGGGAAGCGCTGGGCCTGGGCGTGGTGCCGGACGACGAGGCCGCGGCGCTGCGCGCGTCGCTGCCGTCGGGCGCCGAGGCGGCGAGACGCTACACCGAGGGGCTGGAACGGCTCCGGCGGCTGGACTACCTCGGCGCTCGCGAGCTGCTGGAGCGGGCGGTGGCCGCCGAGCCGACGCACCCGTTGCCGCACGCGACCCTGGCGGAGGTGTGGTCGGAGCTGGGGTACGACGCCCGCGCGCGCGAGTCGGCCGCGCGGGCTTTCGAGCGCTCCGGCGGGTTACCGGGGCGCGAGCGCCTGGCGGTGGAAGGCCGCTACCGCGAGTTTGCGCGCGAGTGGAGCCGCGCGATCGAGATCTACCGCTCGCTGCTCGCCGAACACCCGGACAGTCTCGACGACGGACTGCGGCTCGCCGCGGTCCAGACTGCGGCGGAGCGCGGGCAGGACGCCCTCACGACGATCGAGACGCTGCGGCGGCTGCCCGGTTCGCTGGGACGGGACCCCCGGATCGACCTCGCGGAGGCGGAGACCGCCGACATGCTCGGCGACTACGAACGGGCGCGTGCCGCGGCGGCGCGGGCCGCGGAGCGGGCCGGCGACCAGGGCGCGCTGTTGCTGCGGGCCAGCGCGTTGCGTCTCGAGGGCTGGACCCTGGTCAGCCTCGGTCGCCTGGACGACGCGATCGCCGCCGCCAGAGAAGCCCGGGAGGTCTTCGTGGCCGCGGGGGACCGCAACGGCGAGGCGCGAGCGCTGAACGTCGTCGCCGCCGCCGAGTGGATCCGCGGCAACCCCGTCGAGGCGCATGCGTTGTTCGAGCAGGCGCTGACGCTGTTCCGCGAGGTCGGCAACCGGGC
>JBFKMV010000276.1:0-4323 GCA_041629655.1 Candidatus Polarisedimenticolaceae bacterium
GGACGCGACCCCGGGGCCGCTCGAGCGGCTCGTGCGGCCGCGGCGTTCCGTGCTGAACGAGGACGACTTCGACTGGGGCGACGATCGCCCGCCGGCAATACACCTCGCCGACTCGGTGATCTACGAGCTGCACGTGCGCGGGTTCACGCGTCATGCCAGCTCCGGCGTGCCCGATCCGGGCACCTTCCGCGGCGTGATCGACAAGATCCCGTACCTCCGCGATCTCGGCGTGACCGCGGTCGAGCTGATGCCGGTGACCGAGTTCGAGGAGAACCTCAACCCGCGGATCGACCCCGAGACCGGCAAGCGGTTGTGGAACTTCTGGGGCTACGACCCGATCGGCTTCTTCGCGCTCAAGAGCTCCTACGCCTCGACGCCGCAGGGCGGCGGTCCGATCCGCGAGTTCCGGCGGATGGTGCGGGCGCTGCACGCGGCCGGGATCGAGGTGATCCTGGACATGGTGTTCAACCACACCGGCGAGGGGGACGCCGCCGGGCCGACGGTGTCCCTGCGCGGGCTGGACAACGCCGTCTACTACATGCTCGACCCCGACAGCGGCGAGTACCTCGACTTCACGGGCTGCGGCAACACCGTCAACTGCAATCACCCGGTGGTCCGCGACCTGATCGTCGACGCGTTGCGCTACTGGGTCACCGAAATGCACGTGGACGGCTTCCGGTTCGATCTGGCCTCGATCCTGGCCCGCGGCACCGACGGCGCCGCGTTGCCCGACCCGCCGCTGTTGGAGCGGATCGCCGCCGACCCGGTGCTCGCCGGCGCCAAGCTGATCGCCGAGGCGTGGGACGCCAGCGGGCTGTACCAGGTCGGCGCCTTTCCGCACTGGGGTCGCTGGGCCGAGTGGAACGGCCACTTCCGCGACGACGTGCGGCGGTTCGTGCGCGGCGACGCGGGGATGGTGCCGCGGCTGGCCACGCGGCTCGCCGGCAGCTCCGATCTGTACCACGAGGTCGACCGCGGCCCGTATCACGGCGTCAACTTCGTGACCTGCCACGACGGCTTCACGCTCGCCGACCTGGTCAGCTACGAGAACAAGCACAACGAGCGCAACGGCGAGGGCAACGCCGACGGCAACCCGGTCAACTTCAGCTGGAACTGCGGCTTCGAGGGGCCGTCCCCGTCACCCGAGGTGAACCGCCTGCGCCGGCGGCAGATGAAGAACCTGATCGCGCTGTTGATGATGTCCCAGGGCGTGCCGATGATCCTGGCCGGCGACGAGCTGGGACGCACGCAGCACGGGAACAACAACGCCTGGTGCCACGACGGGCCGCTGAGCTGGATCGACTGGGGGCTGTTGGAGCGGAACCGCGACATGTTCCGTTTCGTGCGCGGGATGATCCGCTTCCGTCGCGAGTACCCGCTGCTGCGCCGTCGCGAGTTCTTCGAGGACGGCACCGGCGAGGTGCTGTGGCACGGTCTGCACCCCGGGCGTCCGGACTGGTCCGCCGAGGCGCGGATGCTCGGCATGCAGCTCGTGGACGAGCGGCGCCGCCAGGAGCTGCTGCTGCTGGCGCACGCCGCCCCGGCCGGCGCGCTGGTCGAGCTGCCCGCCTGCCGCATCTCCCGCCGCTGGACGCGTTTCGTGGACACCCGGCTGCGTCCACCCGACGAGATCGTCGAGCAACGGCCGCGCCCGGAGCTGCCCGAGCAACGGACCTATCCCCTCGGGGCGCACAGCCTGGTGATCCTGGTCGGCGAGTGAGCGCGCCGGTCGCGACCCCGTCCCGCCCCCCGTTCGCGACCGTCGCCGTCGCGGCCGCCGTGGTGGCGCTGCTGGTCGCCCACGCGGTCAGCTACCTGCCGTTCATCGCCGACGACGCGTTGATCTCGCTGCGCTACGCCGAGCGCCTGCTCGACGGGCAGGGCCTGACCTGGACCGACGGCGAGCGTCTCGAGGGCTACTCCAACCTGCTGTGGATCCTGCTCTGCGCGGGGCTCGGCGCGCTGGGGCTGGAGCTGATCCCCGCCACCCGCGTGCTCGGGATCGCGGCGGCGGTCCTGGCCGTGCTGGCGGTGCTGCGCGCGCACCCGGCGCGCTCCTGGCCCGGGCTGCTCCCGGGGCTCGCCGGCGGTGCGGCGCTGGCGCTGTCGGGGTCGTTGGCGGTGTGGAGCGTCGGGGGGCTCGAGCAGCCGCTGCTGGCCGCGCTGCTGGCGTGGGCCGTGGTGTGCTGCTACCCGCTGGTCGACGGCGCTGCGGTCCCGCGCCGCGGCTGGCTCGCGCCCGGCGCGCTGCTGGCGCTGCTGTGCTGGACCCGGCCCGACGGACCGCTGTTCACGGCCGGCGTCTGTGCCGGGATCCTGGCCGCCCGCGGGCTGCGGCGGGAATCGATCGCGCTCTGCGCCCGCCTGGCGCTGCTGCCCGTCGCGGCGGTGCTGCTGCAGCTCGGGTTCCGGATGGCGTACTACGGCGACTGGATCCCCAACTCCGCCTACGCCAAGCTGGGACTGACGGCGCGGCGGTTTCACGAGGGTCTGCACTACGTCGCCGCCGGATTGGCCCGGCATGCCGGGCTGGCGCTCCCGGCCCTGCTGCTCGCGTTCAGCTTCGCGCGGCGGTCGGCGCGCATCCGCCTGCTGCTGGCGCCGCTGCTGCTGTGGACCGTCTACGTGGTGCTGATCGGCGGGGACATCTTCCCCGCGCGACGGCATCTCGTCCCGCTGGTGGTGCTGCTGGCGCTGTTGCTGGCGGAGGGCCTGGCGCGGCAGCTCGAGGCCGGAAGGGTCCGCGGCTTCGCGCTGGCCGCCGTGGCCGCGTCGCTCGTGCTGCTGGCCTGGATGCAGCTCGCCGACCCGCAGAACCTCCGCGCGCGCTCGGAGCGCTGGGAGTGGGACGGCCAGGTCGTCGGCAACCTGCTGCGGGAGGGATTCGCGGAGCAGCGGCCGCTGCTCGCGGTCGATCCCGGAGGTACGCTGCCGTACTTCTCGAAGCTGCCCGCGATCGACATGCTCGGGATCAACGACCGCCACCTGGCGCGCAACCGTCCCGACGATTTCGGACGCGGGCACCTCGGCCACGAGCTGGGCGACGGCGCCTACGTGCTCGACCGGCAGCCCGACCTGGTGGTGTTCTGCGGCCCCGCCGGCGGGGCGCGGCCGTGTTTCCGGAGCGGCAAGCAGATGGTGCGGGACCCGCGGTTCGCCGCGGAGTACCGGCTGGTCACGTTCGAGGGCGTGGATACCTACCGCTTCCGCTCGCGGATCTGGGTCCGCGCCGCCGGCCGCGTCGGGATCGAGCGCCAGCCCCGGGCGGTCAGCGTGCCCGGGCTGTTGCTCGCGGCGAACCCGCGGACCGTGGCGAGCCCGGACGCCACGGGACGGATCGGCGCCGTGATCACCGCCGCCGATCCCGCGGCGATCGCGGGGCTGCGACTGCCGCCGGGGCGCTGGACGGTGGAGGCGGAAGCGGAGGGCGGCCCGCTGCGGCTCGAGGCCCGCGACTCCGCGACGCGGCGCGAACTCGCCCGCGGCACGCCTCCGCTGACGCTCGAGATCCCGGGCGGCGAGGAAACGGCGATCGATCTCCTCGCCGCGCCGGCGGATCCGCGAGCGGCCGCGCTCCGGCTCTACCGGGTCACGTTCGCCGCGGCCGGTTGACCCGGACTCAGACCGACCGGTCGAGACGCGTCGGCGCCGGTGCGGTCTCGGTGGTCAGCGTCGCCGGCGGCTCGACCGGCTGCGGGTCGTCCACCGGGGTCGGTTGCACCGCGACCGGTTCCGGGGTCTCCGCCCGCGCCGCGGCCTTGAGCGCCTTCTTGATCGCGGGATCGTTGAGCAACCGCTTGACCGCGTGCTCGACGCTGTGGCCGTAGGGCACGTCGCCGTCGTCGAACGCGGCGACCTGCGCGGCCGCCTCGACGATCGAATCCTCCACGGCGGCACGGGTCTCGCCGTCCAGCTTCGACAGCACCCGGTCGGCGAAGCGCCCGAACGCGTTGACGGTGGCGGGGGAACGCAGGCCGGTCTCGGCGAGCCGGGCCGCCAGGCCGGCGGACAGGGGGTCGATCTTCATGCTGCTCCTCCTTCCTTCCCGACCCTTATCGGCGGCCACCGCGCTCGACTTTAGCCCTGCGGTCCAAAAACCGACAGCACGATTACGATCGCGGAAGTCCTCGCGTTCACGAGTACGAAGCGGTAACGGAAGTTGCGTCAGCGTCACGTTTCGCGTGCAAAAAGCCGCTCCACGACGCTTGATCCGATTCCTCCAGAACTTAACTTTAGACAAGAAACCAAGTCACGCCTCGCGGGTAGCGGCCGGAACATCGGTTTACACAGAGAGAGGGAGACGACATGACACGGAACTTGCGA
>JBFKMV010000277.1:0-4287 GCA_041629655.1 Candidatus Polarisedimenticolaceae bacterium
GCCGGAGCCCGTTCTGAGCTAACCGAGGAGGGTCCGCACAGGACGAACCGCGGGCAGACCATGCGCCACAGCGCCCGGCGTGGATTTACTTGCCAGCGATGGCAAGTTGTCGCGAGAATACGCCCGTACGGCGCGTGACGAGGCCGACCAAGTGGACCCGCGGGGTCTCCTTTTGTCCCGGTCCCCGCCGAGAGTTCCGACGACCGTCCTAGGCGGCGAGTAGGCCCCCAGCCACGAAACGCTCCGGTGGCTCCAAATCCATCTGTAATGGTTCATAGCGCCCCCCGCTACCAACCCACAGTCGAACTCCGAACCGAGCACCGCCGGGAGTCTGCCCTCGGGGAAACCCCGCGCGTCGACCCCGCCGGCGCCACGCCGCTTTCACCGGACCGGACCGAGGTAACGATCGAGCCAGTCCAGCGTGGCCTTGATCAGCTCGTCTCGCGGCGGGATGTGGTCGGTCTCGAACAGCAGCAGCTGCTTGTGCTCGGCGGGTGTTCCGAGGAGGTCGAACATCGGTCGGATCGACTTGTCCAGGGGCAGGAGCGTGTCGTAGCGCCCGTTGATCATCAGGGTCGGGACCGTGACCCGGGGGTAGTAATTCACCGGATCCGCTTCGGGGGAGAACGCGGCCACGGCGTCGCCCGCGAAGTTCACGGCGGCCCCGCCGGAGACGAGGACGCTCGCCGCCAGCCGATCCTCGACGGCCGGAACGACGCCGCCCAGGATCGCGCCCCAGCTCATGCCGTAGTATGCGATCCGCTCCGGGTCGACGTCCTCGCGCGTTTCCAGGTAATCGATGGACCTCCGGAGATCCTTGACGAGCTGCACCAGGAACTCCGTGTAGCGACGTGAGCTGTCGCCCCCGTGGATCGCGATCAGCGCCGGGTCCTGGCGCTCGAAGGTCCCCTTGTAGACGGGGTAGAGCACCGCACGGCCGTTGCTGACCAGGAAGGAGAGGAACACCGGGAACTCGAAATACGTCTCGATGTGCTCGCTGGAGTCCTGCATCAGCGATCCGGACCCCGGCAGGTAGATCACGGTCTGGTAGGGCGGCCTCACGTGGGTCGGAAGAAACAGGTGGGCGATGATCGTCTCCCCGCCGTACGCGGCACGGTAGGTGATTCGCTCGTGGGTCCAGCCGCCGGGATCCTCTCGTCTGGACTCGACCCGGGCGTTTAGCGGCGTCGGATCGTAGTCGAACTGTCGCCGCATCACGTCGAAGACGGCGTCGTCGACCGGTCGGGCCTTCCTGACGTCCCGCCACTCCGACAGGCGCGTGCTGGCGAAGGCCTGGGGCGGGATCTCCTCCGGCTGCGGGTACGCCGCACAGCGAAACCCGTTCTGCGGAGAGCGATCCATCGGCGGGAGCTGACTCTGTTGCTTGAACATGTAGTTGGTGTCGGTCCAGGAGCCGCCGCGGATGACCCGCCCGCTCTGCGATTCGTTGAAGCACCACTCGCGGACGTTGCCCGCCATGTCGTAGGCGCCGTACGCCGTCATGCCGGGCAGGCTCCCGACGGCGACCGGACCCTTGCCGTCGAAGTTGCTGAACGGGGCGAACGTCGCGTAGCCCCCGAGCTGCGGGAACAGGATCACCATCGTGGCCTCGCCCCGCGCCAGGCCCCAGTGTCCGGCCGTGGGCAGGCTCTTGCCGGCGAACGCCGCATAGGCCGCCGCCTCGTACCAGCTGACGCCGGAGACCGGATGGTCGCCTTCTCCCTCGGGGAACAGACCGCCGCTCCAGGTCGCCGGACCGGGTCGACCCGTGCGGTCGACGAACCGCGCCATCGCGCGCTCGCGGTCGAGCGTCTCGCCGCCCTCGACGAACGGATGCTCCCAGTACTCCGGGTTCGCGTAGCCGCCCGCCTCCACGAACTTGCGGAACTCCCGGTTGGTCACCTCGTACCGATCGATGTAGAAGTCGGGCAGGAGCGCGCCGCCGATCGCGGCGCCCGGTACCCGGACCATGCCGGCGGGCATCGAGCCCGCCTCGTCCAGAGTTCTCTGAAAATCGTTCGGGACCAGCAACGCGTCCAGCTCGGGCTGGATGGCCCACGTGGACTCCACCGCGTGAACGGTCTCGAAGCCCGGCTTCTCGAGCTTCCAGCGCAGGACGCCGGTCGGCAGGCGAACGGCCTCGATTGGCGTGATGCCGAGCTCCTGCCACTCGGCGTCGGGGGAGCCGTAGTTCTTGACCGAAACCCGTGCGCCCGCCGGCCGTGTCCGCACCGCAAGCTGCATCGAGCACTTGGAGAGCAGCTGTTCCAGTCGCGGATGGCCCGGAATCACGCGTTCCAGTTGCAGTGCGTCGGCGTAGGCATCGCCGAAGTCACGCCAGCTGGCATTGACGAGACGTTCCAGCTCCGGCAGCCCGGTCTCCAGCGCCCAGCGGCGCTCGGCCCGAGCCTCGGACCACCGGATGGCGGCCAGCGTCGCAGCGACGGTCACGACGAGAACCGGGATCACCACGCGGGGTCTGCGTAATGCCCGCAGCAACCCCCGGGCCGTGACTCCGGGCTGGTCGCTGGCGACGAGCTCACGGTGGAGCGCCTCGAGCCGGGTGCCGACCTGCCGGATCTGCTGGTAGCGTCGATCGACGTCCTTGGCCATGGCCTTGTTGACGATCCTGTCGAGCCGTCTGGGGACCGCGACGGAGCTGCGGGTCAGCGGCGGGGGATCGTCACGCAGGATCCCGCTGATCGTGTCGTAGGTGTGCGCCCGGCGGAACGGGTTCGCGCCGGCGATCATCTCGTACAGCACCACACCGAACGAGAAGATGTCCGCCCGGGCATCGGCGTTCCCGGCGCGAAGCTGCTCCGGCGCCATGTAGGCCAGCGTGCCCAGCGTCGTCCCTTCCTGCGTCAGGTCCCGCTCCATCGTCGCCGTCGCCGAGTCGGGCGTCGTTCCGGACCGGCCGCGGTCGTGCGTCTCCAACCGCTTGGCCAGACCGAAATCGAGCACCTTCACTTCGCCGGCCGGAGTGATCAGGATGTTCGCGGGCTTGAGATCGCGATGCACCACGCCGCGCTCGTGCGCTGCGCCCAGCGCGGCGGCGATCTGGACCGCGATCCGCACGGCCTCCGCGAGCGGGAGCGGGCCGCGAGCGAGCCGCCGGGCCAGGTCCTCACCCGGGACCAGCTCCATCGCGATGTACACGACTTCGTCCTGCCGGTGCAGGCCGTAGATTCCGGCGATCTGGGGGTGATTCAGGGTGGCCAGCAGCTTGGCTTCGCGCTCGAACCGCGCCAGTCGTCGCGTGTCTCTGGCAACGTCGGCCGGGAGCATCTTGATGGCGACGTCGCGGTCGAGCGTGGTATCGCGCGCTTTCCAGACCTCGCCCATCCCGCCCGCGCCGATCTTCTCGATCAGGCGGTAGTGCGCGAGGGTCTGGCCGGGCCCGATCGGCATAGCGAAGACTCCAGGCGCTCGGGATTCGGCCGCTGGGCCGGAGTATACGCGATGGCGAGGAATCGAGCGCTGGTGCGGCCCGGTTCCCGGGCCAGCGCCTGCCGCGACCAGGGTCGGGACGGTCGACCGCAGTCCGCCCCGACCATCCCGATAGGCAAACCCGGTTACCGGGCCGGGTTATCATCCGCTCAGGACCGATCCCGGGCCGGGAATCCGAAGAGGGGGAAGCCATGGGTCGCAACCGCCTCGCGGCGCTCGCCGCATCGCTGACACTCATCGTCCCGACGCTCTGCCTCGCACAGACCTCGTGGGTCCGCTACGACCTGACCGGCGTCGACAAGGCGCGCGCGGTCGTCGCCACCTCCGATTGTGGGCTCTTGGTGGCCGGGCACGTCGACTCGGCGTTCGGGTTCTACAACGACGCCTGGCTCGTGCGCACCAACGCGCGGGGCGACGTGCTGTGGCAGCAGCGCGTCTCGACCGGCGGCGGGGACGACGTGCCCTACGCGGCGCTGGAGACGCCGGACGGCGGCTTCGTGGTCGCGGGCTCGACGCGCGCCGACACCACCACGCAGGACTTCGACTTCTGGGTCGTCAAGCTCGACCGCGACGGGGACGTGGAGTGGCAGCGCGCCTACGGCGGGCCGGAGTGGGACGCGGCCAGCGGCGTCGCGGCGGCCGGGGACGGCGGCTACGTGCTCGTGGGACGGACCGAATCGTCCGGCGCGGGCAACATCGACCTGTGGGTGCTGCGGATCGACGCGGCCGGCGGGGTGCTGTGGCAGCGCACGTTCGGCGGCGACAACCACGACTGGGCCGAGACGGTGGTGGCCACGCCCGACGGCGGCTTCCTGGTCGGCGGGCGCACGGCCTCGC
>JBFKMV010000278.1:0-4239 GCA_041629655.1 Candidatus Polarisedimenticolaceae bacterium
GTCCAGCACCAGCGCGGGAATACCCGCGTTGGCGAAATGGGCTGCGATCGCGCTTCCCATCACGCCGGATCCCAGCACGGCCACTCGCTCGACGCGCCTGTTCATGGGCTCACTCCTCGGGTTGTTCCGGACGGGACCCACCGATCTTAGACGAAACCGCCCTCGGCGACCGCCGTCGGGAAGGCCCGAAGCGCGATCGGCGGCGCCAAAAACGATCTACAGGGTCGGGTTTGCGACCGGCGGGCCGGCCGGGAGCGGGCTCAACGCAAGGAGAACAGCCGCTTGTACCACGGCACGCCCTCGTCGCGCAGTCGTTGCTTGTCCTGCTCGCGCGCGAGCTTCTCGAGGAACGCGGTGCCGTCCTTCTGGTGGCAGTCCTTGTACTTGGTGCCGCTACCGCACGGACAGGGGTCGTTGCGCCCCACCTTGGCGACGTGGCGCTGGGTGACCGAGTCGTAGCCCGGCCAGACCACCTTGGAGTGCATCCGGAAGCCTTTCTTTCCCACGGCCTGTCTCCTGAAACGCTGTGACCTCGATGCCCGGAGGGGGAACCCGACCATGTTACCGCAGGGGCGCGCCGCGTGTCACCCGGCCGCTAGCCCCGCCGGGCCGCGCGCCCCGGACTCGCACCCGGGCGCGGCGACGCGACTCAGGCGGGACGCCGCGCCGAGCCTTCCCGGCGTCCGGCGTTGACGGCGTCGGCGGGCGGCTTCGCAACGGGCTCGACGGCCTGCAGCAGCGGCTCCAGCCGGTCCGCCACCACCTCGGCGGCGAGGAGATTGCCCGCGTCGTTGTAGTGGGTGTCGCGAAGCCGGTACAGCCCGCCCTCGGCGCCGCTGCGGCGGAACGCGGGAGTCAGGTCGACCAGCGAGACGCGCCGGCTCTCGGCGTAGGCGCGCAGGAACTTCTGCGGCAGGTCCAGGTCGTAGTCCTCGGCAGCCAGGTCGTACTCGCGGATCACCCGGTCGGCCAGCGCGGGCTCGACCTGGAACTGGTCCGGGTGCACCACCATCATCCGCACCGCCCCCATCCGCTCCGTTTCCGCTCCGATGGCGTCGAGCAACCGCACGACGCCCGGCCATGCCGGTCCCTCGCGTTTCGGACGGCGGCAGGTCGACAGCCGGATGCGCTCGATGCGCAGGAAGCTCGCCTCGGAGAAGCTCCCGGCGCCCGCCCCACCGGCGGTGTCCACGGCGCTGTGCCGGCGCTCGCCGACCGCGGTGCGCCAGTGTCGGTACCAGCGCGGCAACAGCAGGTTCTGCGGGTACCAGGAACGCAGGCCCGGCTCGACGTCGACGTGGATGCCCCGGAAGCGCATCGACTCGCCGCCCCCGGCGTGAAAGTCGTTGCCGACGAAGAATCCGTGCAGCACGATGTCGGGCTCGAACGCCGATCCGAAGCGGCGCAGCAACCGCAGCTCCTGCTCCAGCGAGTAGGCGGCCACGGACAGGTTGACCACCTCGACGTCATGCCCGCGCTCGCGCAGTAGCCGCTCGAGCCGATAGTGGTAGTTGTTCTCCCCGCTGGCGAGGCCGAACGAGTCGGCCAGGCCGAGGATGCGGATCGTCCCCGGGTGCTTGGCCGCGGGCACCGGCCGGGGCCACTCGGCGGCGACCAGCTCGCGGAACTCGCGGTCGGTCTGGGGGACCGATCGCACGGCGACGCCATTGCGGAACACGAACTCCGCCCCGTACAGGCCGCTGACCGCGCCCAGCGCCAGCAGCAGCATCCAGAACGTCGCCGTCTTGATCCGAGAGTCTGCGGCTTCCATCGTCACCTGAAGCTACGGGCGACGATCAACGCGCGCAGAAGAATCGAACGGGCCGGGAGGTTTCGGCGTTGTCGACCTTTTCGGCGGACGGCGGGGTGGGCGGCTCAGAGGACCAGCTCGTCTCGCTCCGCCGCGGCGAAGCAGAGCGTTGACGAATCCCGTTGCGCGAGTCCCTCCAGGGCGGTCTCGAGCTTGCGGTCGATGTCCTCGTCGCTCTGATCCGGGTCGTGGTGGAACAGGTACAGGTTGAGCACTCCCGCCTCGTGCGCCAGATCGACGACCTGGCTGACGCAGGAATGTCCCCAGCCGACCTTGGCCGGGTACTCGTCGTCGAGGTAGGTGCAGTCGATGATCAGCGCGTCGGCGCCGCGGGTGAAATCCGTCAGGGCGCGCACGTAGCGCAGCTCGTGGGCCTCGTGCGGGTCGCTGTACAGCTCGTTGTCGGTGACGTAGCAGACCGAGCGACGTTTGTAGTCGATGCGGTAGCCGAGGCACGACCCGGGGTGTCGCAGCAGCATCGTGCGGACCGGCACGTCACCGATCTCGTGCCGGCCCTCGTCGACGTTCCGAAAACGGACCCGGGCGGCGAACTCGCGCTCGGTGACCGGAAAGTAGACTCCGTCCATCTGGGCCAGCAGCAGTTGTCGCACGCCGATCTCGCCCTGGCGGGCGCCGCAGATCTCGATTTCGTGTCCGGCGGCGTAGAGCGGCGCGAAATGCGGCAGCGCGTTGATGTGGTCCCAGTGCGGGTGCGTGATCAGGATCTTGGCGTTGATCCGTCGCGCCTGCTCCGCCACCAGGTGGTTGGACAGCTCCTTGATGCCGGTGCCGGCGTCGAGGATGAACAGCAGATCCCCCGGGAGCTCCACGGTCACGCAGGGGGTGTTGCCGCCGTACTTCAGCGAGCGCGGTCCCGGAACGGGCAGCGTACCGCGGCAGCCCCAGAAGGTCACCCGGACCTTCGCGGTCAGGATCTCGTCGAGCTGGCCCGGGAATCGATTCGGATCGATCGGCTTGACGAAGTAGCCGTCGGCGCCGCTCTCCATCGCCCGTAGCCGGTCGGCAGCGTAGGCCTTGCCGGTCAGGAAGACGAGCTTGCAGTCGCCCAGCGACGCGTCGCGACGCAGCAGGCGGCACAGCGACAGGCCGTCCAGCCCGGGCATCATGATGTCGAGCAGCACACAGTCCGGCCGCTGCGCCGCGATTCGCTCCGCGGCGCCCGCGGTGGCCGAATCGACGGTGACGCGATGACCGGCGTCTTCGAACAACGCGCGCAGCATCGCCAGCGCGGCGCGGTCGTCGTCGACGATGTAGAAGTGACGCGGTTGACCTTGGGGCATGCCAGGCCTCGGTCGCCGGGGGGCTCGTGCGCGTGACGAGCCGCCCCGGCGCTGGGTGCCGTCAGGAGCCGAAGTCGGAGGCCTTGAGGTCGATCGTGATCATGAAACCGTTGCCGCCGCTGTACTCGAAGGGCTTGTCGCCGGCGCGGTAGGCTTCGACCTCGTTGGGCATCAGGACGAAGCCGTCGTTGCGCGGCGCACCCCAGTACTTCAGGTTGTGAATCACGACCGGTGCCTCGGTCATGCCGGGGTTGCGGTTGAGCACCACCTCGGCGGTCTTGCCGCCGTCGAGCCGGGCCACCGAGCGGTCCTTCCCGGCCTTCCATTCCATGTCCGCGTCGGCGGCGATCGTGAAGCTGTTCCACTCCACCGGGTAGAGCTTGCCCAGGACGGTCTGGATCGCCTGGCGTTGTTCCGGCGTGACGGACTTGTCGAAGGTCAGCACGGCCCAGTCCATGCCCTTGGTGAAGTCGCCGCCCAGGTCGCCCGCGACCCAGAACTTCGCGCCGTCCAGCTTGACCGGGCCGACCTTGCCCTTGTTGACCTGGAACGCGTTGTTGAAGCGGCAGAAGTGCTCCGTCTTGCCGCCGTGACCGTGGCCCGCCGGAGCGTTGTTGAAGTAGCACGTACAGAACATCGGGCAGCTACAGGCCTCGATGATCGTCGCGTTGAACGACCAGTCGCCATCGGCGGCGGGCTTGGCGCCCGCAACGAGCAGGCCGGTGACGAGCAGCAGAACGGCGATGCTCGAAAACATCGTCTTGCGCATCGAACAACCTCCCTGAAGATTCCGGCGCGGGCCCGATCCGGGTCGCCCCCGAGCGCACGCGGGATTGCGGTTTTCGTCAGGGTAGCGGAAACCCGCGGGCCGTCGCCGTTTCCTCTCGATACCTGAGCGCAGGATACCAGAGATCGCCGCGCGCGGGGAGCGCGGCGCCGGCCCCGAAAACAGCCGCCCGGAGACGCCGGCTGCGGTATACTTTACGAACCCAGCACCGAATGGACCGGGGTCGGGTCGGCCCGTCCGTACGGGTAAGCTCAGTCACGGTAACGGCGGTCCCGTCGTGAGTCCCCGCCCCGCCGGGCGGTTTGGGGTGGGGGCGGTATGCCCGAAGATACACGCATCGA
>JBFKMV010000279.1:0-4228 GCA_041629655.1 Candidatus Polarisedimenticolaceae bacterium
CACGAGGGGACCCACGCCACCGGGAGCTGGGCCTCCGCCTCGCCCGTCACCGACGGCGAACGGGTCTTCGCGTTCTTCGGCTCGCGCGGCCTCTACTGCCTCGACCGCAACGGCAAGCTGCTGTGGGAGAAGGACCTCGGCGACATGCAGAGCCGGCACGGCCACGGCGAGGGCAGCTCGCCGGCGCTCGCGGGCGACACGCTGGTCGTCAACTGGGACCACCAGGGGGAGTCGTTCGTGGTTGCGCTGGACAAGCGCACCGGCAAGCAACGCTGGAAGGTCGCGCGCGACGAGATCACTTCGTGGTCGACGCCGCTGGTGGTCGAGCACGCCGGCAAGCTCCAGGTCGTGATCGGCGCGACCCGGCGCGTGACTTCCTACGACCTCGCCACCGGCAAGCTCCTCTGGGAGTGCGCCGGGCTGTCGCGCAACGTCGTCGCCTCGCCCGTGGCCGGCGACGGCTTCGTGTACGTCGGCAACAGCTACGACTGGCAGGCGATGCTGGCGATCCGGCTCGACAAGGCCAAAGGCGACATCACCGGGACCGACGCCGTGGCCTGGAAGCTCGACCGGCTGACACCCTACGTCCCGTCGCCGCTGCTGTACGACGGCTTGCTGTGCTTCCTGCGGCACAATCAGGGCGTGTTGACCTGTGTGGACGCGAAGACCGGCAAGCCGCGGCTGGGCCCGCAGCGCCTCGCCGGCATCCAGAACGTCTTCGCCTCGCCGGTCGGCGCGGCCGGCCGGATCTACGTCGTGTCCCGCAACGGCGCCACCGCGGTGATCCGGCCCGGCGAGGAGCTCGAGCTGCTGGCGCTGAACCGGCTCGAGGACTCCTTCTCGGCCTCCCCGGCGATCGCCGGAGACGAGCTGTACCTGCGGGGCGAGAAGTTCCTGTACTGCATCGCGAAGCGTGCGTCCCCGTAGGGTCGCCCGTCGATACGAGAGGAGTGTTCCATGAGCTCCGTCATGATTGCGATCGCCGTCTTGTTCCTGCCCGTTCTGGCGTCGCCCGGCGAGTCGGCGCCGATCGACGCCGAGGCCGAGCTGCGGGCGACCGAGCTGGCCTTCGCCCGGACCATGGCCGAGCGGGATCACGCGGCGTTCGTCGGGTTCCTGTCCGAGGAGACGGTGTTCTTCGGCCGCGACGGGGCGCAGCGCGGCCGGGCCGCCGTGGCGGCGGCGTGGGCCCCGTTCTTCGACGGACCGGCGGCGCCCTTCTCCTGGGAGCCCGAGGACGTCGTGGTGCTGGAATCCGGCCGGCTCGGCCTGACCTCCGGTCCCGTGCGCGACCCGGCCGGAGCGCGCATCGGGACGTTCAACTCCGTGTGGCGCCGCGAGGCCGGCGGGGCCTGGAAGATCGTGTTCGACCGCGGGTGCCCGCCGTGCGAGTGCCCCTAGCCCGGTCCCGCGGGCCGCGACGTCTTTTCCGCGCCCCGGGCGTAGTACCGCGGTGGAGCCGAACCCGCAGTCGGAAGACTGCCAGCATGGAGTGGACATGATGAGAGCTTGCTGGATCCTGATCGCCGCGTTGGCCGTGGGCGCCGTCGCCGCGGGCGACGCCACGCTCGAAACCGAGCACAAGGGCAAGGTCAACATCGTCACGGTCGACG
This sequence comes from Candidatus Polarisedimenticolaceae bacterium, assembly GCA_041629655.1. Classification (GTDB taxonomy): domain Bacteria; phylum Acidobacteriota; class Polarisedimenticolia; order Polarisedimenticolales; family Polarisedimenticolaceae; genus JBFKMV01. The sequence continues at coordinate 1,614 of JBFKMV010000279.1, forward strand.
ACGACGGCAACCGGCACGAGCACAAGTTCGAGTTCGACGGGCCGCGGCCCTTCCTGGGCCTGATGCTCGAGGGCGGCGTCGACGAGGGCGCGCGCGTGCGCGAGGTGATCGAGGACTCGCCGGCCGAGCGCGCGGGGCTGCTGGCCGGGGACGTGATTCTCGCCGTCCAGGGCGAGCCGGTGAAGCGCCCGTGGGATCTCACGGTGCGGGTCCTCTCGGCCAAGCCGGGCGACCGGATCGACATCGAGGTCGACCGCGCCGGCGACCGCCGCACGCTGACCGCGGAGCTGGGAGAGAGCGACGACTGGGTCGGCGCCTTCGCTCACGGTTTCGACCACGGCAAGCTCGAGCAGCACATGGAGCGGCTCCACGAGCGGCTCGGCGGGATGGACTTCCAGTTCGGTTTCGGCCCGATGCACCGTCCGCGGCTCGGCGTCGAGCTGACCCAGGTGACCCCCGAGCTGCGCGAGCATCTGGGCGGCCCGGCCGACGCCGGCGTGCTGGTCGGCCGGCTGATGCCGGGGATGCCCGCCGAGCAGGCCGGGGTCCGCGTGGGGGACCTGATCGTCGCCGCCGACGGCGAGCCGGTCCGGAATACGGGAAGCCTGCTCCGCGCGCTGCGCGGCAAGAACGGCGAGTCGATCGAGCTGGAGCTGATCCGCGACGGGTCGCCGTTGACGCTGAACGTGTTCATCCCCGAACGCGAGGAGAACGACAGGTTCCCGGGACCCCGGGCCTGAGCGGCAAGCGTGAGGTCCGGCGGGAGCGCGCCCGGTCCGTCAGGAACCGGCGGGCCGCACGGTGAACTCCTGCCGGGCCAGCACCCGCCCGTCGTCGTCCCGCGCCTCGACCGCCCACGCGCCTTCGAGACCCTCGTAGACCGTCTTCCGGCTCTGGGTCCGCCAGTGCGACGCGCCCACGGCCAGCAGGTTGCGGCCCATCACCCGACCCTCGTGAAGCCACACGTGCTCGATGTTGCGGCCGGCGGCTCCGCCGACGACGCGCGTCCAGAACCAGACCTGCGTCCCGGCCGGGAAGGACTCGCCGCGCCCGACCAGCCGCCGGTCGACCACGCCGGTGCCGACCCCGAAGTCGGGAACCGTCATCCCACCTGATGACGCCGCGGGGGGCGGGGTGCGCGGGGACGGAGTTTCGAGCGGTGCCGCGTCGACGACGGCCGGCGGTGCGTTCGTGATCGTCTCGGGGACCGTTACGGCCCGGGGCACCGGGTCGGCGACCGGCGGCTCGGCGCGGGCCGGTTGCGCCGGCGGTTCCGGCACCGGTTCCGGCGGCCGCGCCGGCACCTCCTGGGAAGCGACGGGGGGCGCGGCGACCTGCGAGCGGTCGCCACCGGGCCACCACCACCACCCCACGGCGAGCAGTGCCGCGGCGCCGACGAGCACCGCGGCCGCGGCGATGACGCGTCCCGGGCGGCGCCCCGGTGTTCCGCTGAGCGTCAACCGGTCCTCGATCGCGCGCGACAGGTCGCCGAGCGCCGCCGGCGAATCGAGGCTGCCGTTGCGGGACTGCTCGGCCTCCTCCTCGAGGTAGGCCGCGACCAGCGCGTCGGGCTCCTCGCCGACGAACTCGGCGTAGGCCCGAACGTAGCCCCTGTTGAACGCGCCCCCGGGAAGGCTGGGCAGGTCGCCCGCCTCCAGCGCCTCCAGGTACGCGCGGCGGATCCGCGTCTCGTCGGCGATCTCGTCCAGGGTGATGTTGCGGCTCTCCCGCGCCTGCCGAAGCCTCTCGCCGAACCCGCTCATGCCGGCAATATAGCGCTCCCGGTCGCCGGGCGCAGGACTGGCGGGACGGCGCCCCGGCGGACCCTTCCCGGGCGCCCGGTGACCCGCGGCGGCGCGCAAGCCTACTAAATCCCCCGCAACACTCCGCTTTCGAGTCTCCCGGCCGGGGGCGTTCGGATGTATCTGGGTCGCGAATGCGTCGCGGCCGCGTCCGGGCCGGGTAGGGCGTGAGTGTCCCGTCCCGGTCCACCTTCCGGTTCGCGCCCGTCGGCGCTGGGGGTGCTCATGGGTAATCAGAACAACACCAACCAGACGCTGCGCACGGGCTGGGTCTCCTGGCTCGCCCGGATCGCGTTCGTCGTGTTCCTGTTCGAGACCGTCACCGGTCTCGCCGTGACCTTCGCACCGTTCCACCCGGCCGTGCAGTGGGGGCTGCTGCTGCACACGCTGGTCGGCGTGCTGACGCTGCTGCCGCTGACGTGGTACTTCGTCGCGCACTGGCTCGACTACAAGCACTACTCGATGTCCAACGTGGTGCTGCTGGGCTACGTGGCCGTGTTCGCGCTGCTGATCTGCGCGCTGTCCGGCGTCGTGGTCACGGTGCAGGGGCTGTTCGCGATCAAGATGTCGAACTTCTGGCGCCAGGTCCACCTGATCTCGACGTTCGTGGCGCTGGCGACCGCGCTGCCGCACGTGGTGATCGTGCTGGCGCGGATGCGTGCCGAAGCGCGGGGCCGCGCGTGGGGCTTCCTGGGCGCCACCGTGGTGCTGACGCTGGTCGGCGTGGCGGTCTGCGGCGCGCTGCCCGCGTTCTACTCCGGCACGCACTACGTCAACGAGTTCCCCGAGGGCTACACGTTCCTGTACGGCGAG
>JBFKMV010000280.1:0-4151 GCA_041629655.1 Candidatus Polarisedimenticolaceae bacterium
CAGCTCGGTGTCCGGGTTGCAGTAGAGGAAGTACGGCCGGTTGGACGAGATCCGGGCCGCGTGCTCCGTGGCGCCGATGACGTACGGCGTCTCCCCGCCCTCGGTGCACGCGATCAAGAGGTCGCCGTCCCCGAACCCCATCTGCTCCAGATGGCGCGCACCGTAACGTGGGTGATCCTCGAAACCCTCGAGCGAATTGACCAGCGCGACGTCGCCGCCGGCCATGAACGACAGCACGCGATCGCGGTCCGCCGGTCTGGCGCGCCACAGGAACTCGAGCGTCAGCGACAGCCGGCCGGTCGCGCCGCAACCGCAAAGGAAGATCCGCTTCCCCCGCTCGAGCGTCCGCTGCACGGCGCGCGTCAGGCGATCGATCCCCTCTGCGTAGCCCGCGAGGGTCTCCAGCGCGTGCAGGTCGACGTCCTTCAGCACCGCGACCGCCCGGGCCGGATCGGTCCGCGCCCAGTCGGACAGCCCACGCGTACGCGGGTTGGGCTGCTCGGTGGGCAGCTCTCCCAACCGAAACGCGCGGGCCACTCGCAGGAACTCGAGCGCCCGCTCTCGATGCGTGGTGGCAGCCATACGATGACCCGAACCGCGACGGTGCACGGCTTGACCTCTCTAGACGGGTACCGACGGAATGGGCGGCTGACAACCCGGAAAACGACGGTGAAGGAGGGGGCAGACGGAGGGGACGTTTCCCAAACCCGGGGTTAGGAGGCAGGAATGCCAGGGGTGAGCTGGATGTTCGCCGGCTTGAGGTCCCGGTGGACCACCCCGCGCTCGTGCGCCGCCTCAAGCGCCGCGGCCAGCTCGGCCGCCACCGCCAGCGCGTCATCGAGGGGCAGCGGCCCGCGGGTCAGCCGTCGCGCGATGTCCTCGCCCGGCACCAGCTCACCCCCTTTAAGAGGCAGGTATGTCTTTCTTGACCGGTTGAATACTGCCTCCAAAGTGGGGGTTAGGGAAACGTCCCCCGCAGGCGGATGGGACCGCGGGCGGTCGACGGGTCCACGGGGCGACCCCCTTGCAGGATCTCCAGTTCGCCCCGTGCCGCCATGCGGCGGGCCGCGCAGCGCGTCCGCTCCATGATCTCGCGCCACCCCTCCGGTCGCACAACGCGCGCGGCCTCCGAGGGACAGATCGTCGCGCCGCGGCGATGTGTCGCCAGCAGGTTCTCGATGGCCTGCTCGAGCTCGCGGTCCAGCAGGGCAGGACGCCGCCGTCGGCGGCAGCGCTCGCTGCAGTAGCGCATGCGCTCCCAGTTGCGCGCCCAGCTCTTGCGCCAGGTCATCGTCCGGCCGCACACCGCACAGGGGCGGGACTCGTCGTTCACCGCTGGCAGCTCGTGCAGGCGTAGAGACGCCTCCCGGCGACCTGCAGCTTCTCGACCCGGCTCTCGCAAACGTGACACGGCTTGCCCTCGCGGCCGAACACGAAGTGCCGGTAGTCGCGACGCGCGCGCTTGCGGGCCTTGAGCTTCCGGACGATCGCCGGGGCGTTGGTGACGCCGCGCGTGCGGTAGGCGCGGCGGCTGATCGTCAGCGCCGCCCGCGCCAAGGCGGTCTTCTCGGCGTCGCCCAGATCGCACGGCCGGCGCGCCGGGTCGAGGCCGGCGACGAACAGGATCTCGCTGCGCAAGTAGTTGCCGATTCCGCCCAGGAACCCCTGATCCAGCAGCAACCCGCCGAGCCGGCGGCGCGCGAAGAGCGGATCGTCCAGCCTTCGGCGCACGGCGGACGGATTGACGGCGCGATCCAGCACGTCGGCGCCCAGCCGTGCCAGGTAGGGGTGCGAGTCGAGCCCCGCGTCGCGCAGCACCTCGATATCCGACGCGCTGTAGCGCAGGGCCGACGCGTCGCGGGTGTGGATCGCGACGCGAAGCTGCCGGCCGGTGCGGGGTCGGGCGCCGTTCTTCGTGACGTACCAGCGTCCGTAGAGCTGGTTGTGCGAGTACAGGTTGAGGCCGCCCCCGAAGCGCACCAGCATCGCCTTGCCGCGAGCCTCGACCGCGCGGATCCGCCGGCCCGTGAGGCGGCGCTCCCAGCGCTTCAGCCGGTCGAAGGCGAACCGGACCTCGACCGCGGTCTGCCCCTCGATCGCGCACGCGATACGGTCCGCCGCGAGGCGGATCTCGGGTCCTTCCGGCATCAGTCGTGACGATAGCAGGGCGGTTGCCGGACTTCCCCCGATTCAGTACGTGGCGAAGTCCACGACCTGGATAAAGCGGATGTCCGGCTCGCCCACGACGCCGGCGCGCTGCATCGCCTCCTTGAGCTCCGCGGAGTCGACGAAGGCCCGGACCTCGGCCACGTCGTCAGCCTGGTGGTAGACGACGAGGTGGTTCGGGTCGTCGAGGGCCCGGCTGACGGCGTGCCCGACGATGCCGCTCTGCCGGCGGAAGCCGTCAAAGGCGTCGTACTCGGCGCGCCAGGTCTCGTAGTTCTCCACGCGGTGCATGACGATGATGCCCGGCAGCTTGCTCGCCGCGACGAGGTCCCGGGACATCGGCTGCATCACGGTGATCTCCGGCGTGCCCTCCACGCCGGCGTTCCTCATCACCTCGGCCAGGTCGGCGCTGTCGAGGAACGCCCGCAGCTTGTCGACGTCCGTGGCGAGGCAGTAGATATAGACCACGTTCGGGTCGTCGACACCTCGCTTCAGGTAGTGTCCGAGGCAGGTCGCCTCCTTGCGGGCCGGCGTGTGGGCGTCGAAGGCCGCCTTCCACGCGTCGAAGTCGGCGACCCGATGGCCGACCAGGACCGAGACCGGGGGCAGGGCGGAGGACGCTTCGGCGGGCGCAGTCTCCTCCTCCGCCGGCGCGGGAGTGTCCCCGCCCGGCGCGCACGCCGCGGCCAGGATCAGCGTGAAGACCAGCGTCCAGGGTTTCGTACGTTCGAGCATCGGTGGCCTCCTCCTCTGGCCGGCGATTGTAGCGTGAAGCCGCATCAAGGCCTTCGACGATCGACTCGGCGGACATCCCGCGGCCTGCGGCCCTGCGCGACGCGCACAGCGTCGAACCCGAACCGGCGGCGGATCGTGTCGACGGCGTGGTGCACGCGGCGTCGGCGTTCGACCTCCTCGTAGAACAGCGGAAGCTGGTCGTCATAGAAGCCGAGATTCGACAGCTGGAGGCCCAGCAGACGGATCGGCGTCCTGCGGGTGCGCGCGCGGCCATAGATCGTCTTGACGGCCGGGTAGAGCTCGAGCTCGGAGTCGGTCGGTGCGATCGTCCGTGCGCGGGTCAAGGTCTGGAAATCGCTGTAGCGCAGCTTGAGCGTGACGGTTCGCGCCTTGACGCCGCGCCTGCGGGCGCGCCAGCAGACGCGCTCGCAGAGGGCGCACAGCATCGCCAGCACCGAGCGCGAGTCCCTCACGTCCTCGCGAAATGTCCGTTCGTTGGAGATGCTGCCGACCACGCGGCCTCGCGGATCGTGCTCCCAGAAGGCGGGACGATCGGCCGACAGGTCGTGGGGACCCTCGCCCACTGCGCCGCGGCGGATGTAGTCCGCCCACTTGCCGAACATCCGCTCCAGCGTGGCCGGTGACAGGGCCGCGATCTGCCCCAAGGTGCGGATGCCGCGCGAGGTCAGCCGCCGCTCGGCGACCGGACCGATGCCGGGGAATTTCCGCACCGGAAGCGGCGCCAGGAGCCGCGCCTCGTCCCCTCTGGGCACGAGCAGGATCCCCTCGGGTTTGGCCAGCCCGCTGGCGATCTTGCACACAGGCTTGCTGGACGCGATCCCGACGCTGGCGGGAAGACCGAGCTCGTGTCGAATCGTCGTGGTGATGCGGGCCGCGGCAGCGCGAATCACCTCGTCATCGTCGCGATGACCGGGCTGGCGGTAGAGCCGCTCGCAGCCCGAGAAGTCGAGGTAGTACTCGTCGATGCTCGCCGTTTGCACGACGGGACAGAACCGCTCGATGATCTCGCGCACGCGTTTGGAGTATTCGCCGTAGGTGCCGTGACGGGTGGGCAGGAAGATCGCGTGGGGCGCGAGCTTGAACGCGGTCGTGAGCGGCATTGCCGAGTGCACCCCGAGCTCGCGCACCTCGTAGCTCGCGGCGGTGACCACACCCCGTTGACCGGGCCGGCCCCCGACGACGACGGGTTTCCCCTCGAGCGACGGATCGAGGACACGTTCCACCGACAC
>JBFKMV010000281.1:0-4119 GCA_041629655.1 Candidatus Polarisedimenticolaceae bacterium
CCCGGCGGTGATGCTGACCACCAGCGACGACGCGATCAACATCTACCTGACCGTGTACTGCCGGCGCCTCCAGCCCGACATCAACATCGTCAGTCGCATCAACCACGAGCGGAACATCGAGGCGATCTACCGCGCCGGGGCCGACTCGGTGTTGAGCTACGCCTCGCTGGGCCGCGAGTACGTGATCTCGCTGTTGCTGGGACGCGAGCCGGTGATGGTCGGCGAGGGGGCCGACTTCTTCCTCGTCTCGGTGCCGCCGGGGCTGGTCGGCAAGACGCTCGGCGAGAGCGAGCTGGGCTCGCGCACCGGCCTGATCGTGATCGCCGTCGAGGACGGCGAGCAGACCCGCACCAACCCCGGGCCGACGGTCACGCTGCCCGCCGGCTGCCGGCTGGTGCTGCTCGGCACGGCGGAGCAGCGGCAGCGGTTTTCCGAGGAGTTCGAGAGCTGAGCGTGGGTGGAGCCGACGGGCGGGCTCGAACCGCCGACCTGCTGATTACGAATCAGCCGCTCTACCAGCTGAGCTACGTCGGCAAACGCGCGCCGGGTTATATCAGACGGCCCCGGACCGGGCAAACCACGGGACGGGGTAGTTTCGTCTTGTGTTCGCCTCTCTGGCGGGTCATACTCGGGACGGATCCGGAGAGCGAAATGTCCCGAGAGCTGATCCCGGCCGTCCGGCGGGGCCGCGGCGCGGCGAGCAACCCGGCCGGGCGCTTCGAGCCGACGCGCACCGAGCCGTTCGACGACGGCTGGGGCTCGCTCGCGCAGTCGGCCTCCGACCGCGTGCCGACGACGGTGACGCCGGAGCCGGCGCGCTCGATCCTGACCCGGAACGACTCGCCCGACGTGCCGTTCGAGACCTCGATCAACCCCTACAAGGGCTGCGAGCACGGGTGCAGCTACTGCTTCGCCCGGCCGTCCCACGCCTACCTGGGGCTGTCGCCGGGGCTCGACTTCGAGACGCGGATCTTCTCCAAGCCCAACGCCGCCGAGCTGCTGCGGCGCGCGCTGGCGAAGCCGCGCTACCGGCCGCAGGTCATCGCGCTCGGCGCCAACACCGATCCCTACCAGCCGGCGGAGCGGAAGCTCGGCATCACGCGGTCGATCCTGGAGGTGCTCGCCGAGCATCGGCACCCGGTCAGCATCGTCACCAAGTCGAACCTGGTCCGGCGCGATCTCGACCTGTTGGTCCCGATGGCGCGGGACGACCTGGCGGTCGTGCTGTTCTCGATCACCACGCTCGATCTCGAGCTGGCGCGGCGCATGGAGCCGCGCGCGCCCACCCCGGGCCGCCGGCTCGAGGCACTGCGCGCGGTGCGCGAGGCCGGGGTGCCCGCAGGCGTGCTGGCCTCCCCGATGATCCTCGGGATCAACGATCACGAGCTGGAGCGGATCCTGGAAGCGTCCGCGGCGGCGCGGGCGGACTTCGCACGCTACATCCTGTTGCGGCTCCCGCACGAGCTCAAGCAGCTGTTCCGGGAATGGCTCGGCGAGCACTACCCCGAGCGAGCGGCGCGCGTGCTGGGCCTGGTCCGCGAAACCCGCGCCGGGCGACTCAACGACCCGCGCTTCGGCAGCCGGATGCGTGGAACCGGGGACGTGTCGGAGCTGCTGCGGCGCCGCTTCGAGGTCGCCTGCCGTCGGCTCGGTCTCGACGGCGAGCCCCGGGCGCTGGACCTGTCGCGGTTCCGCGTGCCCCCGCGCCGCGGCGAACAGCTGCCGATGTTCGACGACTGAGCGCGGGCGCGCCTGCCTGCGCACGCGCCGCCGGTCGGCTATCGTGACGGCGTATGGTTCAGGACCTCGAACGCGATCTCCGCGCGAAGCTCTCCGGGCGGCTCCCGGGGCTCGCCGCGCAGCTCGCCCTGTCGCCGCGTCCGCGCTACGGCTGGAAACCCGGGTACCTGCCCCCCGACTGCCGGACCGCCGCGGGGCTGCTGCTGGTCTACCCGGCCGCCGACTCGCCGCACGTCGTGCTCACCGTACGCGCGTCGGAGCTGCCCCACCACGCGGGGCAGGTCTCGCTTCCCGGCGGCGCGGTGGAGCGGGGCGAGACGATCGAGGAGGCCGCGCTACGCGAGGCCGAGGAGGAGGTCGGCATCCGTCCCGCGGCGGTGCGCGTGCTCGGCCGGCTCAGCCCGCTCCACATTCCCGTGAGCGGTTTCGCGTTGCACGCCGTGGTCGGCGTCACCGACGGCCGGCCGCCGCTGCGACCCGAGCCGGGTGAGGTCGAGCGGATTCTCGAGGTCCCCGTGGACACGTTCCGCGACGCGTCGCTGCTCGGCCGCTTCACCCGCGAGTACCGCGGCCGGCCCTACGAGGTCCCGTTCTTCGGGCTGGGGCCCGACCGGTTGTGGGGCGCGACCGCGATGGTGCTCAGCGAGTTCCTGTGGTTGCTCGGCATCCGCCTCGACCCCTGGGGCGACGGGGGCGACGGGGGCGGCGCCGGCTGAGCCTCAGGGCATGGCGTGACAGCGCATGCAGTCGCGCCCGATCGGGTGGGTCGACGAATGCGGCGCGCCGCCGTCGGGGCCGTGACAGGTCAGGCAGGCGTCCGGGCCGGCGAAGGCGGCGTGCTCGGCGTCCGCCGGCAGCAGCGGCGGCGGGGGGTTGCGCAGGGCGAGATACAGCACCGCCAGGGCGGCCACGGCCAGCAACAGCAACAGCACGATCTGGGCGCGTTTCATCGGCGGCGACAGTATAGCCACGCGCCGGGTTGACCGCGCCAGGTGCCGGCCCTAGCTTTCACTGCGAGAGCGCGACCGCGAAGGACATGCCGGGCGGGCAACGGGTCGTCCCCCGGGTACGAGGTCGGCTCCAGCGGTGGGCGAGCTTGAAAGCATCGTGGTGGAACGCGGCGACCGCCAAGGCGACGGGCCAGCAGACCCTGAGCCTGTTGCTGGTCGGCCGCGTCGAGCCGTTCCTCGACTTCCACAGCTCGGTGCTCAAGCGCAACCAGATCGGCGTGACCAGCGCCGCGCCCGGACCCGAGGTCCTGAACCTCGTCCAGCGCGGAGCGTACGACCTGATCTTCGTGGACGAGCGCCCGACCCCCGACGCGGCGTGGGAGCTGGTCCACAACCTCAAGTCGCTGCCGATGACCGACGACGTCCCCGTGGTGCTGATCTCCAGCGCGGCGGTCGACGTCGATCCCGCGGGGCGGCCGGCATCCGACGCGTTGCTCGAGCGCCCGTTTCGCGAGCGGCAGTTCCTGGACACGATCCGCCACTTCTCGCCGCTGCGTGAGCGCCGGCACCATCGCTACCCGGTCAACCTCCGTTTCTCGTTCCGCGGCGCGGGACGCTCGGGCCAGGCGTTCTCGCGCGTCATCTCGTACTCCGGCGCGTTCCTCAAGACCGACCGCACGGTGCCGCGCGGCACGCGGCTCGAGCTGAGCTTCCGGCTGCCCGGCGAGGGTCTGCCGATCGAGTGCGCGGCGGTGGTGCGCAACACGGTCGAGTGGGGCGTCGACCCGAGCGTCACCCCCGGATTCGGCGTCGAGTTCGAGGAGCTGGCGGGCCCCGACGACGCCCGCCTCGCGGCGTTCCTGGCCGCGCTCGAAGCGCACCTGCGCTGAGCCGCGAGCGGCGCGCGTTGTTTCGCGCCGCACCCCCGGATACAATCGAACGGGCCGATTTTCCACGAGCTGCGCGGGAGTACGGTGAGCGAGCGAGACCATCCTGACGACGGCCAGCGGGGCGTGGTCCTGTTGATGCGGACCTGGAACGACACCGAGGCCGAGATGGTGCGGCAGATCCTGGCCGGGCACGGCATCCCGTGCCAGGTGGTCTCGGACGTGCCGCACACGGTGTGGCCGATCGCCGTGGACGGGCTGGGGGAGGTGCGGATCCTGGTCAAGGCCTCCCGCGAGGCCGAGGCGCGCAACCTGATCGCCGACCACCGCCGCCGCGGCTTCGAGATCCTGGACGGGCAGCGCGGGTCGACCCGAGATCCGGCCGGGCCCCCCGATACCGTGGATCCGGCGTCGCGGGCCGAGGGCGAGGAGTCTTGAGGCCCCGCACGGTGACCGCGTCGGCGCCGACCCGCATCGACCTGGCCGGCGGAACGCTGGACATCTGGCCGATCTCCGTGCTCGTGCCGGGTGCCGTCACCGTC
>JBFKMV010000282.1:0-4073 GCA_041629655.1 Candidatus Polarisedimenticolaceae bacterium
CCGTCCGGGAACACGTCGGGCTCGACGGTCCGCAGCAACCGCAGCCCACGGCCGAAATCCTCCTCCCGGTTGGCCTGGCTGGCCTGCCGCGTCAGCACCCGCGCGATCAGGATCCGGTCGGCCGATCGCTCCGCCGCACCGGCGGCGCGCTCCAGCTCCGCCCTGGCGTCGTCCCAGCGGCCCCGCTCGCCGAGGAAGAACGCCAGGCCGAGACGAGCGTGGACCTCCGAGCTCCATTCGCCGGCGGAGGCGAAGCCCGCGGCGGCGGCGCGAAACAGCGGCTCGGCACGGTCGCGGCCCCGGCTGACCTCCACCTGCGCCAGCGCGACGCCGGCCAGGTGATTCGACGGGGACACCGCCAGGATCGCGTCGAGTCGTCTCGCGGCCTCGTGCCATTGCCCGCTGCGGGCGGCCTCGCTCCAGTAGCAGGCGTAGGAGCGGTACTCGTCGGGAGCGCGGGTCACCCGTGCGTCGCACCGGTCCAATCCGGTCGCGGCCGCATGCTCCAGCGGCGCCGCGGAGAGCACCGCGAGCAAGACCAAGAAACGCCGGACCGCGCGCATCCTCACTCCAGCATCGCGATGAACGTCCGCGACTCGATCCGCTCGCCGTCGGGCAGCACGCTCTCCACCTGCCACAGCAGCTTCGCGCGCGCCGGAAGCCCCGCGAGGGCCTCGGCCGGAACGAGAAACTCCGGCTGCGTCAGCCCCCGGGCCTCGGCAATCACCACCAGCGACTCGGTGGCCACGTGGATGTCGAACCGCGCCTCCGCGACGGGCGACGACCAGCGCAGCAGGCATCGCTCCCGCGGCAGCGGGCGGTCCTCCGGAACCAGCGCGCGAACGCGCGGCGCTTCCGAGTCCCGAAACGCGGGAGCGGCAGGAGCCATGGGTCGTCGCAGCTGCTGGAGCCCCACCAGCGCCAGTGCCACCAGCGCCGCCGATGCGGCCAGGCCGGCCCAGGCCTTCCACGGGCGGCCCGGCATGGCTCGCCCGGCGGAGGCGGGAGCGCTCTCCATCTCGAGCGCCAACCGCCAGGCCTCGGCGCAGGCCGCGCACGCGGAGGTGTGATCCACGATGGCGCGAGCGTCGGCGGCGGACAGCGTCCCGTGACACGCCGCCCACAGCCGCCCCGGATCCGGGCACGCCCCGCTCGGCCGGGCGTCCCTGGCGGCAGCCCTGAAGGCCTCTCGCAACTCTTCGATGCCGGGCCGCGACTCACTCACGGTTCGAGTCCTTTCCCGCGCAGGCAGCGGCGCAGGTTGGCCAGCCCGCGGTAGACGAGGTTCTCGGTGCGCTTGTGGCTCCAGCCGAGCAGTCGAGCCGCGGCGGGCACGCTGTGACCCTGGAGGTACAGGGTCACCGCCAACCGCCGCGGCCGCACCAGCTCGCGCAGGCACTCGACGATGCCCCGCCCGGCCTGCAGCGCGGCGAGCTGCCCGTCCGGACCGCGGCTGCCCGAGACCACCGACTGTTCCGGCACGCCGTCCTCCAGCGCGACTTCCCGCGTCCGGCGTATCCTGCGGATCTCATCCACGAGGACGCTGTACGCGACCCTCCTCAGATAGGACGGCGCGAGCTCCCGATTCCCCTCACCCCGCTCGAGGATCTCGAACACCCGGATCATCGCGGCCTGCACGATGTCCTCCCGGCGATCGACGAGCCAGCGCGGGCACACGGCAGCCACGGCGCGCGACAGCCGGCGGCGCAGCTCGGCATAGTCCGGCCCGGGGGGCGGTCCCGTGGCGGGCGGTTGCGAGGATTCGGACATCGAACGCCTGATCCCGCGTGGGTGCCGAGAATGCGGGGCTCTGGCCGGTGGGGTGCGGCGGCGCCCGCGTGGTTTCGCGGGTTCCGGGCGAATCGTACCACGACGCCGCGACGAGATTCATCGGCCGGGGTGAGGGGATCGGGCCCCGCGGCGCGTTCCCTTCATGACGACCGGAGGCAACGGTCGCGAGAATCTCGGGGTGACGATGAGAGCGAGCCGGATGATCTTGCTGGGGGCCGTGGGAGTCGCGCTGACGGCGCCGGCCGCGGCCGACGAGGCCCGCCGTCATCTCTACCAGCCGACCACGATCACCGAGCCCGGTGAGTATCTCGTCACCCGGGACCTCGCCGCCATCGCCGGCAGCGCGCTCGTGATCGACGCCGATGGCGTCCGGCTGGACCTCGGCGGCCGCACGCTGACCACCGGCGACCCCGCCAGCCCGGTGATCTCGATTGCCGGCGGGCGTAGCGAAGTCGCGATCCGCAACGGCCGTTTGGAAGGCGGCGCCAGCGGGATCGTGTACAGCTCGGCCGCCGTGCGCACGCATCTGTCGATCGAGGACGTCGACATCGCGGGCGCGGGCGACTGGGGAATCTACGTCTTCGGGGCGGAGCACCTCGAACTCCTCCGGTGCCGGATCCGCAACACGGGAACGTGGGACGGAATCTACGCCCACGGTGCTTCCGGGGCCTTCGGCGCGCGGCTCGTGGACAACACGGTCGAGACCGTCGGACGGGCCGGTCTGTACCTGTACGGACTGGCCGGTGGCGAGGTGCGTGGAAACCTGGTCCGCGGTCACGCTCAGAGCGCAGCAACCGGCGACGGCCTGTTCCTGAGCGGCGATCCCGGATGGGCTGCGGGGGGCAATACCGTCGTCGGCAACATCCTTCACGGCGGCGCCGGCTCGGCGGCCGGACTCGAGATCGCCGCCGACTCGCCGAACAACCTGCTCGCGGGCAACATCGCCACGAACAACGGCGGCCAGGGAATCCGCGTCGCCTCCCCCGGCAACCGCGCGACCGGCAACACGGTCAGCGGCAACGGGATCAACGGTTTCTCGATCGCTACCAGCCGCAACGTCGTCCGCGGCAACCGTGTCACCGGAAACGGCGGCCACGGGGTCCGCGTCCAGGACAGCTTCAACCTGATCGAGGGCAACCTGATCGAGGGCAACGGCGATTTCGGCATCAGCTTCGATCTCGCGGGCAGCAACGCCTACCGGGACAACATGCTGCGCGGCAACGCCTCGGGCGCCGTCGGCGGGGCGGCGAACACCGACGGCGGCGGCAACATCAACTGAACGGAGGTAGGAGATGGTCCGCTGCAACGATCGAGACGGACGGACGGCGCGCCGGTCGATGGCGCCGGCGCTGCTGGCTCTCGCCGGCACGGTGCTGGTGGCGGCCGGCGCGAGGGGCGACGAGGGCCGGTTCCCCGTCGCCGCGGCCACGACCATCGCCCAGCCGGGGCACTACGTCGTGACACGGGACATCGCGATCGCCTCCGGCACCGCCATCACGATCGATGCCGACGACGTCACCCTGGACCTGAACGGCCACCTGATCTCGAACGCCGGCACGACGGGCGACGTGGTCCTCGTCAACGGGACCAACCTGATCCTCCGTAACGGGCGAATCTCGGGCGGGGCGCGCGCGATCCAACACCTCGGACCGCGAATCCGGTTCCGTATCGAAGACGTCGAGATCAGCGGCAGCCAGCTTCACGGGATTCAAAGCTCCGACACGGAGTACGTGGAGATCCTCCGCTGCCGCTTCAGCAACGTGGTCAGTGCCGCCATCAACATCTCCGGCGGTTCCGCCGCGTTCGGCGGACGGTTCGTCGACAACACGATGGAGAACGTCGGCCGCGGGATCGGGCTGACGGGCCTGCGGGGCGGCGAGATCCGCGGCAACCGGGTCACGGACACGACGATCGGCGCGAGTGGCGCGATCGGGCTCACGTCGGATCCGGCCTGGGGCGCCGGCGGGAACCTGATCGCCGACAACACCGTGCGCAACGGGGCCTTCTGGGGCATTCACATCCAGGGCGACGTTCCGGACAATATCGTCGCGGGAAACGTCGTGACCGGCAGCGTCGCGACGGGGATACAGGTCGAGTCCGACGGCAACCACGTCGGCCTCAACACCGTCAGCAACAACGGCGCCGCAGGCATCTTTGTCAGCGCTCTGAATACGCTGGTCCGGAAGAACCAGACGGTCGGTAACGGCGGAAATGGAATCGCTCTCAACGGACAGTACAACCTCGTCGAGGGCAACCTGTCGCAGGGCAATACCGGTGCCGGC
>JBFKMV010000283.1:0-3885 GCA_041629655.1 Candidatus Polarisedimenticolaceae bacterium
GCGAGGAAGCCGGCCTCGCCGGGCAGCGGCGAGTGGTCGGGGTTGGCGGTCCAGTCCGCCAGCTCCTCGGGGTCGCTCTGCGTGCCCCACGACACCACGTACCCGTAGTTCGAGATGCCCGGCTCGCCGCTCAGGTTGGTGTCGTCCTCCGGCAGCGCCCACTCCACCCGCGTGCCCGACAGGCACGCCTGCGCCCCGGTCTGCTGCGGCGGGAAGGGGCCGAAGGTGATGTCCACGCCGTCGGTGATGTTACCGAATAGCGACCAGTCGTCGGGCGGCATGGTGCCCGAGTCGTCGGTGGGAGACGAGATCGACGCCAGCAGGCCGTAGTGCCGGTGGATCCAGAAGTAGTCGATGGAGTAGGTGCGCGTTCGGCCGAGAAAGCACACGAAACCGAAATCGATCCCGGCCTCCAGGTCGGTGACCTGCCGCATCAGCAGCGACGGCAGGTAGTTTCCCGAGGACGTCTTGATCCAGCCGTCCTCGATGATCGTCGAGCTCAGCCCTGCACCGTCGCCGAGCAGGCCGCGCGCGTAGGGGGGGGTGTCGCACGTCGGATAGCACTGGGGGTCGCATTGTGAGGCCAGCGTCACGTGCAGGCCGGTGTCCGGATGGCACGAGGTCCAGGCGCCCGAGGTCCAGGTGTCGTCGCGCTGGAGCACGGCGCTGGCCGGGTCCGCGCCGAAGAACTGGAAGAAGTGCACCAGCCGGTTGGCGCCGCCGCCGCTGTCCTGGGAGCAGATCTGCGTCCAGTCGTCCCGGTTCAGCTCGTCCTGCGAGACGTAGGGCAGGTCGATCGCCGGGTTGGCGCCGGTGTCGTTGTCGTTGAGCATGAAGCTGTCCCGCGTGAACAGCGTGCCGCCCGGGTCGTAGGTGTCGATCTTGAGGTAGTACTGCCACGTGCCGTCCGCCGGCGTGGCGCCGTTGTCGCGTACGGCGCAGACCTCGGGGCAGGCCGCGCCGGCCAGATCGTTGCGCGTGGAGTTGAAGGTGCGGTAGGGCATGTTGCCCTGCACCAGCGGGCCGAAGTCCCAGATCTCGCCCAGCGTCTGGCTAGAGCCGGGGTCGCCGGGGTCGGGCTGGTAGACGTCGCCCGAACGGTCGACGCCGATCATCTCGGCGACCGAGGTCCAGCCCGGATGGATGTCGGCCAGCGTGGTGGTGTCGGTGCAGGTCTCGCCCGAGGGGCACTGGCTGTCGAGGTTGCAGCGCTCCGGGCCGGCGCCCGAGCAGAAGCCCTTGACCGTGCCGTACTGCAGGAACCCGGTGTTGCCGGGAACCAGCGCGTCGCTCAGCTCCTCGTAGCCGATCGTGATGCCGTCGTCCACGGCCGCCTCGGTCGAGGCCAGCACGTTGCCCGCGTCGGGGACGAACGGGCGTCCGGACACGGGCCACGCCCCTTCCAGCGTCGCCGCGGCGAGGCCCGACGCGGTCAGGAAGCGGTAGCGCAGGCGCACCGACCCGCCGCCGTCGTCGATCCGCTCGCGCAGCAGGATCACCTCCTGCGGTCCGGCCGGCACCAGCAGCACGCCCTCCGCGACGACCTTGCCCCGGATGTCGAGCAACGAGCCGTCGCTGGCTCGCAGCGTGTCCCGGTAGGCGTCGCCCGCCGTGAGCAGGTCGCCGCGTCCGGGAGCGTCACCACCCGCGGGTTGCCCGGCCGCGTCGCCGGCACGCTCGGACCATAACAGCCGCGGTCCGGCAGGCCCGGTCTGTTCGTCGCGGAACAGCCGGCAACCCACGGCGCTTCCGTCCGCGCGCTCCTCACCGCACAGCGCGCGGTCGGCGCCGACGCGGCCGGCCACCCCGGCGAGCCCGGCTGCTTCAGGCGATCGGACCGTCCAGCGCACCGCGCGCGCGGGCCGGTCGACCGGCCGCAGGTCCCACAGGATGCGGCTTTCGAGGTCGGCGGGCAGCGCGGGCCACGCGCCCGGGCCGAGCTCGAGCACCGTCCACGAGGCACCCTCGGGCAGCGCCGGACTGCGGGAGGTCAGGACTCGTGCGGTCGCCGCGGTGGCGACGGCGAACGTCAGCAGCAGCGGGATCGAAACGCGGAACGAACGGCGGATGAGCGGCAAGGCGCGCATGGACACCCCCTCGTCCGTGACGAGGCGGGCCACCGCGCCGGGAATCGCGAGGCGGCGCCTCGTCCGATTCCCCAGAATCTACCCCGATTCACGCCCGAACGGCGCTCAGACCTCGGTATGCACCGCAAACGCGATCACCCGGGGCTTGACCAGCCGCTCGAAGTCGTCGAACGACAGCCGCACCAGCTCGGTGTGGCTGCCGGCGTTGAACGCGATCTGCTTGTCCTCGGCCAGGCTGTCGGCGACGTAGACGTCGAAGCCGTACAGGTTGCCGAACGGCGGCATCGCGCCCACCTCGCAGCCGGGGAAGGCGTCCTTGAACTCCTTCTCGTCGACCAGCTCGACCTTCTCGCCGACCGCGTCGGCCAGCCGGTCGAAGTCGACCAGGTCGATCGCCGGCAGCACCGCCATCGCCAGCTTGCCGCCGACGCGCACCATCACGGTCTTGGCCAGCTCCTTGCCGGGGATGTGGGCCGACGCCGCGATCTCCTGCGCCGTGTAGGCGGGCGAGTGCGAGATCGTCAGGTACTTGACCCTGTTCTCGTCGAGGAACTCCCTGAGCTTCCGAATCGGCATACAACCTCCCTTCCGGTGGGATCGCACGGCCCCCACCGGCGGGAGCCGCCGGCGGTCACACCGATCGTCGCGTTTCGCTCGCGGTTGACCCCATGGTACCCCGCGGGTGTCCCGGGAGGTAGCGGATTCGTGGACCGGTTCGGTCCCTGCGGCGCGCGACTCCGCGGCCGCTCTGCTCAGAGGTCGCCGACCCGCGGGCACGGGTAGGGCTGCCCGTCGATGACCCAGTCCAGCCGCACGGGTTTGCCCTGTTCGTCCAGCACGACCTCGACGAAGGCGTAGTCCTGGGGCGAGAAGAAGCGCCGCTCGCCGACGGGGACCAGCACCCAGTCGTTGACGCGCAGCGCGCCCGCATCGACCCGCACCTTCAGCGGGCTGCCCGGCCGCAGCTCGTACACACCTTCCCAGCGCTTCAGCACCTGCGGGGAAACGGCGACTGGCTCGACCTCCGGCAGCACGGGGGGCTCGACGGTCTCTCCGGCGGCAATGCGATGGACGTCGGCGCGGATCCGGTTGCCGGCGCCGGTCTGCAGGTTGCCCAGGAACACCACCGTCACGTCGGACCCCTTGTGCCAGTCGGCGAAGGCACGGAAGCCGTTGGTCACCCCGTTCCAGTCGAGCCCCTTCTCGTCGACGAACGACTGCTGCGGTCCGGGACCGAGCGCACCCGTGCGCACCGCGCGGACCAGCGCGTGGAGGTCGCGCGCCGTGCTGTACACCGAGCCGGCCCCGACCAGGAACGACAGGTCCTGCAGCGGCGCGTTCTGGATCCCGCCGTCCGCGGCGGGCAGGTAGGGGGAGGCCCGGCCGGCGAGCAGCTTCCGCGAGTCGGTATGGGCGCTCCGGGTCATCCCGGTGGGCTCGAACACGGCCCGGCGCAACAGCTCGCCGTACGACTGCCCGCTGGCCAGCTCGAGAACGCGCGCCAGCACGGAGAACCCGCCCGAGCTGTAGTTGCTGCGCTCTCCCGGCTCGCCGGTCAGCGGTTTCCGTTTGGCCAGCTCGACCATCTCGGCCGCCGTACGCGGAGCGATCTCGTCGCACGGCTCCGTGACGCGGTGCGGGATTCCTGCGCGGTGCCGCGCCAGGTGCTCCACCGTGATCTCACCGCCGCGGGGAAAGTCGGGAATCCACTTCGCCAGCGGGTCGGCCAGCGCCAGCTTCTCCTCGGAGACGAGCCGGATCATCGCGATGACGGTCATCGGCTTCGTCACCGAGGCGA
>JBFKMV010000284.1:0-3837 GCA_041629655.1 Candidatus Polarisedimenticolaceae bacterium
CCCGACCGTGTTGACCGCGTAGGTCGTCTCGTGCCGCGCCAGCGGGACCTCGAGAAACGCGCCGCCGTGGACCACGCCCGCGTTGTTGACCAGCACGTCGATCGGGCCGTCCGCGGCGTGAAGCGTGTGGTGCAGCCGCTGGAGACCCGCGTGGTCGGTCACGTCCGCAGCGTGTGCGGAGGCGTCCGCCCCGTCGGAGCGCAGCTCCCGCACGGCTTCGTCCAGTGCCGCCTCGTCGGTGTCGACCAGCAGGATCACGGCACCCTGGCGCGCGAAGGCCGAGGCCAGCGCGCGACCGATGCCGCGAGCACCGCCCGTGATCAGGACCCGCTTGCCGCGCAACTCCCGCATCGACACCACGATAACCCACGGCGCGGGAGGTTACCGCAGGCCCTTGGCGACCGGCGCGGTCCCGGTTGCCCGCGGGGGAAATGCACCGTCATTCGTCGCCCGCCGGCCGCCGGACGCCCGAAACGTAGTCCTATGAAGAGGCCGTTCCGGACACTCATCGGGCGACGGGAGACGGCATGGACCACCCTCAGCAGCGGCGCGAGCTCGAGTCGATCCACGGGGCCTGCTTCGGCTGGGCCCTCACGTGCTGCGGCTGGAACCGCGACGAGGCCGAGGAGGTGCTGCAGGCCGCTTACCTCAAGACGCTGGACGGCCGGGCCCGGTTCGACGGTCTGTCGAGCCTGCGCACGTGGTTCTTCGGCGTGGTCCGGCGCACCGCCGCGGAACGCCGCCGGCGCCGGTTGGCGCGGGCGTTCGCGGTCGGCAATTGGGTGCGGCGCAGACCCGCGCCGGAACCGGCGGCGGACCCCGAGCAGGTCTCCCGTGACGCGGAGGACCGCGAGCGCCTGAGGCAGCTGCTCGACCGCTTGACGCGGCGCCAGCGCGAGCTGCTGCACCTGGTGTTCTACCAGGAGCTGACGATCGAGCAGGCGGCGGGAGTGCTCGGCATCTCGCTCGGCACCGCGCGCACGCACTACGAGCGCGCCAAGGCGCGGCTGCGCTCGCTGCTCGCGAGCACGGAGACGCATCATGAAGCACCGAGACGAAACCGACCGGAAGCTTCGCGAACTGTTTACGGCGGCTAGGTCGGCCGACCGCGCCGAAGCGCCGGACTTCCGCGCCGTGCTCGACGGCCGGCCCCGTGGGTCACGGCCGCAGGTGCGGGGGCGCTCGATCGGGGTCGCGGCGCTGGCCAGCATCGGCAGTCTCGCGGTGGCGGCCCTGGCGGGCTGGATCTACGTCCAGCAAACCGGGCCGGCGCCGGCGGCCCCGACGGCGTCGAGGCAGGGCGCTCCGGGCGAGTCGAAGCCGCAGACGCCCGACGCGCCGGGCCTGAACGTCGTGCGTCCCGCGGTGACACCGCCGGCGCCGCCGGTGAGCCGAACGGTAGCGACGATGTCTTCACCGGTGGAGCCGATGGCGACGGCCGCTCCCGTCACCCAGCCGGAGCGCACGGGGCTCGCCGTCCGGGTGTCCGACCAGAGCGGCCCGCTCGCCGGGGCCACCGTCACCCTCAGCGACGCTCGACGTGTTCCGGCGGTCAGCCTGGTCACCGACGTCAAGGGGCAAGCGACCTTCACGGCCCTGGCCGCCGAGGACGACTACGCGGTGGAGGTCTCGTTTCCGGGGTTCGGTACCCAACGGCTCGACGGCATCGATCTCGAGGCCGGAGAGAACCGTCTGATCGTGATCAAGCTCGCCGAAACCTACACCGAGCGAGCCGTCGTCACGGCGCAGCGCGCGCAGACGCAACTGCCGAGAACCTCGACGGCGACACACGAGTACATCGGCGACCTCGCCGTGTCGGGCGAGTTCTACCAGAAGGTGCTGACCCTTTCACCCGGGGTCGCGGCCGACTCGAGCGACGCCACGGCGCGCGGCTCAAGCGCCCGGGACTTCAGAGCGATCGTCGATGGCGTGTCCAACGTGGACCCGCTCGCCGGCCGGTTCACGGCCAAGGTCAGCGCGAACTCGATCGAGGAGATGGAGGTCATCTCCAGCGGTGCCGGCCCCGAGTTCGGACGGGCCCAGGGAGGATTCGCCAACATCGAGTCCGGATCTCCTGCCGAGGCCGAGTACGACACCGAGTCCTACGACACGATCCGGGAGAACGACTTCCTCAGCGTGCTCGACAACCCGCTGTCGACCTTCTCGATCGACGTCGATACCGCGTCCTACGCCAACGTGCGCCGGTTCCTCACCTCGCGGCGGCGGCCGCCGCGCAACGCGGTGCGGATCGAGGAGCTGGTCAACTATTTCCGCTACGACTACCTTCCGCCCGCGGGCGACGCGCCGTTCTCGTCCAGCGTCGAGATCGCGGACAGCCCCTGGAACGGCGATCACCGGCTGGTGCGGATCGGGCTGATGGGCCGCGAGATCCCGCGCGGGCAGCTCGGCGGCAGCAACCTGGTTTTCCTGATCGACGTCTCGGGCTCGATGCAGCCGCCGAACAAGCTGCCGTTGCTCAAGTCCGCGTTCGCGCTGCTGGTCGAGCAGCTCGGCGGCAGCGACCAGGTCGCGATCGTCGTCTACGCCGGCGCCTCGGGGGTGGTGCTGCCGCCGACGCCGGGCAGCGCCAAGGCCGAGATCCTGGCCGCCCTGGAACGTTTGCAGGCCGGGGGCAGCACCAACGGCGGCTCCGGGCTGCGCCTGGCCTACAAGCTGGCGCGCGAGAACTTCGTCGAGGGCGGCATCAACCGGGTCGTCCTGGCCACCGACGGCGACTTCAACGTGGGCGTCACAGACCGCGGCACGCTGCTCGAGCTGATCGAGCAGGACGCGCGGGACGGGATCTTCCTCACCGCGCTCGGCTTCGGGATGGGCAACTACAAGGACGACACGCTGGAGCTGCTGGCCGATCGCGGCAACGGCAACTACGCCTACATCGACAACCTGCGCGAAGCGCGCAAGGTGCTGGTCGAGGAGATCGGCGGAACGCTGGTCACCATCGCCAAGGACGTCAAGATCCAGGTCGAGTTCAACCCGGCCGAGGTAGGCGCCTACCGGCTGATCGGCTACGAGAACCGGATGCTGCGCAAGGAAGACTTCAACGACGACCGCAAGGACGCCGGCGAGATCGGCGCGGGGCACCGCGTGACGGCGCTGTACGAGATCGTGCCGCCCGGGATGCACAGCTCCGCGACCGCGGTCGACCCGCTGAAGTACCAGACGCCCCCCGTGATCGCGGACAAGGCCGCCGGCGGCGAGGTGCTGACGCTCAAGATCCGCTACAAGGAGCCGGACGGACGGAAGAGCCGGCTGCTGGAGTTCCCCGTCATCGACCCTGGATTGACGCTCGACCAGGCGTCCGCCGACTTCAAGTTCGCCGCCGCGGTCGCCGGGTTTGGCATGATCCTGCGCGATTCGCCGCATCGCGGCTCACTCACGCTCGACGAGGTGCGGGGGCTGGCCCTGGCCGGTGCGGGTCCCGATACCTTCGGCTACCGCGCCGAGCTGATCGAGCTGATCGGCCGTGCGGCCCGGCTCATCGACTGAGGCCGGCGCGACGCCGGGGAGCGGCGTATCTCCGCGAAACGTTGTATACATGGGGGCCGCAACGGTTCCGGAACCGCAGCGAGCGGAACGGCGCGGGAACCCCGAAGGCATGGGCGACGACAACACCCCGAACGACGAAGACCGCCCGCGGCGCAAGGGCTGGGCGGCCAACGTCGGCCTCGTGCTGGGCTCGATCCTGGTCGTGCTGTTGCTCGGCGAGGCCGCGGTGCGCGTGCTCGGCTACGCGCCGGAGGTCAAACTGATCGGCGTCGGCGACGAGGACTCGGCCTACCGGCGCTCCGACAACCCGCTGCTGGGCTTCGAGCTCAA
>JBFKMV010000285.1:0-3559 GCA_041629655.1 Candidatus Polarisedimenticolaceae bacterium
AACCGACACGCTGGCCTCCGACCTCGACGGCCGGCCGTTCCGCGACGCCGACGGCCGGTTGCTGTTCCGCCCCGGCGGCCACGGCGCCCTGATCAACAACCTCGACGCGATCGACGCCGACCTGGTGTTCGTCAAGAACATCGACAACGTCCAGCCCGATCGCGTCAAGCCGCTCGTCGTGCGCTGGAAGCGCGTGCTGGCCGGCCGGCTGCTCGACCTGCAGGGCGAGGTCTTCGAGCGCGTCGGGGCGCTGCGCGACGGAACGCCTTCGGGGAGCGACCTCGAAGCGGTGCTCGATTTCGTCCGCCGGCGGCTCCACGTCGAGCCCGGCCCGGACGCGGTGCCCGAGGATCCTCCCGGCCGCCGCGACTGGCTGCTCGACCGGCTCGAGCGACCGCTCCGCGTGTGCGGGGTGGTGCCGAACACCGGCGAGCCGGGTGGCGGGCCGTTCTGGGTCCGCGGCGCCGACGGCACCGTGAGCCTGCAGATCGTCGAAACCTCGCAGATCGACCAGGAGTCCCAGCAGCAGCGCCGCCTGCTTCGCGCCTCGACCCACTTCAACCCGGTGGATCTGGTCTGCGCCCCGCGCCGCGCCGACGGCGAGAAGTACGACCTGGCGCGGTTCGTCGACGAGGACGCGGTGATCGTGACGGTGAAATCTGCCGGGGGCCGCGAGCTGAAGGCGCTGGAGCGGCCCGGTCTGTGGAACGGCGCCATGGCGGGCTGGAACACCGCCTTCGTCGAGGTTCCGCTCGAGACTTTCAGCCCGGTGAAGACGGTGCTCGACCTGCTGCGGGACGAGCACCAGCCGGGATAACGGAGCACGGGGCATGCCCGCGAACCTGCCGCCGACCTACCACGAAGCGGAGGACCGCTACCGCTCGGCCAAGACGCGCGAGGAGAAGCTGGCCGCGCTGGAAGAGATGCTCCGCATCATGCCCAAGCACAAGGGCACGGACAAGCTCCAGGCCGACCTCAAGTCGCGGATGGCGAAGCTGAAGCGGGAGCCCAAGGGCAAGTCGGGCGCCAGCACGTTCAGCCGCCACATCCCGCGGGAGGGCGCGGGCCAGATCGCGCTCGTCGGTCCACCCAACTCGGGCAAGTCGGCCCTGGTCCACCGCTTGACGCACGCGACGCCCGAGGTGGCCGACTACCCGTTCACGACGCGCGAGCCGACGCCGGGCATGATGCGGTACGAGGACATCGCGTTCCAGCTCGTCGACCTGCCGCCGCTGTCGGAGGAGTACGTCGAGCCGTGGGTCTACGACCTGATCCGCGGCGCCGACATGCTGTGGCTGGTGCTCGACATCGACAACCCGCTGGACGGCCTGGAGCTGGTCGAGAGGCTGCTCGGGGACAAGGCGATCGCGCTGCTGCCCGTCGGGACCGGGGGGCCGGAAGGGGAGCGGCGCCCCGGCTGGACCTACCGCCGCACGCTGATGGTGTTGACCGGGCTCGACCGGCCGGGCGAGGACGAGAACCTCGAGATCCTGGACGGGCTGCTGGAGACGCCCTGGCCGCGCGTCGCGGTGTCGAGCGTGGACGGGCAGGGGCTCGAGGAGCTGGGGCGCCGGACCTTCGAGGCGCTCGAGATCCTCCGCGTCTACACCAAGCAGCCGGGCAAGCCGGCCGACCGCGACCAGCCGTTCACGCTGCCGCGGCAGGCCACCGTCGGGGATCTGGCCCGGGCGATACACAAGGACCTCGCCGAGCATTTGAAGTTCGCGCGGATCTGGGGCGCCGAGGTGCACGACGGACAGACGGTCCATGCCGACCACCTGCTCGCCGAGGGCGACGTGGTCGAGATCCACACCTGACGAGGTGCAGCGATGAAGCTCGATTTCCAGGGCCGGCACGTGGTGGTCACGGGCGGCACCGGGGCGTTGGGGCAGGCGGTGGTCGAGGTGCTGCTGGAGCACGGCGCGGCGTGCCACGTCCCGGCGCGTAGCGCCGAATCGCTGGGAGAGTTCCGGATGGCGCGTCACAGCGGCGTGAGCGTCGAGGTCGGCGTCGATCTCGGCGACCCCGCAGCGATCCGCGCCTACTACGAGGGGCTGCCCGGATTGTGGGCCTCGATCCACTGCGCCGGCGGCTTCGCGATGGGACCCTTCGGCGAGACCGCGGCGGAGACCCTTGACGCGATGCTGCGCGGCAACGTCCGCACGTGCTTTCTGTGCTGCCGCGAGGCGCTGCGCAAGCTCCGGGCTTCGGGCGAGGCGGGCGGCCGCATCGTCAACGTCGCCTCCCGCCAGGCGCTCGAGCCGCGCGGCGGCGCCGGCATGGTGGCCTATACGGCCGGCAAGGCAGCGGTCGCCGCGTTGACGGTCGCCCTGGCCGAGGAGCTGGCCCCGGAGGGGATCTGGGTCAACGCGGTCGTGCCGTCGATCCTGGACACCGAGGCCAACCGCGAGGCGATGCCCGAGGCCGACCACGACGCCTGGGCGCGCGTGGAGGACGTCGCGGCGACGATCGCGTTTCTGGCCTCGCCCGCCAACACCACCACCCGCGGGGGGCTCGTACCGGTGTACGGCCGGAGCTGATCCGGGCCGACGCGCCGTCAGCGCCGCGGCTGCCCGCCGCCGCCGGCCACCAGGACGCCGGCGCCGGCGGCGCGGTAGGCGCCCTTGTCGCCCTTGCGCGAGCGAACCTCGACCACGTAGCGGCCGGCCGGTAACGGGCCGACCTCGATCGACAGCTCCGTCCTCGTGATCACCTGGGCCACCATGCCCGACGGGGCCAGCTCGCTGATCCGGGCGACGATCCGGCCCGCCTCGTCGTCGACCGCGACGGAATCGACCCTCAGCGCGTAACCCGGCGTGGGCATCTCGCGGCTCCACACCAGCACGAAGCGCGGCGGGTCCGACTCGAGCACACGGACCCGCACCGGTTCGAACGACTGCTCGTCCCACGCCACGCGCGTGGCGACATCGTTGGCCACCGCAGCTCCTCCGGTCGCGCCGGCGCCCGCGGCGCAGGCGAGCGCCGTCACGGCGACCAGCATCCACAATACTGCTCTCATGATTCCCACCTCCGGTCGCGAACCCGTGGTCGATGATAGCGAATTCGGGGAACCTCCGGCGATGCCGGCACGTTATGCTGGTCGACGGGCTGGCCGGGGCCGGGGAGGAGACCGATGGCAGGCACGGGCAAGCGCGGCTGCTTCAAGACCGGAATGTTCGGCTGCCTGGGCTGCCTGGTCCTCGTGGTGGGCGTGGGGTTCGTCATCGCGGCGGTCGGGCTCGCGCTCGGTGTCCCCGACCCGGAGTACGTCCACCGCGACCTGGCGCGCGAGCTGCCCGCCGGTGCGATCCTCGCCGCGCCCGGCGGTCCGGAGGCGCTCCAACCGTCGGAGCTGGGTACCCGTCGCGAGCTGAGCCCCGGCGCGCGGTCGCCGAGAGCGCGCCCGGGCCGCCTGGTGCTCGACCTTTCGATCGGCGAGTTCGTCGTCGAGCCCGGGCGGCCCGGCGAGCCGTTCCGCATCGAGGCCGACTTCGACCACCAGTCGTACGAGCTGGACGAGCGCCTGGAGCAGGAAGGCGACGGCTGGGTCTACCGCGTC
>JBFKMV010000286.1:0-3553 GCA_041629655.1 Candidatus Polarisedimenticolaceae bacterium
GCCGGCGCCGGCGGCGCGGATCGGGCTCCGGGCAGCCGGAGGGAGAGGCTGCGAACACCGACCGTGCGGCAAAGCCCGAGCCGGCGGAGCCCGAGGTGCCGCGGAGCGTCAAGAGCAACGAGCTGATGCCGGCGGCAGCGGGCGGGGCGGGCCGCTCGCGACGTAAGCGCGGCGGGCGGCGCTGAGATGCGGGCGCGCCGCTGACGACGCTGCTCTCGTGCGTCGGTGCCGCAAAAGGGCCACCTGCCGCAGCGGCGGGAGCTGATCGCACGGATCCTGTCCTGGTTCCGGAGCTCCGTCCCGGGGCCCCGGGGACCGAATGGCTCGACTCTGACCGTGGCAACGGTCCTTCCCCGACCGTACCATTCTCCTTCTGGGGTCCTCCGCGGACCCGTGGAGCAACGAGCGGATGCACCCGAGGATGAGCGAGCACCGGCGGAGGATCCGCGGCGAGCTGGCCGAGCTGGTCGGCAGCGCGCAGGGTTTCGACATCCTGCGCGCCGCGCTGCTGGTCGCGGCCGAGGAATACCCGGAGCTCGACGTCGAGCGCGAGCTGCGGCGCATCCACGAGCTGGGCCAGGGCGCCGCGCGGCGCGCGAAGCGTCTCGCCAACCCGTTCGCCCGGCTCGATGCGGTACGGGCCTACCTGTTCGAGGAGCTGGGCTTCCGCGGCAACGCCGACGATTACGACGATCCCCGTAACTCGTTCCTCAACGAGGTGCTGGACCGCCGGACCGGCATTCCGCTGACGCTGTCGCTGCTGTTCGCCGAGGTGGCGCGGGCGGCGGGGTTCGAGACCCGCGGCATCGCGCTTCCGGGGCACTTCGTGGTCGGGTGCCGCCTCGACGGCCGGGACATCCTGGTCGACCCGTACCACGGCGCGCAGGTGATCACGGTGGACGACTGCCGGCAGCTCGTGATCCGGGCCACGGGGCGCCCGTCCCTGTTCCGCCCCGAGCTGCTCGCCGGCGCCACCGACCGCGAGGTGCTGATCCGCATGCTGCGCAACCTCAAGCGGACCCACCTGGCGCGTGACGAGTACGGCGCGGCGCTGACCTACGTCGAGCGGCTGCTCGCGTTCGCGCCGGGCGACACCCAGGAGGTGCGCGACCGCGGCTTCCTGCTGGCCCACCTCGGCCGCCCCGGCGCGGCGCTGCGCGACCTCGAGGCCTACCTCTCGCTGGAGCCCGCCGCCCCCGACGCCGCCGCGGTGCGAGGACGGCTGGCCTGGCTCCGGCGGCGTCTGGGCCGCGTCAACTGAGTGCCCGGGCCGGCCGAACCGCTGCGGGAAATCCCGCGAGGCGCTAGAATCCGGGTCGGGCCGGGCAGACTCCCCTGGGGACATCCCTGCGCAGCGGCGACGCGAGAAACATGGCGAGCCAGACCACGCCGACGAGGCAACCGAGGAAGGAGCGGCAGGTCCGCGGAGTGGTCCGCTTCGCGGGTGATTCCGGCGACGGGATCCAGCTCACCGGAAGCCAGTTCACGGCCACCAGCGCCCTGGCCGGCAACGACCTGGCCACGCTGCCCGACTTCCCGGCCGAGATCCGGGCGCCGGCCGGCACGCTCCCGGGCGTTTCCGGCTTCCAGATCAACTTCTCCTCCGAGGAGGTGTTCACGCCCGGCGACCAGCCGGACGCGCTGGTCGCGATGAATCCCGCCGCGCTCAAGGTCAACCTCGGCGACCTGCGCCCGAACGGGATCCTGGTGGTCAACGTCGACTCGTTCCGCGAGATCGACCTCAAGAAGGCCGGCTATGACAGGAGTCCGCTCGAGGACGGCTCGCTAGACGGCTACCGGCTGTTCAAGGTCGAGCTGACGCGGTTGACGCGCGCGGCGCTGGAGGAGCTCGGGCTGCCGGTCCGGATGGTCGACCGCTGCAAGAACTTCTTCGCGCTGGGCATGATGTACTACCTGTACAACCGCTCGCTGGAGCACTCGCTGCGCTGGATCGAGCAGAAGTTCAAGGGCAAGACCGAGCTGATCGACGCCAACCAGCGCGCGCTCAAGGCGGGCTACGCCTACTGCGAGGCGACCGAGGTCTTTCAGGAGACCTACGAGGTTCCCCCGGCGCGCCTGGAGCCCGGCACCTACCGCAACATCGCGGGCAACCAGGCGCTGGCGCTGGGCTTCATCGCCGCCTCGCAGCGCAGCGGGCTGTCGCTGTTCCAGGGCTCGTACCCGATCACGCCGGCGTCCGACCTGCTGCACGAGCTGTCGAAGTACAAGCGCTTCGGCGTGGTGACCTTCCAGGCCGAGGACGAGATCGCCGCGATCGGGGCGGCGATCGGCGCCTCGTTCGCGGGCGCGCTCGGGCTGACCTCGACCAGCGGGCCGGGGCTGGCGCTGAAGAGCGAGTTCCTGAGCCTGGCCGTGTCCGTCGAGCTGCCGCTGGTGGTGGTGGACATCATGCGCGGCGGGCCCTCGACCGGCTTGCCGACCAAGACCGAGCAGGCCGATCTGCTGCAGGCGATGTTCGGCCGGCACTCCGAGTCGCCGTGCATCGTGCTGGCCGCGCGCTCCCCGGCGGACTGCTTCGACACCGCCTACGAGGCCTGCCGCCTGACGGTGCGGCACATGACGCCGGTGATCGTGCTCTCCGACGGCTTCATCGCCAACGGCACCGAGCCGTGGAAGCTGCCCGCGTTCGCCGACCTGGCCGAGTTCCGACCGGACTTCCGCACCGCGCGCGAGGGCTTCCGGCCCTACTCCCGCGACGAGCGCACGCTGGCGCGGAGCTGGGCCGTGCCGGGTACCGCCGGACTCGAGCACCGCGTCGGGGGCCTGGAGAAGGCGGACGGCAGCGGACACGTCTCCTACGATCCGCTGAACCACGAGCACATGGTGCGCCTGCGCACGGAAAAGGTGGCGCGTGTCGCCGACGATCTGCCGCCGGCCGAGCCGGAGGGTGACGCCGAGGGCGGGCTCTTGGTGCTGGGCTGGGGCTCGACCTTCGGGGCGATCACCAGCGCCGTGCGCCAGGCCCGGCAGCAGGGCAAGCGCGTCAGCCAGCTGCACCTCAGGCACCTCAACCCGTTCCCCGCCAACCTCGGCGAGGTGCTCGAGCGCTACGACAACCTGCTGCTGCCGGAGAACAACCTCGGCCAGCTGGCGCTGCTGCTGCAGGGACGCTTCCTGACGCCGGTGCACTCGCTGACCAAGGTCCAGGGCCTGCCGTTCCGGACCGCCGAGATCCTGGCCCGGATCGACGAGCTGACCTAGGGGACCGCCATGGCCGACGGACTCAAGCTGACCAAGAAGGACTTCGCCACGGACCAGGAGGTGCGCTGGTGCCCGGGCTGCGGCGACTACGCGATCCTCAGCGCGGTGCAGCAGGTGTTCCCGGAGCTGGGGATCCCGAAGGAGCAGTTCGTGGTGGTGTCCGGGATCGGCTGCTCGAGCCGCTTCCCGTACTACATGGACACCTTCGGCTTTCTCACGATCCACGGCCGCGCGCCGGCGGTGGCCACCGGGATCAAGGTCACCAACCCCGAGCTGTCGGTCTGGATCGCCACGGGGGACGGCGACAGCCTGTCGATCGGCGGAAACCACA
>JBFKMV010000287.1:0-3508 GCA_041629655.1 Candidatus Polarisedimenticolaceae bacterium
CATCGATCACCTGCAAGGGCTGCCCACCGGCGATTTCCTGATCGACCGCCACGAGGTGACCAACCGCGAGTACCGCGAGTTCGTCGCCGCCGGCGGCTACGAGAACCCGGAGTACTGGGAACACCCGTTCGTCGACGGCGCACGCACGCTGTCGTTCGACGGGGCGATGGGACGCTTCCGCGACGCGACCGGCCGCGCGGGCCCCGCGGACTGGGAGGTCGGCGACTACCGCGAGGGCCGCGATGAGCTGCCGGTCTCGGGCGTGAGCTGGTACGAGGCCGCGGCCTACGCCCGCTGGGCCGGCAAGCAGTTGCCCACGATCTACCACTGGAACCACGCCGCGCTGACCTGGGCCAGCGGCTCGATCGTCCCGCTGTCGAACTTCGGCGGCGAGGGGCCGTGGCCGGCCGGGAGCGACCGCTCGATGAACCGCTTCGGCGTCGTCGACATGGCGGGCAACGTGCGCGAGTGGTGCCGCAACGCGTCGTCTCGCGACGGTCACCGTTTCATCCTCGGCGGCGGCTTCAACGACGCCGGCTGGTCGTTCAACGACGCCTTCGCCCAGTCGCCCTGGGACCGCCAGCCGACCAACGGCTTCCGCTGCATCCGGCCGCTGGATCCGGCCGGCGACGATCCGGCGCTGGCGCAGGTGATCGAGATGCCGTTCCGCGACTTCTACAAGGAGACGCCGGTCTCCGACGAGACGTTCCGGATCTTCCTGCGGCAGTTCGAGTACGACCGCACGCCGCTCAACGCCGAGATCCTCTCCGAAGACGACCAGGGCGACTGGACGCGCCAGCGGGTCGCGTTCGACGCGGCCTACGGCGGCGAGCGGGTGCTGGCGTGGCTGTACCTGCCCGAGACCCCGCCCCCGCACCGCACGGTGATCTACTTCCCCGGCTCCAACGCGATCCACGCCAGCTCCAGCGAGGGTGAGACGGGCCAGCGCTTCTCGTTCCTGCTCAAGAGCGGGCGAGCGGTGATGTTCCCGATTTACAAGGGCACCTACGAGCGCGGCGACGAGCTGGACTCGGACTACCCCGAGGAGACGAACTTCTACAAGGACCACGTGATCATGTGGGGCAAGGACCTGGCCCGCTCGATCGATTACATGGAGACCCGCGACGACCTGGACACCGGCCGTCTGGCGTTCTTCGGCGCGAGCTGGGGCGGCGTGATGGGGACGATCCTGCCGGCCGTCGAGCCGCGGATCCAGGTCAACCTGCTGTACGTGGCGGGCCTGCTGTTCCAGCGCGCGCTGCCCGAGGCGGACCAGATCAACTACGTCGGCCGGGTGCGCCAGCCGACGCTGATGATCAACGGCGAGTTCGACTTCTTCTTCCCCGTCGAGACCGCGCAGAAGCCGCTGCATGACCTGCTGGGCACGCCGCAGGCGGACAAGAAGTACGTGGTCTACCCCGGCAGCCACGCCGTACCGCGTACCGAGCTGGTGCGCGAGCTGCTGGAGTGGCTCGACCGCTACCAGCTCAGCGGCTGAGCTTGCTCAGCGCCTGCCTGGCTTCCTTGCGCACCCAGGCCTTGGGGTGCTCGAGGAACGGTTCGAGATCCGTTCGCGCTTCCCCGGCCCGCAGCTTGCCCAGCGCCATCACCGCGTGTCCGGCGACCTCGTCGTCCTGAAGCAGCTCGCGTAGCACCGCGATCGACCGGGCGCCGCCGGCGGTGGCCAGCGCCAGCGGCAGCATCTCGCGCGACTTGCCGTGCCCGGCGTCCCGCACCAGCTCGATCAGGTCGTCGAGCACGGTCTCGTCGGCCACGACGGCCAGGGCGTTGCCGATCGCCCACTTGAGCGTCGGATCGGTGACGGCGCGGAACTCGGCGACCAGCGGGGCCGCCGCCGCGGGGCGGGCCCAGGGGACGGAGAGCGCGCGCACGACCGCCTCCTTGACGTCGTCGCGCTCGACGCGGCCGAGCCACTCGACCAGCACCGGCACCGCGCGCTCCACGCCGGGCCGTTTGCGCTGGAGGTCCTCCAGCCGCTCGACCTCGACGCCCGCCGCGGCCAGCGCCTCGAGCACGGGCGCCGCGGCCCGGCGGAATTCCGCCGCCCCTTGCGCCCGTTCTCGTTCGCGCTGCTGCTCGCCGCGCCGGTACTCCGGGTCGCGCTCGAGCTGCTCCATCAGCTCCTGCGCCGTCATCGGCTTACGCTTGGCCATGGCTCACCGTGGGGACAATCCTATCAGCACCCCGACCCGATGAAGCACAGCACGATCTCGCCCTTGGCCACGGCCTCCTGCAACGGACCCGACAGCCGCGTGTCCGGCCGCACGTACAGCTCGAAGGTGTACCCCTTGTCCTTGGCGTAGGACGCGAAGTCCTTGAGCTGGTTGGTGTACGACTGGTAGTTGACGTTCTTGACCTCCGAGATGATCTTCTGCTCGTGCAGCAGCTGGTCCGGGATGCGGTAGTTTGCCGTCCCGCTGGCCGACGGGATGTGATCGGTGTTCTTGATGATCCCGGCCGCTTCCTCGCCGGCACGGCCGGCCTGCCGGGCCAGGTCGGTGCCGCTGTCGGCGACCTCCAGCGCGCCGCGCCCGGCCCGCGCCGCCGCCCCGCCGCCGGTGGCGAACGGGATCAGCGCGCCGCCGACGTCGAGCCCCAGCGCCAGCAGGTTCTCGCCCAGGTTGTCGCAATCGCCGATGATGTTGTCGGCGACGATGCGGTAGATGTCGTAGAGGATGAACCCGATGTCGAGCAGCGTGTCCAGGAACTCGCCGGTCGGGTCGAGGTTGTTCAGCGGGGTGTTGTTGGTGTACGCGTAGAGGTCGATCCCGTTGACGAACCCCAGCGGGTCGGGGCTGGTGAACCGGCCGGCGACGGGATCGTAGTAGCGCGCGCGGAAGTAATACAGTCCGCTCTCGTCGTCGAACGGGCGCCCGGTGAACGCGAAGTCGGTCAGCTTGGTCCCGCTCAACGCGATGATGTTGCCGAACGAGTCGTAGCTGTACTCCGAGACCAACGCCTCGGTGGCGTCGCTGGCCGCGATCAGGCTCTGCAGCCGGTCGTGGTACAGCGCGTAGGTCGCGCCGCTCTTGGTGACGATCCACGGCCGGTCGACGCGGTCGCCGAAGCCGTAGCGCGCCAGCACCGTCCCCGCGCCGTCGTACTCCATCAACACGTCGAGCTGGTCGTACACGTACAGCGTGCGCGTGCCGTCGACGTCCTTCTCGATCCGCCGTCCGATCGCGTCGTAGCGGTACTGCACCACCGAGCCGCCCGGCAGGTCGATCCGCTCGAGCTGGTTCTCGGGGTTCCAGGTGTAGTCGGTGATTCCGCCGTCGGCGTCGAGCTTACGGACCAGGTTGCCGCGCTGGTCGTAGAGATAGCCGGTGGCGCCGCGCTGGATCAGCTGCCCGGCCTGGTTGCTGACGAACGAGAAGCCGCTGGCGGCTTCGGTCCGCTGTCCGGCCTCGTCGTACAGGTACGTCTCGTCCGGCGTCAGCGGGTGCTGCGCCGAGACCAGCCGTTCGGCGTCGTCGTACTGGTACGA
>JBFKMV010000288.1:0-3335 GCA_041629655.1 Candidatus Polarisedimenticolaceae bacterium
CGACACCGTCGCCGAACTCGATCACGACGCGGAACAGGTCCCGGGGGTCCTCCCACACGACGCCCAGGTCGGTTCCGTCGGCCTGCCAACGCTGGACGGCGCCGAACGGCGCGGCGTCGACGGCACGGTTCGGCGGGACGTCCGCCGTGGCGGGCAGCGACAGCAGCAGGCCGAGGGCCATCGCGGCGGACGTCGGAACCGCTGGAACGAGAGGGGCGCTGCGCATGGTGGGTCGGGATCGCTCACTCTAGCCCGGCGTCGATGGACGGTCAAATCGGCGTCCAGGTCGTGGGCTCGGCACGGTGTGGTAACCTCCACCGGTAGCGTCGCGGCGTGGGGGAGCGACCGCGGCTCGCCGATCCGAAGAGGGGGGGTTCATGAATCAAGGATACCCGGGTGGGCGTTTCTTCGCGCGCCTGGCGGCACGGGGGTCCCGGCTGGTCTGCTGTCCGAGAAAGCTGCGGCGCCGCGAGCTGGAGCTCGACACGCTCCTGGAGCTCAAGCCGGCGATCTCGGATCTTCCGGCCGTCACCGAGTCGGTGCAGGCGGCCGTGGATCTCGTCGAGCGGAAACTGAGCTACGAGAACGCGGCCGTCCTGACCGTCGACCGGGCATCCGGTCGGCTGAGACCGATCGCGCTCGGTCGGACCCGCCTGAACGGTGGGACGCTCGAGCAGGACCGGGCCCACGTGGAGTCGAAGCGGCCCCGGCGCGAAGCCGGGATCACCGGCTGGGTCTGCCGCACCGGCGAGCCGGTGCTGAGCGGCGATGTGCGCCAGGATCCACGCTACATGCCGGTTCGCGACAACATCCGCTCGGAGCTGTGCGTACCGATCCGTGCCGAGAAGAACGTGATCGGGGTGCTCAACGTCGAGACGACGCGCCGGCGCGCCTACGACCGTGACGACCTGCGCTTCTTGAGCCTGGTGGCCAACGACCTGTCGACGGTCTTCCGGGCGGCCGGTGCGCCCGCCCGCATCGACCCGCTGCCGGCGGGGTTGTCGATGCTGGTGCCGATCTGCGCCACCTGTCACAAGTGCCGCACCGACGCCGGCGACTGGCAGCGCCTGGAAGCCTATTTCATGCGCCGCGACGTGCTGTTCACCCACGGCCTGTGCCCCGATTGCTCGCCCTCCGGGGAGCCGGAGTAACCCGGCGGCGGAACCGTCTCACCGGACGTAACCGAGCGAGCGCAGCTTCTCCTGGGTCCGCGCGTCGAGGTCCACGGTCCCGGCCGCGTGGTCGGCCTCGAGCGTCGCCTCCCGGCGCAGCAGCTCGGCGATCAGCTCGCGGGCGACGTCGGCACGATCGCGGGCCAGGTCGCGATGGTCGCCCGGATCGCTCGGACGGTGGAACAGCTCGAAGCGGTCCTCGTCCAGCGAGTGGACCAGCTTCCACGGCCCACGGATCAGGGCCCGCTGTCGGCGTCCCCAACCGTGGCCGCGCAGGTGCTCGACGAGCACGAGGTCCCGGGCCTGCTCCGCGGCGACCTCCCGCAGCAGGTCGCGGCCGGCCGGGACCGCGGGCCCGTTGTCGACGTCGAGCAATCCGAGCAGGGTGGGCAGCAGATCGACGTGGGAGACGGGGCGCCGGTCTTCCCCGGGCGGCAGCACGCCGGGGTAGCGCACCAGCAACGGGATGTCGATCAGCTCGGCATACACCGATTGCGAGTGGAACAGGTGACCGTGCTCCATGAACGCCTCGCCGTGATCGGACAGGAACACCACCACCGTGTCGTCGAGCCGGCCCAGCCGACGCAGGGTCCCGATCAAACGGCCGAACCGTGAGTCGACGTAACGGATCTCGTCGTCGTAGAGCGACGCCAGGTGCTCGAGCGCCCGCGGATCCTCGCGGAACCGGGTCACGTCGGCCCAGGGCGAGAGGTCACCGTCGACGTCGCCGTCGTAGTCGGGGTCGAAGAAGCGGTCGAAGCCCGCGGGAGCGCGGTACGGGCTGTGCGGGTCGATGTAGTGCACGTAGAGGAAGAACGGCGTTCGGGCGTCGCGCTCGATCCAGGCGTCGATTGCTTCGTCGAACGGCTCCATCGCCTGGCTCGTCGCACGGTAGCGGCGGTCATCGGCGGTCCAGCTGGCGAACCCCTGGGCGAATCCGAACACCTCGGAGACCACCGGGTTCTCGTAGAACCCGGCCGTGCGGTAACCGCGCTGGCGCAGAATCTCGGCCAACGTGAAGTGCCGCCGCGAGAGGCTCGAACGGTTGTACAACGTGCCGTGCTGGCTGGGATAGCGCGAGGTGAACAGCGAGGCCACCGAGGGCTTGGTCGACGGCGCCTGCGCGAAGGCGTTCAGGAACACCCGTGACTCCCGCGCCAGCCGGTCGAGCTGGGGCGAGGTGTCGCGCCGATACCCGTAGTGGCCCAGGTGGTCGCGGCGCAGCGTGTCCGAGAGCACGATCAACAGGTTCGGCCCGGTGGGGCGGGTGGTCCGCCGGTCGAGGGCCAGCGCGCCGAACAGCGCGACCGCGGCCGTGAGACAGACCGCACCGAGGCGGCGCAGGACCCGCGCGCTGGCGCTCCAGGGCGCCCGGACGAACGCCGCTCCGACGGCCGCCGCCAGCAGCACCATCAACAGGTCCGCGGCCAGGCTGACGGGGTGGAGCTTGTGCGGAAGGAGGCGCTGGTTCACGGCCCAGGCCGCCGGCACGAGCACGGCCAGGCAGGCCACGACCACGATGACGAGCTTGCGCCGCGGGACCGGCGCCAGCAACCGCAACGCGGGCCGGCGGCGGCCGGCCTCCCCGAGCCGCCACACCGCGGCCGCCAGCAGCGTCAACGCGACACCCGAGAGCAGACCCGGAGGGATCCACACCACCTGGGCATCCCACGCCGCCAGCGCGGCGAGGCGCAGCGTGCCCGCCTGGAGGTAGCCGTTGGCCAGCACGTCGTACAGCGCCGCGGCGGCCCCCGCCAGCGCACCGCCCACGACTCCCAGGGACGTCAGGGCCAACGCGTCGGACAGTCGCGCGAAACGCAAGACCGGGGCTCTCAACGACTCGCCGCCAGCTCCTGGCGCGCCGCGGCGGTGAAGGCGTGCTGCGGGAACTCCTGCTCCAGCGCGTCGAGCCACTTGCCGGCGTCGGCGGCGTCGCTCAGCGCGAGACTGGTCTTCACCAGACCGTACAGATGGCTCGCGCGGTAACCGCTGTGCGGAAAGTTCTTGAGGCAGCGCTCGAGCTTCTTGCGCGCCCGCTTGGGCTCACCGAGCTCGATCAGGTTGAACGCGACGCAGGTCTCGACGCGATCGGTCAGCTCGCGGTCCCCGCGCACCCGTTCGGTCTCGAGGACGTCCCGGTAGAACGCGTTGCTGGCCAACGGC
>JBFKMV010000289.1:0-3312 GCA_041629655.1 Candidatus Polarisedimenticolaceae bacterium
CAGAACGGCAGCGCCTCGGGGAAACCCTGCGGCAGCGCACCGGAAAACCCGGCGGGCAGCTTGCGCACCGCATCGCCGAGTCCGAGCAGCACGCCCTTGCTGCCTTCGTTGACGGTCGGCCCGGTGTAGTCCAGGGTGTCCATGGAGAGGTTGGCAAAGACGTACAGGTCGGTCTCGGGCCGCGTGCGCGCCAGCACGTGCTCGAGGGTCGCGCGAAAATCGCGCAGGTCGACCGGTCGGTCCACGACCAGCAGGAACTTGGTCAGCGAAAGCTGCCCCTCACCCAGGATGCGGAACGCCGAGGCCATCGCCTCGCGCTTGTAACGCTGGCGGACCACGGCGGCGGCCAGCGAGTGGTAGCCGGTCTCGCCGTAGGACCACAGCTTCTCCACCGCCGGCATCACCAGCGGGAACAGCGGCGACAGCAGCTCCTGCAGCAGGTCGCCGATGAAGAAGTCCTCCTGGCGCGGCTTGCCGACCACCGTCGCCGGGAAGATCGCGTCGCGTCGCCGGGCCAGGTGCGTGACCTCGAACACCGGGTAGTCGTGACGCAGCGAGTAGTAGCCGTAGTGGTCGCCGAACGGCCCCTCGGGCCGTCGCGTCCTCGGCGGTACGTGGCCGACGAGGGCCAGCTCGGCCCGGCCGATCAGCGGGTGCGGGCCCGGCCCCGGGCAGCTGTCGAGACGCTGCCCGGCGATCAGCGAGGCCAGCAGCAGCTCCGGTACGTTCTCCGGGAGCGGCGCGATCGCGGCCAGGATCAGCGCCGGCGGTCCGCCCAGGAACACCGTCGCCGGGAGCGGGCGGCCCGCGGCCTCGGCCACCGCGTAGTGGAAGCCGCCGCCCTTGCCGATCTGCCAGTGCATGCCCGTGGTGCGCGCGTCGTGGACCTGCAGGCGGTACATCCCGAGGTTGGGGATGCCCGTCTCCGGATGCTCGGTGTAGACGAGCGGCAGCGTGATGAACGGGCCGCCGTCCCCGGACCACGTGGTCAGGACCGGGAGGCGGTCGAGGCGCACCTCCGAGGTGACGACCTCGGTGACCGGAGCCGAGCGCCGCCGGCGCGTGCCCACGCGCAGCAGCTCGCGGCCGACGTCGCGCGCGCCCCACAGCTTGGGCAGCGTCGGGGGCAGCAGCGTCTGCGCCAGCTCCACCACGCGGCGAATCAGGCGCAGCGGCCGCTCGCCGAACGCCAGCCCGGCGCGGCGCTGCGTGCCGAACAGGTTCGTGGCCAGCGGGAGTTCGGCGCCGCGAACGTCGGTGAACAGGAGCGCCGGGCCGCCCGCCGCGATCACGCGGCGGTGGATCTCCGCCGCCTCCAGGCGAGCGTCCACCTCGGTCTCGACGACGGCCAGGTCACCGTCGCGGCGCAGCCGCTCGAGGAACGAGCGCAGGTCGGCAAAGCGGGCATCGTCGGGCAACGCGGGCCTCCGGTGGCGTCGGACCGGGATTGTCGCACGCCGCGCCGGGGCCGCAAAAAAAAGCGCATCCCCGGCCGGGCCGAAGATGCGCGAAGGCAGGATCGTGCGTTTTGCGGCAGTATCTTCTCGTGGATTCGCGGTCGCCGGACGGGACGCGAGACGCTTCTCGCGGACCCGCGGCCCGCAGTTGCCGCGGTTGGGCGCGCCGCGGTCCCGGGCTGCCGGAGAAAAAATTCAACAACCTTTTCCGGCGTCGGACGTTCAAGAGGTTCAAAGGGGCCGGGAGTAGCATGTTCGGACGCGCCTGCGCGGTAGCCGCCGCAATCGTGTTGCTACAGGTATTCGTGTCGCCCGCGGCGGCCGAGGACGCGCCGCCGCCCGAGCGCTTTGCCACGACCCGCGACCGCACGCCGAAGCCGATCCCGCGCCTCGAGGGGTTCCGCCTCGACGGGGTGCTCGACGAGCCGGCCTGGGAGCAGGCGCTCAGGATCGAGCTGCCGTGGGAGGTCAACCCCGGCGACAACATCGAGGCCCGGGTGCGCACCGAGGCGTTTCTGGCCTACGACGACGGGCGGCTCTACGCGGCGTTCCGGGCCCACGACCCCGACCCCTCGCGGATCCGGGCGCGGCTGTCGGACCGCGACCGCGCGTTCCAGGACGACTTCGTCGGGCTGGTGGTGGACACCTTCAACGACGAGCGCCGCGCGTTCGAGTTCTTCGTCAACCCCGTGGGCGTGCAAATGGACCTGGTGCAGGACGACGTCAACGGCAGCGAGGACTCGTCGTGGGACGCGATCTGGGATTCCGCCGGGCGCATCACCGAGCAGGGCTACGAGGTGGAGCTGTCGATCCCGTACACCTCGCTGCGCTTCCAGCGCGGCAGCGGCACCCAGGTCTGGGGGCTCGACCTGATCCGGATCTACCCCCGCGAGCAGCGGTTCCAGTTCACCAGCAACCCGCGCGACCGCAACGTCAGCTGCTACCTGTGCCAGATCGACAAGGTGGTCGGCTTCGAGGGCGCCGAGCCGGGCAAGAACCTGGAGATCACGCCGACGCTGACGGCGGGCCGCACCGACACCAACCCCGCGTTCCCCGACAGCGGCCTCGACACCGGGGACGTGGAGAGCGAGCTGGGCCTGACCGCGCGCTGGGGCGTCACGCCCAACCTGACCTTGAGCGGCACCGCCAACCCCGACTTCTCGCAGGTCGAGGCCGACGTGGCGCGGCTCGACGTCAACGAGCAGTTCGCGCTGTTCTTCCCGGAGAAGCGGCCGTTCTTTCTCGAGGGCGGCGATTTCTTCGAGACGTTGATGAATGCGTTCTACACGCGCACCGTCGCCGTTCCGGAATGGGGCGTCAAGCTGACCGGCAAGGAAGGCGCCAACGCGCTGGGCGCCTTCGCGGCGCGCGACGACCCCGGGAGCGACGTCACGCTGCTGCTCCCCGGCAGCCAGGGGTCGCGCTTCGCCGTCCTGGAGGACGAGTTCGACGTCGGCGTGCTGCGCTACCGGCGTGATCTGGGCAAGAACTCGGCGCTCGGGGCGTTGCTGACCTCGCGCGAGGGGGACGTGTACCACAACCGAGTGTTCGGCGTGGACGGGCTGGCCCGCGCCACCGACCAGGACACGCTGCGGGTGCAGCTGCTGCGCTCGCAGACGGAGTACCCGCAGGCGATCGTCAACGACCTCGGCCAACCGGCCGGCGAGTTCGAGGACGACGCCTGGGCGCTGAGCTACCGGCACTCCACGCGCAACTGGACCGTCCGCGCCAACCTCGAGGACGTCGGCCGCGACTTCCGCGCCGACCTGGGGTTCATGCCGCAGGTCGATTTCAAGCGCGCGATCCTCGGCGGCTGGCGCACCTGGTGGCAGGAGCCGGGGAAGAAGTGGGCCTG
>JBFKMV010000290.1:0-3165 GCA_041629655.1 Candidatus Polarisedimenticolaceae bacterium
GCCCGCGAGTATCGCCGTGGACGAGTTGCCGGGCGGCGAATCGTCGCCGTAGCGCTCATCGTCTGGCGCATGACGATGCCCTTCACAGCGGGAGCCGTGATGATCAAACCCGGCTCGGAGACCTGGCCGGATGGTGCCGTGTCGGCCGTCTCGGCACTTGTGGCAACGATCACGAGAGCTACGGCTACCTGGGGTGTCCGGAGATGGCCGGGGCGGTGGCCTGAGATCGGGCCGGATCCGACCCGCCGCCGCTCTCCGACGAGTGTGGCGGGCATCCCAGGCGCGATTATCGGGCGGCCTGCGCGCCTCGCCGAGCGGCGAACGTCATCGCGACGGCGGCAGCACCACCGCCGTGATCATCACGATGAGATCCCGCAGGTGCGGGGCGTGCTCGAACGCCTGGCCGCCCGACTGGAGGAACTTCGCCTTGTCGAGCTCGTGTTGCAGCCGCTGTAGATCATCCAGCGTCGACAGGGACATCGGCGCGTTGCCCAGCGGGCGCAGCCCGGCGGCCTCCGACCAGCTGTGCGTGATGCCGAAATCGTCCAGCTGATCGCCGGGAAACTCGAACTGGTACTCGAGCCTCGCATCCTCGGCGGACGAGCAGGGCGAGCGCTTGTCGATGACGACCTCGAGCAAGGACTTCCCGGAATCCGGTGCGTTGAGGCGCCAGAACGTGAGCTGGTGTAGGAACTCCGGATCATGCTTGTCGACCGTGCGCTTTCGCTCGGTTCCGACCTTCACGCTGGCGCCGAACTTGGCCTTGAACCATCTCCAGAACGACACGTCCGCTCCGGTCTCGGCCTCGGCCGCCGCGTTCAGGAAGTCGACAACCTGGTAGGAGTCCTGGCAACCCCACTTCTGGCGAACGATCTCTCCGCCGTCGGTGCGCGGCTGCCATTCGGAGAAGCGGGGATCCTCCTGGCCACTGGCGCCGAGAATCGTGAACATGCGGTTCATGTCCGAGGCCGACAGCGTCACGTGCGACGGCTCCGTCGGCACGAACTCGCGCGCCCCCGGATGGTACTTGTACAGACCGGTCGCGACCTTGTACTGAATCCGGTCGGACTCCACGAACTTCTCGTAGGGATGGATACGTCCCAGGAGGAAGGGCACCTCGTCGTGTGTGCCCGCCCGCTTGACGACGGCGATGCCCTTTCTCGGGTCGTCTGGAAACGGCCGCTCGGCCATCACCTCGACACTTTGCCGGCGCATCGTCCCGGCGATTCCGGTGGCGGTGCGCACGCGGTAGACGATGAAACCGCCGACCTCGACGGGATCGGTCTGGAGCAGAGCGAGCCGGGTACCTGGCTCGATGATGAGACGTCGGTTCTCCGCGTTCTCCTGATACAGAACGTGGCCGGTGGCCACGGCGATCAGATCCGCGCTGCTCGCGCCGAGCGTGGCCAGGTTGATCAGCGTCGCCGCACCGATTGCCAGACCCCTGCACGCGACCATCATCGAGCTCCCGTGTCCCTGCGCTACCGTGCCACACGCCCTGATGCCGTTCAACGACTCTGCCGCCGGCTCCGGGGGGCCGGCGCGCGCCTCGATCTCGGCACGGCCACCGGCAGCTCCGCACCCGCGCGGCCGTTTCACCGTTCGTAGCCCGATCGGAAGACCTCGAGGCCGGGCGCGCGGTCACGCCATCCCGGGCCACGTCACCGACAGCGCGCCCTCGCCGTCGCTCCTGATCCGCGTCCCGAACCTGGCGCTCTCGCGCTCCAGCACACGATGCAACCAGGCCGCATCCTGCGCGCCTGCGCGAGACAGGCGGAACTTCCTCAGCTGGAAGGGGATCAGCCTGAGGCCGACCAACCGTCCGCTCGCCACGTCGAGCGTCGGCAGGTACATGAAGACGAGGTCGCCTCGATAGCGCTCGTTTCCCGTGATGCCCTCGTAGTCGTTGACGAAGTCGCCGCATCCGTACAGCAAGAGCCGATCGCGGTAGACCTCGATCGGCCTCGGATGATGAGACGAGTGGCCGTGCAGCACGTCGATACCGGCGCGGTCGACGAGCAGGTGCGCGAACGACCGCTGCGCCGGCGTCACCTGATAGCCCCAGTTGCCGCCCCAGTGGATGGACGCGACGACGACGTCGCCGGGCTCCCGGACGGCCGCGACGTGCTCGGCGACGCGCAGCGCGGTGTCCTCCGAGAGATCCGCGAGCAGGTTCACCCCGGGCGCGCCGCTGCCCGCGGCCCAGGCGCGCGGAATGCCGCTAGACTCGCAGCCGTACCCGAACACGAGCACCCGTCCCTTGCCGGGCATCTCCAGGACAGCGGGCGTGCGCGCCTCGGCGGCGTTGCGGCCCGCGCCCGCGGTGCGCACGCCGGCGCCGTGCAGGGTCGTCAGCGTCTCGAGCAGCCCGCGACGGCCCCAGTCGAGCACGTGGTTGTTGGCGATGGCGCAGACGTCGACTCGCGCCGCCGTCAGGCACTCGACGTTGTCCGGGCTCATCTTGTAGTTGATGCCCTTCGGCAGCGCCTCGGCGCTCCGAGTGACGCTCGTCTCGAGATTGACGACCCGCGCGTCGGGACCGACCTCGCGCAGTGCATCGAGGGCCTCGCCCCACACGTACGTCGGGTCCACGCGGCGCGGGATCGGCCCGCTGACCGTCTCGGCGAGCCTGACGTACGTCTCGGCGGACCGCACAACGGCTTCGTACAGGCGATCATCCCCCGGGTGGGCGAGAATCCGGTCGACGCCACGCCCGAGCATGACGTCGCCGCACAGGAACAGGGTGGCCGATCCGCGCCGACCGGAGCGTGCGTCGTGCGACCCCTGGGCGGGTGCGCGGCGGGGGGCATGCAGCGCACCGGCCGCAGCGCTCGCCAGCAGCCTTACTAGATCGCGACGACGCAGGCGCCTGCCCGATCGCTCGGCGGCGGCTGCGCGACTGCCCGAACGCGGCACCTCGATCAGAGGCCCGCGCGATGCACCGTTGGTCGACGCCGCGGGGCGACGTACGCGTCGGAGCACCGACTCAGACCAGGTCGCATGCCTCGGGCGGCATCCAGTGCGCGTCTCGGTCGCGCCACTTCACGTTGCACCCGATCGGATTGGTCATCGCCACCCGCGGAGCGCGGTCGGCGAGCAGATCGTCCAGCGCGTCGGCCAGGTCGCGCGTCGTTGCCTTCTCGGCCCGGCGCGGGTTGTCGTCGA
>JBFKMV010000291.1:0-3133 GCA_041629655.1 Candidatus Polarisedimenticolaceae bacterium
CTGAGATCCTCGAGCGTCTCGAGCCGGCTGCGGTCGAACGACCCGCCGTCACCGCCGCAACCGGTGAG
The DNA here is from genome assembly GCA_041629655.1 of Candidatus Polarisedimenticolaceae bacterium. GTDB lineage: Bacteria > Acidobacteriota > Polarisedimenticolia > Polarisedimenticolales > Polarisedimenticolaceae > JBFKMV01. Next base: position 69 of record JBFKMV010000291.1, read on the forward strand.
GGCCAGCGCCGCGATCAGCAGCATCGCCGCCGCGGTCCGGAGTAGCAATTCGCGCTGGAACATCGCCATCAAGGTAGCCGAGATGCCCGCGTCACTCCAGATCGAATTGCTGACCGAGCCGCGGGACGTCGACACGGGCCCCGGACCGCCGGCGCAGGGTCTCGGCGAAATCCAGGCAGACCTGCTCCTCACCGTGGACGGTGAACGTGCGGCGCGGCGAGCCTTCCAACGAGTCGAACCAGCGCACCAGCTCGTCCCGGTCGGCGTGGGCCGAGAAACCCTCGATCGCGGTCACCTCGGCGCGCACCGGGTACCAGTCGCCGAAGATCCGGACCGGATTGGTCCCGGACTGGATCACGCGCCCCAGCGTGCCGTGGGCCTGGTAGCCCACGAACAGCACGGTGTTCCGTTCGTTCGAGATGTTGTGCTTGAGGTGGTGCTTGACCCGGCCGGCGGTGCACATGCCCGAGGCGGAGATGACCACCGCCGGGCCGCGTTTCTCGTTGATCTCGATCGACTGCTCGACCGAGGGGGTGAACTGCAGCCCCTCGAACTCCAGCGGCTCGTCACCGCAGTGCATCAGGCGGCGGGCGTCCTTGGACCACGCCTCGGGGTGGGTCGCGAAGACCTTGGTCGCGGCGATCGCCATCGGGCTGTCGACGTACACCGGGATTCCGCGCAGCCGCCCGCTCTCCACCAGGTCGTTGAACCGCGCCAGCAGCTCCTGCGTGCGGCCGACGGCGAACGACGGGATCACGACCTTGCCGCCGCGGTCGGCGGTGCGCCGCACCACCTCGTACAGCTGATCGGTCCGATCCTGCTGCTCGTCGCGGGTGCGGTTGCCGTAGGTCGACTCGATCAGCAGGTAGTCGGGCCGGTCGAGCGATTTCGGGGGGCTGAGCAGCCGCGCGCCGTCGACGCCCAGGTCTCCCGAGAACGCCAGCCGCCGCGTCTCGCCGTTGGCGTCGAGCGTGAGCTCGACGATCGAGGCGCCCAGGATGTGCCCGGCCTTGATGAAACGCACGCTGCCGATGCCGTCGAGGTCGTGCGGCCGGCCGAACGGCAGCGTGACCCAGCGCTCGGCGACGGCCGCGGCATCCTCCTCGGTGAACAGCGGGGTGACCCAGTCCCAGTCCTTGCCGGCCTTCTTGAGCCGCTTGATCTTCCAGCGCGCGTCCTCCTCGTGGATCCGTCCCGAATCGGCGAGCAGGATCCGGCTCAGCTCGCTGGTGGCGTCGGTGCCGAGGATCGGACCGCGATAGCCGGCCTTGACCAGCAGCGGCAAGCGGCCCGAGTGGTCGATGTGCGCGTGCGACAGGACCACGTAGTCCAGCGCGGCGGGATCGAAGGGAAACGGCTCGCGATTCCGCTCGTGCCGTTCCTTGCCGCCCTGGATCATGCCGCAGTCGAGCAGGATCCGGCGTCCGCCGACCTCCAGCAGGTGGCACGACCCCGTGACCTCGCGCGCCGCGCCGTGGAACGTGATCTTCACCGGGGCTCCCCTCGTTGACGGACCTTCGATCCTACGTCACACCGGCGGACTCGGCAATCGGGAGGCCGCATCATCCCGGCGGCGCGCCCCAGGCCAGCGCGGCGATGACGAGCGCGTTGAAGCACACGTGGCCCGCGATCGGCGCCAGCAGGTTGCCGCTCTTGCGATAGATCCAGGCCAGGACCAGCCCGATCGCGACGTAGATCGCGAATCCGGAGGGGTTGAAGTGGATCAGCGCGAACAACACCGAGGAGATGCCGTACGCCGCGCCGGGGCCGGCCCGCTCGTACAGAAAGCGGAACACGTAACCGCGCAGGAACACCTCCTCGGCCAGCGGGGCCAGCAGCACCAGGAACGGCGCCAGGCGCGCCAGGCGCGCGGGATCTCCCGCCAGCTCCAGCACCCAGTCCTGCTCCTGGACCGGAAACCCCAGCCGGTCCTGAACGGCCGCCAGCCCGTGGCTGAGCGCGAACGTCACCAGCGCCGCGGCCAGACCCGCCAGCATCGAGATCACCGCTCCGCTTCGCCGCGGCCACGCCCCCGGCGTCGTGCGCAGCAGGATCAGCACCCCTCCGAAGGCGATGAACACCGCGGCCTGGACCAGCAGCAGCAGGCCGATCCATTCCAGCAGCAGCCCCTCCACCGCGGCCGGATCCGGCGGTCCGCCACCGTCCAGCGCCACCGCCAGCGCCACGGCGGCCGCGCTCAGCACGATCACGACGAGCAGCGCCAGCCCCAGCGCCAGCAGCACCTCGAGCGCGGCCAGCAGGGCCGCCGGCAGCCGATCCGTTTTCCGCATGGCGGGCGAGCGTATCCACCCCGTCCGGAGCGGTCAAGCGACGGTATATTGGCCTCATGGCCCGTTTCGTCCCCCAGGCCGACCGGTTCCTGTTCATCGACCTCGCGGAGCACGGCGCGAGCTTCCGCGACCGGCTCGAGTCGGTGTTCGGGTTCGACCCCCGGCGGGGCGGGCCCGCCCGGCATCCCCGCCGCGGCGAGCGGCCCGCTGCGCCGGCACGGCGCGACAAATGGCGCGAGGCCGCGCGGCGAATGGTCGCCGAGCGCGGCGCGCGGGCCGACGCGCTGAAGCTGGCCCGGTTGTGGACGCGGGCCGGCGAGCGCGAGAAGGCGGTCGATGCCGCGACGCGAGCCGCCCAGGCGGCGTTGCGCGACGGCGCGCCCGCGCAGGCGGCGGAAGCCTTCGCCCTGGCGGTCGGCCAGCTCGACGCCGCGGACCAGCGCCGCGCGGCGCTGGAGTTGAGACACGCCGAGGCGTTGTCGGCGGCGGGCGAGCTTCACGCGGCGGCGCGCGTGCTCGAGGCGGCGGCACGCGGAACCCGCGACCGGATCGAGCGGGCGCGCCTGAGCTGCCGGCTTGCCGAAGCGCACTGCGAGTCGGGGAGATTCAACGCGGCGGTCGACAGCGCGCGGGAAGCGTTGGAGCTGGTCGGCGTGGCCCGCGACCGCGAGCTGCGCGTGCGCGCGCTGTGCCTCGCGGCGGTCGGCACCGGGCGCGGCGGCGATCCCGAGGCCGCGCTGGCCGAGGCCGAGGCCGCGCGCGCGGCGGTCCGGC
>JBFKMV010000292.1:0-3110 GCA_041629655.1 Candidatus Polarisedimenticolaceae bacterium
ACGCCGGTGACCCAGCGTGCCGTCGGCGCCGCGCGGCGGCGCAGCAGCGGGCCGAGGAACGCGGCGAAGAACAGGCCGCCCACCAGCAGCAGACCCGGCACGCCGGTTTCGGCCAGCAATTCCAGCGGCAAGTCGTGGGCGTGGCGCGCCTCGTTGTCGCCCGGCGTACGGTAGGCCGGGTACAGCTCGGCGTAGCCGCCGGGACCGGCGCCGAGCCACGGGCGGTCGGCGAAGACCTGCCAGGCGATGCGCAGGTTGCCCGCGCGGAGGCGCCACGGGCTGCCGGGATCGTCGGGGTCGATCAACCGCGCGCCGCGCAGGGCCACCACGGCGACGATCGCCAAAGCGACGGCCAGGAGCGCCGCGGCGAGGCGGCGGCGCGGGATGCCGGCGCGCGTGATCGCGGCCAGCGCCAGCGCACCGGCCAGGGCGGCCAGCGCCGTGGCCGAACCCGCGGCGACGAGGCCGGCCCCCTGGACCAGCGCCAGCGCCACCAGGACCGCCCGGGCCCGCCCGCCGCGCTCGACGGCCAGCGCCACGGTCACCGGCAGCGCCAGGGCCAGGAAACCGCCCAGCGCCGCCGGGGTGGCGAAGCCCGCGAACGCCCGGCCCTCGCGGAGCCGCTCCAGCACCGCCGCCCGGTCGGGCAGCGCGGCCTGCTCGGCGACGCGCGCGGCGGCCGCCTCGAGTCCCCCGCCGAACTGGATCAGGCCGTGGAGCGCGGCCAGGCCGCCGGCCACGGCGAGCGCGTGCGGCAGCGCGGGGTGGAGGCGCACGCGCGTCGGCAGCCGCGCCGCGGCCAGCCCCCCGGCCGCCGCCAGCAGCCCCAGCGCCACGGGCGCGGGAACGGCGCCCGGCGCCACCGCGACGAGCGACAGTGCCCAGGCCGAGGCGGCGGCGGCGACGAGGCCCGCGCCGCCCCGCCGGCCCACGCCGGCCAGCGCCGCCAGCAGCAGGATCAGCAGCGCGCAGCCGGCCATCGATTCCCCCCGGGTCTCGGGCGGGAACAGCGGCAGCAGCAGCGTGAGGGCGACTAGGACGGGCAGCGTGGCGCGGAGACGGGGGGAGGGCTCCCCGGTGGGGCCGGGGCGGCTCACTCCGGGGCGGCGACGAACTGTCCGTTGATCAGCACGATGTCCTTGTCGAAGTCGAAACGGTCGGCGAGCGTGATGTCGTCGCCGTCGATGCCGTCCTTGCCGTAGGACGCCACCGTGTAGTCGCCGGTCAGGCCGTTGCGAGTGTACACGTAGTCGTGGCCCCAGTGATCGCGGACCGGCAGGACGTTGGTCTGGTAGGGGCGCAGCACGTCGCGCAGCGGCTCCAGGCCGCCGGAGTCGTCGGGGAGCCGCCCGACGTCGATCATGTACACCTCGAGGGCCTTGGAGACGGTGCGCATGTCGGCCATCGTGGCGCGCTGCTTGGCCTTGTCAAACGCGGTCATGACCGAGACGACCGCGATCGAGGCGACGATCCCCAGCACGACCAAGGTGACCAGCAGCTCGATCAGGGTGAATCCGGACTGGGCGGCCCGGGTGTGCGTCGAGTGCGTGGGGCCGGGTGTTTTCCGTCGCGCCACGATGACCACCTTAGCCTGGATCGATCTGAAAAGAAAGCGTGATTTTCTGGTCGACCCCCCGGGCAAAAAACAACGGCGGAAGCCAGGGGGCTCCCGCCGTTGCCGTGCGACAGAGGGTTACTGCTGCGTACCTTCAGGCCACTGCACGAACTGACCGTTGATGAAGATGATCGCGTCGTCGAAGTCGCCGGTGGGGCCACCGGAGCCGACCACGGTGCACGCACCCGCGCCGTCCTTGCCGGAGGAGCAGATGGTGTAGCCGCCGATGACCGAGTCGACCTCGAACTGGTTACCCCAGCCGTCGTTGGTCGGAGCCGTGCGGATGTAGATCGGCTCGATGAAACCTTCGAGCGTCGCCATGTCGCCGGCGACAGGGTAGACGTTGTTGTCGATCGCATACTCCTCGACCGCGGTGCCGATGGAGCGCAGATCGGCCATCGAGCGCTTCTGCTTGCCGCGATCGATCGCGTTGAGCAGGTTCGGAATGGCGATCGCGGCGATGATGCCGATAATCGCCACCACGATCAGCAGCTCGATGAGCGTGAAACCACGTGAGTCCCGATTCCTCATGTTTCCAGCCTCCTTTAAGGTCCGCCGTACCTGACAGCAATCGCGATGCCAAGACAGGCGGCCGGCTTGGATCGTTCGTTAAATGCCTTTGCTACAGTTACTTGAGAGCGATCTCTCCAACGGGCCGTCGTCCGTCTGCGGTCGAGAAGGCCAGGGCGGATGCCCATGCCTGTCGGTCTCAAGATACCAGACTGACACTCAGCGTCAGCCCACCGCGGGGCGGGAGCTTTCCGGGACCTCGGCGTCCGAGTCGTCGCGCCGGGTTGCCGGTTCCCGTCCCGTGAGACCGTACTTCTTGGCGAAGTAGCGGAACGAGCGGAAGGTCATGCCCAGCAGCTCCGCCGCCCGGGTCTGCACTCCCCCACTGCGCTCCATCGCCTCCTCCATGTAACCGCGTCGCTGCTCCTCCAGGTGCCGCTCCAGGTCGATCCCGCCGTCGGGCAGCTCGATCTGGACCGGCCGCTCGCGGCCGACGCCGGAGCGCACCTCCTGGGGCAGGCTCTCGGGCTCGATCATCGAGGCGGATTCCAGCGCCACGGCCCGCTCGATCACGTTCTCGAGCTGGCGCACGTTGCCCGGCCACTCGAAGCTCTCCAGGCACTCCATCGTGGCCTTGGACAGGCCCTCGATCGGCTTGCCCAGCAGCTCGCGGTACTTGGCCAAAAAGTGCTCGGCCAGCGCCGGGATGTCCTCGGGCTTCTCGCGCAGCGCCGGCATCAGGATCGGGATCACGTTGATGCGGTAGAACAGGTCCTCGCGGAAGGACTTGTCCCGCACCATCTGCTCCAGGTCCTGGTTCGTGGCGGTGATCACCCGGGCGTCGACCTCGATCTCCTCGGTCCCGCCGACCCGGCGGATCCGGCGCTCCTGCAGCACCCGCAGCAGCTTGATCTGCATCGCGGGCGAGGTCTCGCCGATCTCGTCGAGGAAGATCGTTCCGCCGCTGGCGACCTCGAACAGGCCC
>JBFKMV010000293.1:0-3031 GCA_041629655.1 Candidatus Polarisedimenticolaceae bacterium
CGCCGAGAATATCACCGGCCCGACCTCCAAAAAGGCGACAAAGCCGGTCCCCGTTAGGGGACGTTTCCCTAAACCCGGTTTTGGGGACAGTATGCAAATCGCCGTTTTCCTATACTGTCTCCGAACCCCTGGTTTGGAAAACGTCCCCATGACCCCATGACCATCCCATGACCATCGAGCCCGGACAGCAGCTGCTTCACTACCGCCTGGTCGGCAAGATCGGCGAGGGCGGCATGGGTGTCGTCTGGAAGGCGGTCGACGCGGACCTCGGCCGCGAGGTGGCGATCAAGGTCCTGCCCCCGGCCTTCGCCGCCGACGCGGATCGGCTGGCCCGCTTCGAGCGCGAGGCGCGGCTCCTGGCCTCGCTGAACCATCCCGGCATCGCCGCCGTGTACGGTCTCCACGAGTCCGACGGCACGCGGTTTCTGGCCATGGAGCTGGTCGAGGGCGAGGATCTCGGTGTCCGGCTGTCACGCGGCAGCCTGCCCATCGACGACGCGCTCGAGCTGGCCGGCCAGGTCTGCGAGGCGCTCGAGGCGGCGCACGACGCGGGCGTGATCCACCGCGACCTGAAGCCGGCCAACGTCATGCTGACCCCGGCCGGAAAGGTCAAGGTGCTCGACTTCGGCCTGGCCAAGGCGCTGACCGGAGAGCCGGCGTCGGGATCGGAGGCCGGCGCATCGCTGTCGCCGACGATGACCAGCGCGGGAACCCGGGCCGGAATGATCCTGGGCACCGCCGCCTACATGAGTCCCGAGCAGGCGCGCGGCAAGCCGGTCGACCGGCGCGCGGACATCTGGGCCCTGGGCTGCATGCTGTTCGAGATGCTGACGGGCCGGTCCATCTTCGGCGGCGAGACCGTGACCGACACGCTGGCCGCCGTGGTGCGCGCCGAGCCGGACTGGAGCGCGCTTCCGGCCGCGACACCGGTGCCGGTCCGCCGGGCGCTGCGGCGCTGCCTCCAAAAGGACCCGGCCCGGCGCCTCCGCGACGCGGGTGACGTCCGCCTGGAGATCGAGGAGGCGCGCGGCGGTGGCGAACCCGCCGAGACCGAAGGCGTTCCCGCATCGACCGCGTCGACGAGGTTCGGCCGCGGGGCCGGGATCCTCTGGGCGCTGGCCGGAGCGGTGCTGGCGCTGATCGTGGCCTGGGCCTGGCCGGCGCCCTCGGGACCGGCCGGCGCCGCGGGCGGCCCCGTCCGCTTCGAGGTCGTCGGAGCGACGGGAGAGGCCAGGATCGACCCCGACTCCCTGGCGATGGCCCCCGACGGCAGGCGCATCGCGTGGGTCGTGGTCGAGGGCGCGCGCCGCACGATCCACGTCCGGGAGCTCGACGAGCTAGCGTCGCGGCCGCTGCCCGACACCGACGGTGCGTCGCGCCCGGTCTTCTCGCCGGACGGTCGATCGATCGCCTTCTACGCCCAGGGGAAGCTGCGGCGGATCGACCTCGGCAGCCGCACCGCGGTCGATCTCTGCGACACCGACAGCGGTGCCGGCATCGCCTGGGGGCCCGACGGCACCATCGTCTACGCCGACGGCTGGAACAGCCCGCTGTCCCGGGTGACGGCCGCGGGGGGCGAGTGCGGGCCGGCGACGCGACTCGACCCGCAGGACGGGGAGATCGGTCACTGGTTTGCCGACCTGCTGCCCGACGGCCGGCACGTGCTGGTCTCGCGCTGGCGAACCACGCTCCGCGACATGAGCGTCGCCGTGGCCCCGATCGACGGCGGTCAGGCCCGCGACCTGGTGCCCCGCGCCTCGTTCGCGCGATTCGTGCCGCCCGGGACGATCCTGTTTGCTCGGGCCGGCGCCATCTACACGGTTCCCTTCGATCCGGAGGGCCTCGAGGTCACCGGTCCGCCGGTGCTGCTCGTCGACGGCGTCGAGCAGGAGTGGAGCGCGGGCAGCAGCCCCTGGACGGTGTCGGACAACGGCGTGCTGGCCTTCTTCCCGGGCGGGCTGTGGTCCACGAAACGGACCATCGTTCGCGTGTCGCGGCAAGGGGCCGAGACGCCGATGGAGATCGAGCCCGGAGCCCATCTCGTCGTGGCGATGTCCCCCGACGGCAGGCTGCTGGCACGGGCGCAGTTCGAAAACGGCGACACGAAGGTCGTGATCCACGATCTCGCCCGCGGCATCGACACGCCCTTGCCGGTGGACGCGGTGAGCACCTGGCCGGTCTGGAGCCCCGACGCCAGCGCGATCGCGTTCACCACGGCGCTCAACGGCCCGTGGGACGTCTACCGCTACGCCGTGGACGGCGGCTCGGAACCGGAAGCGCTGGTGCAGGGGGTTCCCGATCAGATGTCGATGGCGTGGTCTCCCGACGGCCGCTTCCTGTTGTGGGAGGAGAACTCGAAGATCCACATGAAGGATCTTCGCGGGGGCGGGACGCCGACGGTCCTGGTATCCGACGGCAGCCCCAACGGTGCAACGTTCTCGCCCGACTCGCGCTGGCTGGCCTACTCCGCCATGGTCTCGGGGCGACGCGAGGTCCTCGTACGGCGCTTCCCCGACGGTGTGCGGGACTACCGGGTCTCGATGGACGGTGGCGAGTTTCCGTTGTGGTCGCGTGACGGACGCGAGCTCCTGTACCGGCGCGGAGATGCGCTGCTCGCCACAACGATCCGCGTAGCGGGAGAGAGCATCGACGCCGACCGGCCACGGGTGCTGTTCCGCGGGAATTACGTGGCCACGAGCGGCGACCAGCGGGCGTGGAGCTACGACCCGACGACCGACGAGGCGATCCTGATCCGCAAGGGCGACCACGAGATCAGCGGCGATCGTTTCGTCGTCGTGATCGGCTGGCCCGACGAGTTCCCGGAATAGGACGCAACAACCGAAGGGAACGGGGACGTTTCCCCAACCCCGGTTTCGGAGGCAGTATGCGCGACGCTGTTTTCGCATAGCTGCCTCCTAACCCCTGGTTCCTGAAACGTCCCCTTCGGTCCCCCGCGACGGACGCGTATCATATGCCTGCGTCGTCGACGTGAGGAGTCACGGCAGGATGCCCATCGAAGCCGGGCAACAGC
>JBFKMV010000294.1:0-3000 GCA_041629655.1 Candidatus Polarisedimenticolaceae bacterium
CAGCTTCATCACGATCGAGTCGAGGTCGGGATCGATCTCCGGGCGCAGCGTCGCCGGGCGCGGCGGCTCGTGGTGCAGGACCTGCCGGAACACGGCCGTCAGCGTATCGCCGCGGAACGGCAGCGCGCCGGTCAGCGCGTGGTACAGGATCACGCCGAGCGCCCAGAGGTCGGAGCGGTTGTCCGGCGGCAGCCCGTTGGCCTGCTCCGGGGCCATCGTGACGGGCGTGCCGACCACCGAGCCCGGCGTGGTCAGGCGCGGCGAGCACTGCACGGCGGCCACGCCGAAGTCCAGGATCTTCGGCCCGCGCGGCGTGAGCATCACGTTCGAAGGCTTGAGGTCGCGGTGGATGATCCCCAGCGCGTGCACCTCGGCCAGCGCGTCGGCCACCGTCATGGCCAGGGACAGCGCCTCGCCGACCGGGAGCGAGCCGCGCTCGACGCGCTGCTCCAGCGTCTCGCCCTCGAAGCGCTGCATCACCAGGTACGGCTGGCCGTCGGTCTCGCCGGCCTCGTAGACCGTGGCCACCGCCGGGTGGTCGATGCTGGCGGTGGCCTCGGCCTCGCGCAGCAGGCGCCGCACCGCCGCGCGGTCGGCGGCCAGCGAGGCGGGCAGCAGCTTCACCGCGACCTTGCGCGGAAGCTGCGTGTCCTCGGCCAGCCAGACCTCGCCCATCGCGCCGCCGCCGAGCCGCTGGAGCAGCCGGTAGTGAGAGATCTGGCGGACGGTGTCGTTCGAATCGGGCATCGCTGGGCTCGGGGCGTCGGCCGGAGGCGTCTCATCCGAGGTTAACCCGCCTGCATCGTACCGGCAACACTCCTGGCGTATACTCCGGAACATGCGATCAAAAACCCGGCTGATGGCCACGCTGGCCGTCGTGCTGACGACCGCCGGGCCGGCCCTGGCCCAGGACGCGGCGCCGCTGGGCGCACCGTTGCAGCTCGACGCCGTGATGCAGGAGCCCGTGACGCCCGAGGGCAAGGAGCGCGGCCCCGCCCTGGGACACCCGCGGCTGCTGGTCGATCTGGGTAGCGCCGACGACGGCCGCCCGGTGCCGGCCGCCGCGGACCACGCGGCGATGACGATCCTCGGCACGCAGGGCCCGGTCACGGCGACGCTGGCGGAGATCGTCAAGCGATGCCGCTACCTGTGCGGCGAGGACGAGGCCGCGACGTGCCACTACGCCGCTGCGCTGACGCTGGACCGGCCGGTGCCCGAGCTGGGGCTGCCGATCGCCGCGCTCCCCGGGAAGCTCGCGCCGTCGGGGTGGCGGATGATCGCGGGCCGGCCCGGCACCGACGTCACCGCGCCCGCGCCGGCGGACGCCTGGACCACCCCGCTGTGGTCGCCCGACGCGGAATCCGCGCCGGAGTACCGGGTCCGCCGCACGGAGACGGACTTCGTGCTCGAGGGCCGCTACCGCGGCGGCGAGACGTTCGAGGTTCCGGGCGGCGAATGCCGCGCCGAGCGCCACGACGAGCTGACCGCGCTGTCGTGCGGGGGCTTCGCGGCGCTGCTGCGCGAGGGTCGCCCGCTGCTGGTCAGCGTCGCCGACTACGGTAGCCCGGCCGCGGACCTGTTGGGACGCTTCGAGCACGGCGGGAACACGCACTGGCTGGTGCGGCTGGGACTCAAGGCGCAGGCCGTGATCGGGCTGCTCGTGCGCACCCCGGACGGCTGGCGCGCCGTGTTCCGGCCGCGCGACCACGCGCAGATCTGTTGAGCGGCGTGACGCGCAACCCGTTCCAGCACGTCGACGTGCGCGTACCCGACCTGACGACAGCGATGCCGTTCTACGCGAAGCTGCTGCCCGCCCTGGGGTTCTCGCGCGACGACAGCGGCGAGCGCTGGAAGGTCTTCTCGGCCCCCGGCGATCCTCCGGCGGCGCCGTGGTTCGCGTTCATCGAGGATGCGGCGCACCGGCCGAACGCGAATCGCATCGCGTTCTGGGCGGAGAGCCGCCAGGAGGTGGACCGGCTGGCCGCCGTCGCCCGCGAGGCCGGCGCGCGGAACATGAGCGGCCCGCGCGCCTGCCCCGAATACTCGGCGAGCTACTACGCGGCGTTCTTCGACGACCCGTGCGGCAACCCGCTGGAGATCTGCTACACGGCCGAGTGAACGGCGCCTGCGGTCAGGCCGCTCAGGCCTTGTCCTTGGTCTTGGCCTTGAAGCTGGTCTTGTCGTTGATCGTCTGGACGATCGTGGCCACGTCGACCTTTTCGGGCTCGTAGGTGATCGTGGCCAGGCCCTGCTCGTAATCGGCCTTGGCGGCCACGACGCCGTCGAGCTTCTTGACCGCGGTCTCGACCGCAACGCAGCAGTTACCGCAAGTCATGCCGCTGACGGCGAGCTCGACGCGGGCCTGGCCCGGCGCCAGCTCCGCGTCCTTGGCCTTGTCCCCGGCCGCGAGCAGCGTCGGCAGCGCGATCAGCAACACGGCCAAACCCGAGAGCGAAAGCTTTCTGGTCATGGGGTCCCTCCAGGCGCAGATCCCCGGGATGGGGCCGCGCGATCGATGCCGACCATCTTACCTCCGGCCAGGTCTTTTCGGTACAATCCCGGCACGGCTCGGGACGCACGGAGGAACGGCGATGGGCGACGAAGGCGCGGCGCAGATGATGGGCCCGCCGGGCAAGGAGCACGAGCGGCTGAAACCGTTCGTCGGCACCTTCCGGGCGGAGGTCAAGATGTGGATGGGGCCGGGCGACCCCATGACGTCGACCGGCACGATGACCAACACCCTGGATCTGGGGGGACGGTTCCTGCGGCAAAGCTACGCGGGCGATCCGAGCCCCGGTCCGTTCGGGAGCTTCGAGGGCCGCGGCTACTGGGGCTACAACACGGTCAGCGGCAAGTACGAGGGCTTCTGGGTCGACAACGCCAGCACGCTGATGCAGATCGAGTCCGGCGACGTCGACGCGGCCGGCAAGGTCTGGACGATGACCGGCGAGATGCCCGACCCGCAATCGGGCCAGACGATCACCAAGCGCTCGGTGATCA
>JBFKMV010000295.1:0-2818 GCA_041629655.1 Candidatus Polarisedimenticolaceae bacterium
ACGTTCTCTACGCCGCCACCCACCAGCGCGTCCGCACCGTCGCGGCGCTGATCAACGGCGGGCCGGAGAGCGGCATCCACAAGTCCGAGGACGGCGGCAAGAGCTGGCGCAAGCTGACCCGAGGCCTGCCCGAGGAGGACATGGGCAAGATCGGCCTGGCGATCTCGCCCGAGCGGCCCGACGTCGTCTACGCCACGGTCGAGCTGGCGCACCGCACGGGCGGCTTCTATCGCTCGGAGGACGGCGGCGAGAGCTGGGAGAAGCGGAGCGACTACCTCTCGGGCGGCACCGGGCCGCACTACTACCAGGAGATCTTCGCCAGCCCGCACAAGTTCGACCGCATCTACCAGATGGACCCGCAGATGCACGTCTCCGAGGACGGCGGCAAGACCTTCGTGCCGGTCGGCGAGGAGCACAAGCACGGCGACAACCACGCGCTGGCCTTCGATCCGCGGGACCCCGACTACCTGCTGAACGGCTCCGACGGCGGGCTCTACGAGAGCTGGGACCTGGGCAAGAACTGGAAGTTCATCGCCAATCTTCCCGTGACGCAGTTCTACAAGGTCGCGGTGGACTACGACGAGCCGTTCTACAACATCTACGGCGGGACCCAGGACAACAACACCCAGGGCGGACCCTCGCGGACCGACAACGTGCACGGCATCCGCAACAGCGACTGGTTCGTGACGCTGTTCGGCGACGGGCACCAGCCGGCGGTCGACCCGACCAACCCCGACATCGTCTACTCCGAGTGGCAGGAGGGGAACCTGGTCCGCTACGACCGCAAGACCGGTGAGATCGTCTACATCCAGCCCCAGCCGGCGCGCGGCGAGCCGTGGGACCGCTTCAACTGGGACTCGCCGATCCTGATCAGCCCCCACGACCCGAAGCGCCTGTACTACGCCAGCCAGCGGCTGTGGCGCAGCGACGACCGCGGCGACGCCTGGCGGCCGATCAGCGGCGACCTGACCCGCGACCTCGACCGGTTGACGCTGCCGATGATGGGGCGCGTCCAGAGCTACGACGCGGTGTGGGACCTGTGGGCGATGTCGGTCTACTCCACGATCACGTCGGTCTCCGAGTCGCCGCTGGTCGACGGTCTGCTCTACGTGGGCACCGACGACGGCCTGATCCAGGTCAGCGAGGACGGCGGCGCGAGCTGGCGGCGCATCGACAAGCTGCCGGGCATGAAAGACTTCTTCTTCGTCAACGACATCAAGGCCGACCTGCACGACCCCGACACCGTCTACGTCGCCGTGGACCACCACAAGGACGGCGATTTCGCGCCGTACCTGTTGAAGAGCACCGACCGCGGCCGGAGCTGGCAGAGCATCGTCGGCGACCTGCCCGAGCGGCACCTGGTGTGGCGCGTGGTCCAGGACCACGTCCAGGCGCCGCTGCTGTTCGTCGGCACCGAGTTCGGCGTGTTCTTCACCGTGGACGGCGGCAAGCGCTGGGTCAAGCTGAGCGGCGGCGTGCCCAACATCCCGTTCCGCGACCTGGCGATCCAGCAGCGCGAGAACGACCTGGTCGGCGCCACGTTCGGCCGCGGCTTCTACGTGCTCGACGACTACACGCCGCTGCGGCAGGTCAGCGAGGCCGCGCTCGCGCAGGAGGTCGAGCTGTTCCCGGTGCGCAAGGCCTGGTGGTATCTCCAGCGGCGGCCGCTCGGCGGCAGCGAGAAGGCCAGCCAGGGCGCGGCCTTCTTCACCGCCCCCAATCCGCCGTTCGGAGCGGTGTTCACCTACTACCTGCGCGACGAGATCAAGACGAAGCAGGCCGCGCGGCGCGAGCGCGAGAAGCAGATCGCCGAGGAGGGCGGCGACACGCCGTACCCGGGCTGGGACGAGCTACGCCGCGAGGCGCGCGAGGAGGACCCGGCGATCGTGCTCACCGTGCGCGACGCGGCGGGCGACGTGGTGCGCCGGCTGACCGGTCCGGTCGCGGCGGGTTTCCACCGCGTGGCCTGGGACCTGCGTTACCCCACGACCTCGCCGTGGCGGCCGCCGACGGAGGGCCGCGAGCGCGACGACGACGACGACAGCGGGTTCCTGGCCGCGCCGGGCCGCTTCACGGTCAGCCTGGCCAAACGCGTCGACGGCGTGCTGACCGACCTCGGCAAGCAGCAGTCGTTCGAGGTCGTGCCGCTGCGCAGCGGGGGCACGCTCCCCGGCGCCTCGCCCGAGCAGGCGGTGGCGTTCCTGAAGCAGCTTGCGGGCCTCCAGCGCGAGGTGCAGGGCGCGGGCGCCGCGATCGACGAGACGCTGCGCCGCGTCGAGGCGATCCAGGAGGTGCTGATGCGCTCGACCGCCGGCGACACGGCGCTGGACGACGAGGCGCGCGCGCTCGAGGCGCGGCTGCGCGACATCGAGGAGCGCATCTCGGGCAACCGCGCGCGCGGGCTGGCGGGCGATCCCGGGCCGGTGTCGATCACGCGCCGGCTCGGCGTCGTGGCGATCGGCAACCGGCTCTCGACCCACGGGCCGACGGCGACGCACCGCGAGAGCTTCGCCATCGCCCGCGACCTGTTCGGCGAGCTGCGTGGCGCGCTGGACCGGCTGATCCGCGAGGAGTTGCCGGCGCTGGAGCGCAAGCTCGAGGCGGCCGGCGTGCCCTGGACGCCGGGCCGCGGCGTCCCCGGCGGGGGCTGAGCCGCCGGGCTCAGCCCGAGGAGCGCCGGTAGCGGATCTCCATCGCGCGGAACTCGTGTCCGTCCTTGACGAAGAACATCTCCAGCGTGTGATGGTCGTCGTCGTGGAGCTTGATCACCGAGCGCTTGGTGATCGTCTGGCCTGATTGCGGGTCGGGCATCTCGCCG
>JBFKMV010000296.1:0-2752 GCA_041629655.1 Candidatus Polarisedimenticolaceae bacterium
CACCGGGGGCCGAGGCATCAGGGGAAGCCCCGCCGGCCGACGGCCGGGTCCGAGCAGCGTGCCCAGCTCGTCGAGCCCGCGGCGGTCCCGCCGGCCGAGCCAGCGCATCAATCCCGCCCCGTCCCGCAGGTCCGGCCGCGCGGCGCTCGCCGCCGCGGCGTCGTCCGGCGCCGGGTGGATGCGGTTGACGACCAGCGGTCCCAGCCGGTAGCCGGACTCCTCGAGCTTCCGCGCGAAGAACATCGTCTCGGCGATGCGCTCGCGTCCGGGCCCGGCGACCAGGACGAACAGCGTGTCGGGGGAGCGCATCAGGTCGCGGACCTGGCCGGCACGGCCCCGGAATCCCGCGTAGAGCGGATCGAAGGCCTGGAAGAACTCGATCATGTCGCGCAGCAGCTCGAGCCCGACGACGTCGTCCAGCAGACGCTCGAACCGGCGGCCCAGAAAACCGAGCCGCGTCGTCGGTCGCAGGTGGCCGTGCTCGTCGAACCACGAGCGAGTCGCCAGCCGGACCGCGCCGCTGTCGAGGAATCCGGTGATGCGGTCCGGGGCCTCGAGGAAATCGAGCGCCTGCGCGGTCGGCGGCGTGTCCAGCACGATCCGCTCGTAGCGTTCGTCACGCGCGACCTCGTACAGCCGCTCGACGGCCATGTACTCGAGGATCCCCGCCAGGCTGCCGGCCAGGTGGTGGTAGAACCGGTTGTTCAGGATCCGGCGCGCCGCTTCCTCGTCGGGAGCGTACCGCTCGATCAGCCGGTCGAAGGTCAGGCGAGCGTCGAGCAGGCTGGCCTCCAGCGAACCGGGCGCCTCCAGCGCGACCCGCACCGGTCGCTGCGCCGCCTCCTCGCCGACCCCGAGCGCGTCCTTCAGCCGGCGCGACGGGTCGAAGGTCATCACCAGCGTGCGCCGTCCCTCGCGAGCGGCGTTCACACCGAGCGCCGCCGCGATCGTCGTCTTGCCGACCCCGCCGGCTCCGACGACGACGACGAGTCGGTGACGGCGTGGGTCACGCGCGCTCATCGCGGGGCCTCCGCGGCATTCGACGCATGCTCGACCCGTCGGACCAATTCCTCGACCAGCGCTCGGCCGCGTTCCAGCGGCAGCAACGGTAGCTCGACGCGCGGCCCGTCCCAGCGCCGCGCGAGACGCGCCAGCTCCCGCTCGTTGACCGCGCGGCGCTGTCGCCACAGCTCGATCAGCGGGTCGTCGGCCCGCTCGGATCGGCTTCCCGGCCATGACGGATAGAGACCGTTGACCACCAGCAGCTCGGGCTCCCGATCGAGACGCTGCTCGATCGTCTCTCGCAGCTCGATCGCTTCCTGCACCGGCATCTCCTCGGCCAGCGTGACCACCACGACCGCGGTCTTCGAGGGATCGGCGACGAACCCGGCCAGCTCGCGTGCCAGCCGGCCGACGGGACCGTGATCCAGCACCTCGCCGACCAGCAGCGGCGCCGTCAGCAGCGACACACCATGTCCCGTCGCGGGCGCGTCCAGCAGCACGACATCCGGCCGCGACGCACCCGCGGCACCCTCGCTCCGCAACACCTGCGAGGCGTAGCCCAGCACCGCCAGCTCCTTGAGTCCCGGAGCGCCCTCGACGAAGTGACCGAACACCGGGCTCGCGAGCACGCGTCGCGCCAGCAGCTCGATGCGCAGCCGGTTACGGACGAGCCGCTCGAGCACGGCGCGGGGCTGCACGTGCCGTAGCTGCAAACCTTCGTCGACGTCGACGGTCTCCCCGCCGGAAGGCGGAACCTCGAGCATCTCGTGCAGGCTCTCGCGCGGGTCGACTTCGAGCAGCAACACGCGCCGTCCAGCCGCGGCCAGCGCCCGGCCGAGCACCGCCGTCAACGCGGTCTTGCCGACGCCGCCCTTGCCGGTCACGACCAGCAGCTGTCGCCGACCCAGTCGTTGCAGGACCGTGGATGCGCTCATCGACATCTTGGCTCTGGGAACCTCGGACCCATCCTAGGACGCGCTGCCGCATTTGTGTAGCTCGCAGCGTTTCCATTCGGTCTTGACGCTGAAGGACAAGCGAAGTACATGAACCGCGCACTCGACAACGACGGATGCCCGTGCAGGCCCCTCGTTCGGATACACTCGCCTTTCCCGACACGATGGAGATGTCCCGATGAACATGCGATCCAGCCATCGACGATTCGGTGCGAGGATGCTGCCGGCGCTGTTAGGCCTCGTGGCACTCGCGTGGCCGGCGACCGTGCAGGCCGGCGTGAGCGAGGGGCTGGACTACCTCGAGTCGTCGCAGAACGGCGACGGCTCGTGGGGCTCGGTGGCGGGCCTGGGGCCGCGCGACACGGCGGTGGTGCTGGAGGCGCTGCGGCGCAACGGCCGCCTGGGCGAGCCGTTCGTGCTGGGCCGCGCGTACCTGGCCGGCAACCCGTCGCGCAACCAGGACTTCCTGTCGCGCACGTCGCTGGTGGAGTCGCTGGTCGGCGGAGCCGACGCGCTGACCGCTTTGTGGTCGGGCCGTCACGGACCGTCGACGAACCCGGCCAACGTCAACCACCCCGACGGCGGGTGGGGCGTGGCGTCGGAGTACCAGACCGACACGCTGGACACGTCGCTGGTGCTGGAGGCGTTCGCGGCCGGTCAGTTCGCCAACGGGCGGACCGAGAACGGCGTGATGCTGAACGTCAGCCAGGAGACGGTCTACACGGTGCAGACGCCGTCGGATGCGACGAGCCTGTCGGCGCTGTTTCCGGCGCTGAGCATCGCCGGCGGCGGGGGCA
>JBFKMV010000297.1:0-2738 GCA_041629655.1 Candidatus Polarisedimenticolaceae bacterium
AGCCCGGCCTCCCGCAGGCAGTACGCCACCGCGTTGTTGGGGAACGCGAAGTCGTGCTTCTTGCGCGTGAAGCGCTCCTCCTGGGCCGCCGCGACCAGTTCGCCGTCCCGGACCAGGCAGGCGGCGCTGTCGTGGTAGTAGGCGGAGATGCCGAGGATCTTACTCATGGCTCCGCACCGGACGGACCGCCTGCGCCGTCCGCGAGCGTCGTTATTAGAACTATCCGGAATCTTGAAATATCCAACGCCTTCCATAGAGTGTCAACCTGATTCGCCCCGATCCCCGTGCCGGCGGACTCAAACGCGAGAATGCCCGAGAAGCCGGGCAACCGGAGCCGAGAGCCCCGGCCCCGTGGCCACCAAACCGGTCAGCTTGGGCCGCTTCAGATTGAACCGCACCTCCGCACCGGCCGGGTCGAACACGGCGCCGCCCGCCGCGATCACCAGCGCCGCGCCGGCCGCGACGTCCCACTCGTGTTTCGGCACCAGCGTCCACGTGGCGTCGGCCAGCCCGGCGGCGACCAGCGCCAGCTTGTAGGCCACCGAGCCGCAGGGCACGACCTTGAACGGCTCGCCGTCCCAGCGCTCCCACTCGCCGCGGCGCGTCTCGCTGCGGCTGGCCAGCACGGAGGCGCCGTCGAGGCTGTCGGTCGAGCGCGGCCGCACCGGCTCGCCGTTGAGCGTCACGCCGCTTCCCGCCGCGCCCAGGAACCACTGGCCGGTCGAGGGATTGAGGATCCCGCCGGCCACCGGCAGGCCGTCCTCGACCAGTCCCACCGAGACGACCCACTCCGGGATCCCGTGGACGAACTCCTTGGTGCCGTCCAGCGGATCGACGATCCAGACCCGGCGCCGGCCCAGCCGCTCCGGGTTGTCCGCGGTCTCCTCCGAGAGCCAGCCCTCGCCGTCCCGCGGCAACGCCGCCAGCAGCACGTCGTTGACCGCGTGGTCGGCCTCGGTGACCGGCGAACCGCCGGCCTTGCGCTCGAAGTCGACCGCCCCGGCCTCGAAGCGGCGCAGCACCCGCTCGGCGCGCTCGAGCGCGGTCCGGATGCGGTCGAGGTCGTCCTGCCGTGTCCCGGCGCTCACCGGTCCTCCGCCCCGAGGAAGCCCTCGCGCTCGAGGTGCAGCAGTACTTCCTGGGCCGATTCCTCGGGCGTCAGCTCGGTCGTGTCGAGCACGACCTCCGCGTTCGCCGGCACCTCGTAGGGGTCGCTGATCCCGGTGAACTCCTTGATCAGCCCGGCGCGCGCCTTGGCGTAGAGGCCCTTGCGGTCGCGCTGCTCGCAGACCTCGATCGGCGTCGACACGTGGACCAGCTGGAACCCGCCCAGCGGCGCGATCATCTGCCGCACCTCCTCGCGCACCTTCTCGTACGGCGCAATCGGAGCGCAGATCGCGATCCCGCCGTTCTTGGTGATCTCCGAGGCGACCCAGCCGATGCGGCGGATGTTGATGTCGCGGTGCTCCTTGGAGAAACCCAGCTCCGAGGACAGGTTCTTGCGCACCAGGTCGCCGTCGAGCAGCGTCACCGGGCGGCCGCCGGCCTCGAGCAGCTTGACCATCAGCACGTTGGCGATGGTGGACTTGCCGGCGCCGGAGAGGCCGGTGAAGAACACGGTGAAGCCCTGCCGGTCGCGCGCGGGATGCCGTCGCCGCAGCTCGGTGGCCACCTCGGAAAACGTGAACCACTCGGGGATCTCACGCCCGTCGGCGAGCCGGTCGCGCAGCTCCGTGCCGGAGATGTTCAGCGAGCGGACCCCCTCGGGCACCTCGTCGATCGGCATGTAGTCGTCGCGGTCCTCGACGTAGACCAGCATCTTGAACGGCACCATCGTGACGCCCAGCTCCTGCTCGTGCTTGGACAGCAGCTCCTGGGCGTCGTACGGGCCGTAGAACGGCTGGCCGTCGGAGCCGTTGCCGGGGCCCGCGTGGTCGCGGCCGACGATGAAGTGCGTGCAGCCGTAGTTCTTGCGGATGATCGCGTGCCACACCGCCTCGCGCGGGCCGCCCATGCGCATCGCCAGCGGCAACAGCGACAGGCGCACGGTGTGCTTGGGGTAGCGCGGCAGCAGGGCCTGGTAGCAGCGGACCCGCGTGTAGTGGTCCAGGTCGCCGGGGCGCGTCATGCCGACCACGGGATGGATCAGCAGGTTCGCCTCGTGCTCCTTGGCCGCGCGGAGCGTCAGCTCCTGGTGCGCGCGGTGCATCGGGTTGCGCGTCTGGAAGGCCACGACCCGCCGCCAGCCCTGGTCGGCGAAGCGCCGCCGGAGCTGGGCCGGCGTGTGCCGCAACGCGACGAAGTCGTAGTGCGCGGGTGCCTGCAGCCCCTCGACGCGCCCCCCGACGTAGGTCCGGTGGGTGCGGCCCAGCAGGTGGTCCACCCCGGGGTGCTTGCGGTCGGTGGAGCCGAACAACGCCTGCGCCTCGGCCTCGCGGTCGGGCTGCCAGAGCTCCTCGACGTGGAGCGCGGCCACCATCGTGCCCTCGGGATCGCGCAGGGCCAGTGTGCCGCCGGCCTTGAGCTTGTCGGCCAGCTCGTCGGGCACGTCGAGGGTGATCGGGATCGGCCACAGCGTCCCGTCGGCGAGCCGCATCTTCTCGCACACCGCCTCGTGGTCGGCCCGCTTCATGAAGCCGGTGAGCGGCGAGAATCCGCCGCACAGCAACAGCTCGAGGTCGCAGAGCTGGCGCGGGGTCAGGTCGTGCGACGGCCAGTCGCGGGAGGCGGTCTTCAGC
>JBFKMV010000298.1:0-2641 GCA_041629655.1 Candidatus Polarisedimenticolaceae bacterium
AGGATCACGTTGTCGCGGGTGCTGTAGAGCACCTCCTGGTCCTTGTTCTTGATCGTCAGGTCGTCGTCGTTGAAGACGAAGATGGCGTAGTCCGTCGCCGCCGCGAGATCGGTCAGGTTGTCCATGAAGTTGCGGCTGATCTTGAACGCCCCGTCGCTCCAGACGGTCACCTCGGCGACGTCCTCGAGCTGCGCCTGGATGGCCTTGGCCACCGGGAGGGCCTGGGTGGATGACGCGATGAAGACGCTGGCCTTGGGGGTCGACGGCATGCCTCGGCTCGTTGGGCCGATCATACATGATCGCCCCGGCGGGGCGGGAAAGCAGGGCGGCGAAGGGCTCCGCTGCATCGATTCCGCGCCGATCGTGGGCGGGCGGTTGTCTTCCGAGACCGACCGTGGATAATCGGCCGCAGAGGGGCCCGGAGGGGGGTCGGTCATGCCCAAGTTCGGGACCGGGCTGGTGCTGTGCGCGGCCGCGTGTGCAACGGCGCTGTCGATCGCGGCGGAGCAGGACAACGCGGAGGCGCCGCCACCCCGCGACGTCGGTCTGGAGGAACGTACCGGACGCCACCTGGTCCAGCTCGACGTGACCGTCGGCGGTCCGGCCGGGATCATCGCCGCGCTCGACCGCGACGACTTCGAGCTGCGCGTGGGCGGCGAGACGATCGGCGAGATCTACGTCGATCGCCTGTGTCCCGGCGCCGTGGACGCGAAGCCGGCGGCGGCGCGCGCCGGCGGCGAGCCGGCGCCGACCGTCCCCGCGCGGCCCGCGCAGGCGAGCTTCCTGTTCTACTTCGACCAGCCGTTCCTCACCCCGGTGGGGCGGCGGCGGGCGATCGAGCTGTCGCGCGAGCTGATTCCCGAGCTGCTCCGGGAGGGCGGCCGCGCGGCGATCGTCTCCAGCGGCAACACGCTGACGACCTTCGCCGAGCTGACCGACGACGCGGACGCGCTGCTGCGCGCGCTGGACCGGCTCGAAAACGACCCCGGGCAGTGGAGCGAGGCCGCGGGCAACGAGGTGGCGCGGATCGACGAGGTCGTCGAGGCGATGGAGGAGATGTCGGCGGCCGCGCCGAACTCGCGGTTCTTCACCGAGGATCTGACGAAGCGGATCGGCGACGAGGCTCCCGAGCACATGCCGCGGGTCCAGACGAGCAACCAGAACACCGACTCCCTGGACGCGACCAACGCGTTCAACGAACGCTGGGGGCCCGCGATCGGCAAGGCGCGCGAGCACGGCGCCGAGGAACGGCGGCGCAGCGCGCGCGCGCTGGAGCTGTTCGCGATCGCCCTCGGCCGGTTGGCCGGCGAGGGCCCGCCGCGGGCGGCGGTCTACTTCGCCGATCGCGTCCGGACGCAGCCCGGGACGCACTACATGACGCTGTTCCCCGACGGGGTCAGCGAGATTTTGATCCGCGACGCCGAGATGCACTCGCTGGCCGGGATGAACCGGTTCGATCGCGTGATCGACGTGGCCAACGCGCACGGCGTGCGGCTGTACACCGTCCAGGCCGAGGGCCTGGTGGCCAACACGGTGCGGCAAAGCCGGTTCTCACCGCGGCGGTCGTCGTTCCTCGACGAGTCGCGCTCGGCGCTGGTCGGGCTGGCGCGGGAGACCGGCGGCCA
The DNA here is from genome assembly GCA_041629655.1 of Candidatus Polarisedimenticolaceae bacterium. GTDB lineage: Bacteria > Acidobacteriota > Polarisedimenticolia > Polarisedimenticolales > Polarisedimenticolaceae > JBFKMV01. The sequence goes on from JBFKMV010000298.1 coordinate 1,626, forward strand.
GGCGTTCCTCAACGACGTCGGCGCGGACCGGATCGCCGGCTCGATCCGCGACGACCTGTCGTGCCTGTACCTGATCAGCTTCGACGCGGGGCGGCTGCCCGAGGACCGGGCGCTCGCGGTGCGTCTGCGGGTGCTGCGGCCGGGCGTCGTCGCGCACACCCGGGGGCGAACCTACGTCGCCAGCGCGTCCGCGCGGCTGAACGACCGGCTGACGTCCGCGTTCAGCGCCCCGGGAAGCGAGGACGCGGGCGGGCTGCGCGGCTTCCTGGTGCCCACGGGTTTCCAGAAGGGCAAGTACACCGCGCTGCTGCAGGTGGCCGCGGCGGGCCTGCCCGGCGGGGGCGCGACGTGGGACCTCGGCGCGTCGCTGGTCGCGGGCCAGCGCGTCCGGGAAGAAGCGTCGGGGCGGATCGCGGTCGACCGGCCCGGCGTCCCCGTGGTGCTGGAGAGCGAGCTGCGCTTCGCGCCGGGTCCGTTCGAGCTGGTCGCGGTGGCGCACGAGACGGGCACCGGCCAGGTCGTCACGGCACGGCTCGAGCAGTCGTGGCCCGACCCCGACGAGGCCCCGGCGAGCCTCACCCCGCTCGCCGTGATGCAGCCGGCGGCGGCGGCTTTCGTGCGCGAGGGCCGGGTTCGCCAGAGCGGGCCGCTGGGCCGCTCCGGCTCGCTGCTGCGCACCGATCTGCCCACCGCGCTGATCGGCCTGGTCTGTCGCGGCAAGTCCGAGCGCGGGCGGTTCTCGCTCGTGCGGCGGCTCAACGGCGAGAGCGAGGTCCGGCTGGATCCGCTCGAGCTGGACCTCGGTGAGGAGCGCTGCACCCAGTTCCGCGACTTGATCCCCGCCGACACCCTGACCCCGGGCAGCTTCACCTACGCCGTCGAGGCCGTTGGCGGCGGGCGAACCCTGGCCGCCACGGAGCTCGTGTTCGTCGCCGTCGGCCCGAACTGACCCGGGTTTTCAAGGGACGAATCCCGTCACCTTTGTCTGCTGCTCTCCGGAGATTCGGTGGCGCGGG
>JBFKMV010000299.1:0-2599 GCA_041629655.1 Candidatus Polarisedimenticolaceae bacterium
GCCGGCCGGAACTCGATCGTGGGGTGCTGTTCCACCGCGAGACTCTCGCGGTACATCTTGCGGTCGCGCTTGCGGTTTCCGGTCTCGAGCGTCGCGGGGTCGATCACGATCCGCCCGGCGAGGCGCAACGTCCCCTCCGGCCAGCGCTCCAGGCTCCGCACCTCTCCGGCCACGCCGCCGGTGGTGCCGTGCACCGTGTGCGCGAAGGCGCCCAGATCGAAGCCGGCGCGCGCCGTGGCGGTCTCGATCGTCCAGCGCGACCCCGGCTCGGGTCCGACCGCCGGCACGGCCCGCGGTGCCACGACGACGAGCGCCAGCGCAAGCAACGATCCTGCGCTGCGCACGGATCGCCGGCCGGGTGCGCGATCCACGGTCCTCTCCTCAGGTCCGCCAGTCGCGCGGGTAACGGAAGTCCCAGCCGACCGAGCGGGCCGACATCTTGGCGATCACCGGGAGCCGGCGCTTGAACTGCGATCGGGTGATCATGCCGGTGATGCGATCGACCATCGTGGCGTCGAAGCCTGCTGCGATGACGCTCTCACGGCTGACGCGCGCATCGATCAGCAACGCCAGCAAGCGGTCCAGCTCCTCGTAGCTGTAGCCGATCTCCTGCTCGTCCGACTGGTCGGCCCACAGATCGGCCGAGGGCGGCTTTTCCAGGATCGCCCGCGGGACACCGAGGTAGCGCGAGAGCTGGCGCACCTGGGTCTTGTACAGGTCGCCGAGCGGATTGACCGCCGAGGCCAGGTCGCCGTGGAGCGTGCCGTAGCCGAGCAGCAGCTCGGTCTTGTTGCTGGTCCCCAGCACCAGCGCGCGGTGCCTGGCCGAGCGGTCGTAGAGCAGGATCATCCGGCAGCGCGCCATCACGTTACCGAGCCGCATCGAGTCGACCTCGCCCGACACCCGCGCGAAACCGTCCACCATCGGCGAGATGTCGATCTCCTCGGACGGGATCCCCAGCGCCTCCACCACCGAGCGCGCGTCGGCCAGCGACGCGGGGGTGCTGTTGCGATGGGGCATCAGGCACGCCAGGACGGACGCGGCGCCGAGCGCCCGCGCGGCGAGGAACGCGACCAGCGCCGAATCCAGGCCGCCCGACAGACCGAGCACCACCCGCTCGTGTCCGGTGCGCGTGACCTCGCTCCTGACGAAGTCGGTCAGCAGCCGCACCGACCAGCGTGGATCCAGTTCCAGGTCGAGGTCCGGCGGCAGTCCGCCGGATGCCCGGACCCGCTTCGGCTTCATGCCTCAGACCTTTCGCGCCGAGGGCACCTCGGGCGCTTCGCGCTTGCCCTCGGGAAGATCGTAACGCAGCCGGCGCAGCCGGTCGAGCTCGCGGCGGACCAGCTCCAGGTCGGCGTCGCGCAGCAGCGGGTAGGCGGTGCGCGCGCGCCGCAGCACCTCGTCGTCCAGGTCGACCACCGCCAGCCCCGCCTCGAGCGGCGGCATGTTCAACAGCTTGCGGCCGAACGGGTCCATCACCGCCGAGCCGCCGCCGAACGTCAGGCCGTCCTCGCAGCCGACCCGGTTGACGTAGACCACCCAGGCGGTCTGGAACTGCGCCGTGACGTGCAGCAACTCGTGCCACACCGCGACGCTGGTGATCTGGCGGCCCGGCCGGGCGCCGCGCGTCGGCCCGCTCGAGGGGACGAACAGCACCGCCGCGCCCTGCTGCGCCAGCAACCAGGCCGAGGTGGCGTGCCAGGCGTCCTCGCAGATCAGGATGCCGGCCCGGGCGTAGCCCGTATCGAACGCGCGCAGGGTTTCGCCGCGCGCGAACTCGCGGCCCTCGTCGAACATGCCGTAGGTCGGCAGGTAGACCTTGCGGTGAATGTGGACGACGCGCCCGCGGGACAGGTACGCGCAGGAGTTGTGGTAGCGGTGCCCGGGGGTCTCCTCGACCAGGCCCACCAGCACGTCGATCGATCGCGAGGCCTCGAGCAGCGGCGCCAGCTCGGGGCCGTCCGCGGCGAGCGCGACCTCGGGAGTCTGGTCCCGCAGCACGTACCCGGTCAGGGAGAGCTCGGGGAAGACGATCACCCCGGCCCCCGCGTCGCGCGCCTCCGCGATCCGCTCCAGGTGGGCGGCCAGGTTGCGGCTCACGTCCCCGAGCCTGGGATCGAACTGAGCCAGGGCGACACGGACGTTGCGCATGGACTCCTCGGCAACCGGCGCGGGGGCCTCACACTAGCATAGAGGGGTCTCACGCAGCCGGGAGCCCCCGTGCGGGATTTGCCCCGCTCGATCGGAGGAATCCCCGCAACCACCGTGCCGAATCGACGTACCCTTGTGTCCGAGGGCGTTAAGTGCGTCACTCTGGAGTAGTGAGCTGCCGGGCGTTCCTGTTGGCGTTGTCGGAGGCTTAGAGCTATTTACCTTTCGTTTTATGCTCAATTATAATAAATATATTGTATTTGATATGTTTTTCTTGATTCTAGAAGCCGATCGGGTTGAAGATATCCGCGGATGGCGGCCCGATCCATCCGTTGGCCCGGTTCTTTCATAGAATGAGGGCGGGTAGTTTTGACCCGGGCCCGGCCCGGGGATCCGAATAACGAGGAACCTGTGAGCATGGCAACGAAGACCCAGCCGGACGCCC
>JBFKMV010000300.1:0-2586 GCA_041629655.1 Candidatus Polarisedimenticolaceae bacterium
CACGACTCCCAGGGACGTCAGGGCCAACGCATCGGACAGTCGCGCGAAACGCAAGACCGGGGCTCTCAACGACTCGCCGCCAGCTCCTGGCGCGCCGCGGCGGTGAAGGCGTGCTGCGGGAACTCCCGCTCCAGCGCGTCGAGCCACTTGCCCGCGTCGGCGGCGTCGCTCAGCGCGAGACTGGTCTTCACCAGACCGTACAGATGGCTCGCCCGGTAACCGCTGTCCGGGAAGTTCTTGAGGCAGCGCTCGAGCTTCTTGCGCGCGCGCTTGGGTTCACCGAGCTCGATCAGGTTGAACGCGACGCAGGTCTCGACGCGATCGGTCAGCTCGCGGTCCCCGCGCACCCGTTCGGTCTCGAGGACGTCCCGGTAGAACGCGTTGCTGGCCAACGGCAGCGCCAGCTCGCGATAACGGTCGGCCACGTTCAACAGCAAGCCGAAATCCTCGGGGTTCTCCTGCAGCCGCTCCAGCCGGTCGTACAGCTCGCCGATCTGCTCCCCCGAGTAGCGCGACATGTACTCCATGCTGCGGGTCATCAGCGACAGCGTGGAGTCGGGATTGAAGCCGACGTAACGCAGGATCGGGTTGCCGAACGCATCCAGGTAGAGCACGCTGGGGATCCCGCGGACCTCGAACCAGCCGGCGACGGCGCGGTGCTGGTCGAAGTCCAGCTTGACGCAGACGAAGTCCTCGGCGCGCTCGACGATCTCGCGGCGCGGCCACAGCTGGCCTTCCATCTTCTTGCACGGAACGCACCAGTCGGCCCAGAAGTCGACCAGGATCAGCTTGTTCTCGGCGCGGGCGCGGCGCTTCGCCGCCTCGAGATCCGTCTCCCAGCGGATGCCCTGCTCGGCCGCCGCGGGGCCCGGCACCGACGCCAGCGACCCCACCACCAGGACTGCGCAGGCGACCCGATAAAGCCGCGTCACCGATCCCATTGGCGAATCCTACGCCTGGGCCCGGGGCCGTGGCAAGCGGCCTGGGGTTGCCGGGCCGTTCCGGCGGACCCATCTTCGCCCCATGCGAGACGCCTTCTACAAGGTGCTGCCCGCGGCCGCGGGAGTGCTCCTGGGCTACCTGCTGCTCAACCCGCCGGCGTGGCTGGCCGCGCTGGGCCCGCTGGCCTGGCTGGTCAACGGCCTGCTGTGCGCGGTGCTGCTGGTGGCGATCGTGGGCCTGGTGATCATCGCCAACCTGCCCGACGACCCGGCGCTGGATCCGGTGGGCGAGGACGAGGTCCACCCGGAGCTGCGCGCGCTGGCCGAGCGCATCGAGCGGCTCGGCTTCCGGCGCGCCGGCCCCCCGTGCCGGGTCAACATCTCGCCGTCGGGGATCCTGGTCGGCTTCGTGCACGGGTCCCGGCCCGTCTACTCGACGGTCTTCCGGACCGGCAACGTGGACGCCAAGACCTCGTTCGACTTCGTGTCGATCCTGCACGGCGACCGTGGAGCCCTGACGACCAACGCCGACCCCGGCGGCGCCGCGCTCCCGGCGGGACCCGGCGAGCTGCGCCAGGTGCTGGCGGGTCAGGAAATCGAGGTGCTGTTCGAGAAGCACCTGGAGGGCCTGGCGTATCTGGAGCGACACGGGGTGCATTGCCGCGCCGTCTCGGCCGACATGCTGCAACAGGACTTCCGCGCGGCGATGCGAAAGACGCGCAAGCGGTTCTTGGCCGCCCCGTTGCGGTCGACGCTGGTCACGCTGTGGCGTGCTGCGACCCGGCGGGTTCCGTTCTCCGGAACGCTGCGCGAGCAGCAGGTGGCACGGCGGGAGATCGCGAGGCTTGCCGCGGGCTGACGGTCCCCCACGGGTCAGTGCTGCAGGAACTCCGCCACGTCGTAGGTCTCGGGGGCATTCGCCAGGTCGGTCAGGCTCGAACAGTAGGCGATGTTGGCGTTGCCGCCGCCGTTGACGACGTACGACGACTCGCCGAACCCGTCCGGAGTCCCCGTGCAATCGTCGTCGTTGCCGTAGCTGCCGTCGGGCCCCGCCACGTCGGCCACGTACACCGCGCCGGCGATCAAGCCGCTGCCGCCGCCGCTGCGCAACATCGATCCCTCGCCGACGACCAGGATCAGACCGTTCCAGCTCGCCCCGCCGTGGAAGTCGAGGTGGCCGGTGACCACGAGCACGCCGGTCCCGGAGTCGGTCGCGCTGATCGACACGTCGCCGTCGATGAACACCACGCTGTCGGGCTCGTAGACGAAACCGGCCGGCGGCGGGGCGCAGCCGTCGGGATTGTCGCAGAAGTAGTCGGCGCGGGAGCGGAATTTTTCCGCCAGCGCCTTGACGTTCGGGCAGTCGAGCCACGCCGGATCGATCGGCCCGTTGCCGGCCAGCGTCGGCTCGGTGTCGTCGGTCAGGTTGGCGAAGGTGCTCTCCTGGTCGTCGAGCGCGAAGCCCCCGGAGTGCAGCTCCGGTCCGTTCTCGTTGCCGTCCTTCTTGTCTTCCTTGTAGTAGCCGAGCTCGACGGCAGCCTCCGCGGCATCGCTCATCGCGCCCACGATCGGCACGTTGCCGCCGCCGACGCAGTCGTTGCCGACCATCTCCGACGTGCTGCTGGTGCCGCTCTCGAAGTGCGGC
>JBFKMV010000301.1:0-2565 GCA_041629655.1 Candidatus Polarisedimenticolaceae bacterium
GGGCCCGACCCGAAGGTCGGGCCCGGCAGTGCAATCAGCTAGGGCCGGAAGGCGATGTCCTCCATCAGACCGGTGCGGAAGCCGACACCCATGCCGGCTGCTCCGGGACCACCGGCAACCTTGTCGAACCAATTGCCCTCGGATGGGCAGAAGAAGTCGCCGACGTTGTCGGCGTACCCGACCGGATCACTCAGGTAGAGGCCGGTGAAGAACCCGGCACAGCCGCTGATCCCCAGCGAAGTATGGCCCGGCTCGTCGACCGTCAGCAACACTGAGTCGCTCAATAGGCCGTTGGCGGCAAGGGCGCCCTCGTAGCGGGTAGCCGGGTCATAGAGGTTGCCGATCACCAGCACCGGATTCGTCGTTGCCGTATTGAACGGTCCCTTGTATGCATCGTCGTCGACACTGGACCACACCGTGCACGGGCTCGACGCCCACGTCCAGGCTTCTCCGAAGATGCCGAACTGTGCGGTGGCATCCTTCCCTACCTCGAACCACAGCTGGTGCGCGCCTGCCGGGTTGGTCGTGTCCTCACAGGCGACACCGGGGAACCCCTCGACGAAGTTCGGGTAGTTGGGGAAGCCGCGCTTGTTCACCAGGCCGGTCGACTGCTGCATCGCTTCCCAAGCCAGCCCCAGCGCCGCCGCATCGGCCTGTGCCTCGAGGAAGGCAAAGAACGCCGCAGTGTCCGCATAGCCACTTGGGTTGTAGAGCGACAGGAGCATGTCGATGACAGCGAACGAATAGAGGTACGGGAACGTCTCCCCGGTGCCCGGATCCGTAATCAGGATCGGGCCCGCCCGGAGGGTCTCCAGCAGCGCGGCGAAACGGTCGGCGGAGTTCGGCGCAAGCGCGCAATTGCCGGGACCGGCTCCGTCGCACTGGCGGAAGAACTCCTCCATCGTCGCCTGGGCTCCCACGTCGGACCGCAGCGCCGTCGAAAACGGCACCTCCGCATCGAGATTCGCCCATGCGATCGGATCGAGCACCCCGTCGATCACCAGAGCGCCCACCTTGTCCGGGAACAGGTTGGCGTAGGTCTGGCCGAGGAACGATCCGTAAGACAGCCCGACGTAGTTGAGGTCGTCATCACCAACAGCCTCGCGCAGCAGGTCGAGGTCTCTAGCGACGTTGGCGGTCGACATATGCTCGAGCACCTTGTTGCCGCGCTGGTCGCACTGGTCATCCAGCAGGTTGTCGCCCGCCTCGAAGAACGGTATCTCGTCTTCAACGAACGGGAAGGGCACCGGGGCGAAGACCTGGGTCGACTGCTTGACGTTCCCGAAGCAACGCAGCGCAGTGGACCGGCCGATTCCCCGCGGGTCGAAGCCGACAATATCGTATTGGTCGGCCACCGGCCCCCAGATGAAGGGGGCAAAGGGTCCGAAGAACAACGCAAAGTTGACGCCCGAGCCACCGGGACCGCCCGGGTTCAAGAACAGCGACCCGCGATGATTCGCGGTGTCCGTCGCAGGGATCCGGACCAGCGCCAGCGAGATCGTCGGCCCGTTCGGCCGGTCATGATCAAGCGGTACGTTGACCTGAGCGCATTCGTAGCGCACACCAAAGTCGGCAAACTCGGCGGCGATATCGCGATAGCAGCTGCTCCACGGCAGATCGCGGTGATCAACCGCCGACGCGGTCTCTGCGTACGAGACTCCGATCAGCAGAGCTGTGAGCAGCGTGAAGGCCGCCACGACACTGGCGCGCCTACGCCGAATCATGTGGTGCATGGGCCTTCCCTTCCCTCCCGGCTGAACCCGTCTGGTCCGAGCTCGGCTCAACCATACCGAGTCGGCTGCCCAGCGGCGGTTCGTCGCGGGCCTGGCCTCCGAAGACGCCGGGACCTTGATCGCGAGTGCAGGCTCGTGCGAGGCCCGGTTGGCGGCGTTCACGCCCAGCGGCGGCCTGAACCGTTCGCAGGCGCCACCCGCCTCCGGACCGACATCGACGGTGCCCGCAGTTGCGCAAACCCCGAAGCCTCTGTGACGTGGGACGGCGAGAACTGGTGCAGGATCAAGACGGGGTCTAGAGCCCGCTACGCGGATCATCACACTCCGGCCACGTCGGTGTGGCCGTTGCGCCAGGAGCGCCGCCCAGAATGACGCAGACCGGGCTAGCCGACGTCGTTCGAAGGCGCTCGGTATGCGGCAGATTGCACGGGCTTCCGCTCACCGGAGGCGCGGTGGCTGGCCGCCCCGAACGCGCGACCCAATTGGACGGGTCGATGCGGCCGGCGAGGGCGCGCACACTCGTGCCTGCCTCACCACTCGAGTCGCCAGGCGCGCCCACGACGAGCGCCCGGCTGCCATACCTCTTCTAGATGCCAATGCCCCCGTAGGCGACGCCGGAGAGGCGAGCCACGTCCTCGTCGAAGGTGGTGAGGTCGTCGAGGCAGAACTGGTCGAGGCGGGTGTGCCCACACGCCCTCGCCAGCACCGACATCAGCTCCGTGGTGGCGGAGAGGAAGCGCTGGAGCCGATACGAGGCTTCCTCCACGGGCAGGCGGGCCCGCAGCTCTTCCCGCTGGGTGGCGATCCCGACCGGGCAGTTGTTGGTGGCGCA
>JBFKMV010000302.1:0-2557 GCA_041629655.1 Candidatus Polarisedimenticolaceae bacterium
CACCTCGGCGGGCCCGCGGACCGGGACGCGCTGCTGCGGTTCATGGCCGACCCGCCGGCGGGCTGGTCGACCCCGGAGGAGGACCGCGCGTTGCTGATGGCCCCCACCGCGCTGGGGCCGATCGCGCGTCGCGGCGACGCGGGCGCGCTGGAAGCGTTGCTGCGCATGACCGATCCGGCGACCGCGATGGAGCTGCTGGGCGGTGCGGCCGCGGAGAGCACGAACCCGGAGGCCGCGCGTACCGACCTGATCGAGAAGGCGCTGCGCGGGCTGGCGTGGGCCGGCACCCGGCAGGCGCGCGACCGGCTGCTGGACGTCGGCCTCGGTCGGCTGGAGTTCCGCGGGACCCGGCGCGACCTGGCGCTGAGCGCGCTCCGCTCGCTGGACCTGCTGGAGCTGCTCGGCACCTCGTCGCTCCCGACCGTGAACGGCGGTGCTCCTGCGCCCGCGTCCGGCGGCGGCGCTGCTCCCGGCGACCTCGCGCCGCGCGACCCCGCGCCCGGCAGCGGCGTCGAGCCGCAGGAGTTCGACGTCAACCCGACGGTGACCGACTCGTCGCTGACCTATGCCAACCACGTCGATCACAACAACCCGATGACCGACGCGCGGCTCGACGAGTCGCTGGCCGTGGCCGACCTGCGGGCCGGCCGCTCGGACTACGACGGCGACGTGGCCTGCTGCATGACGCTCAGCCGTCTGGGCACGGCGCAGGAGTTCGGCACGCCGGGCGACGGGCTGGACTCGATCGACGACAGCGCGGAGCTGAACGAGGTGATGGGGAACCCGGTGGCCCGGATCAAGGTCGTGCGCGAGATCCACAACTGCGGCGGCCCGGGGTTCGGGATCATCGGTTGCGGCAACACCCCCGGCGACAGCATCGCCGTGGTGCGGATGAGCAGCGCGGCCGACGACGGGTTGCTGTGGGCCCACGAGTACGGGCACAACACCGGTCTCGGCCACAACGGCGACAACCGCCGGATCATGCACGGGTTCCTGACCGGCAGCAACCGCGGCCTGACCCAGGGCGAGTGCGACAGCTACCACGCGCCGCCGCTCGACTTTTTGACCAACTCGATCCGCACCGACACCGGCGCCTGCACGGACAACGACGCCGACGAGGTGCAGGACGGCGTGGACAACTGCCCGGCGAACCCGAACAACAACCAGCTCGACGACGACGGCGACGGGGTCGGCTCGACCTGCGACAACTGCGCCAGCGACTTCAATCCCGACCAGGCCAACTTCGACCTCGACGCCGAAGGGGACGTCTGCGACTTCGACGACGACAACGACGGCGTGGCGGACGGGAGCGACTGCGCGCCGCTCGACGCCAGCGTGTCGAGCCCGGCCGGCGAGGCGCAGGCCGTGGGCTGGCCCGACGCGGGCAAGACCACGCTCGGCTGGACGACGGATCCCGAGGCCACCGAATCCAACGTCTACCGCGGCGACTTCGGCACGGTGTTCGATCCGGTGTGGACCTGCCTCGCCGCCGGCGTGATCGGCGACACCTACGACGATGTCGACGTTTCCGCGGCCGGCCAGGGCTTCCACTACCTCGTCTCGGGCGAGAACGGCTGTGGCGAGTCGGGGGTCGGCGAGGACAGTGACGGGGTGCCGCGCGTGCCGGTGGCGTGTCCCTGAGCCCGTTCAGTCGACCGGATTGACCGCGGTACCGAGGTACATGTACGAGCCGACCTTCGGGCCCTCGCGGTAGAAGTTCGACAGCTGCTCGATCCGGAACCCGGCGTCCGCGAGCTCGCGGTCGATCCGCCGCGCCAGCTCGCAGCCGCCGCCGATCCGGCGGTGCAGCGGCGCCAGCCAGTGTTGCCAGCGCCGGACCTGCGCGTCGGGCGACCAGCCGTGCTCCAGGAAGCGCAGCCGCCCGCCGGGCTTCAACACGCGGCGCAGCTCGCCGAGGGCGCGCGGCAAATCGGGGATCGTGCACAGCGTCCAGGTCGTCAGCGCGGCGTCGATCGATCGGCTCTCGAACGGCAGCGACTCTCCGGAGATCTCCGACACCGTCACCGGGATCGACGACGATTCGATCAGCGGCTGCGCCATCCGCAGCGCCAGCCGCGACGGATCCACCCCGTGCACGCGGCGCACCTCCGGCGGATAGAACGGCACGTTCAGCCCGGAGCCGAAACCGACCTCCACGACCTGGCCCTCGAGACCGTCCACGGCGCGCCGGCGCAGCTTCTCGCACTCCGCGTTGTTCAGCGTGTGGTGGATCAGTCGCGGCAGGATGTGGTTGCGGTAGAGGCCCACGAAACCCCCGGACCGGTGCGTCGGCTCGAAGTCGGTATCGGACGCCCGACCCGTACGCAGGATATCGCGTCCGGTCCGGAGACCTTCGCAGAGGAGCCTCGGCCGGCGAACTTCGCGACGGACCCGGTCCGGTTAGCGCACCGCTCCGTCGCGGAGATTGCATTAGACTCCGGGCCGGAGCCGTGGACGACGGATGCGGACTCGCAAACGACACAGCGGAGGGGTTGAGATGAGGCAAGCCGACCGTCCGAGGAGAAGATCGATCCTGCGGCGAGTGCGGTTGGTAGGG
>JBFKMV010000303.1:0-2556 GCA_041629655.1 Candidatus Polarisedimenticolaceae bacterium
GGCGGGCGATTACGCGACGCTCCCCTACGCCACGGGCTTCGAGAGCGGGACCCTCGATTCCTTCTGGACGACAGCCTCCACCGCGGACGGGCGCGTGCGCGTGCTTTCCTCCACCGGCCCGCGTACCGGCACCTACCATCTGGCGCTGGACGATCCGACCAGCGGCGGCTACGCGCAGAACGAGGCCTGGCTGCGGCTCGACCTGGCCGGCGAGAGCAACGTCGGTCTGACCTTCTGGTGGAAGGAGTTCGGCGACGAGACCCACGCCCAGGACGGCGTGTACTTCTCGGATGACGGCGGCGCCGGCTTCGTCAAGGTCCAGGACCTCAACGGCCAGAGCTACGCCAACGACACCTGGCAGTTCTTTTCGCTCGACGTGGACCAGCTCGCCGCGGCGAACGGGCTCGCGCTGAGCGCGACGTTCGTGGTCAAGTTCCAGCAGTACGACAACTACCCGATCGCCACCGACGGCTTCGCGTTCGACGACGTCGACGTGCATCGCGGCTCGATCACGGGCGAGTCCGAACCCAACGGCGGCGCCTCGTCGGCCGACGGCCCGCTGGGCAACGGGGTGGCCGCGTCCGGCTCGATCGCGTCGAGCACCGACGACGACTGGTTCTGGTTCGACGTGGCGACCGCGGGCAACGTCGACATCATCCTGGACATCCTCGGCGCGGCCGACCTCGACTGGTACCTGTACCACGAGTCCGACACGGTCAACTGGGTCGCGCGCGGGTACACCACCAGCGACCCCGAGACCGGCAGCTACAACTGCGCGGTGGCCCGCTACTACCTGATGGTCGACGGTTACCAGGGCGCGACCAGCGGGTACACGTTGACGCTCCAGGGGGCCGGGATCAGCACGCTGGGGGCCGGACCGTCGTCGGCCGGCGGGGCGGGTGCGGCGGTATTCGAGCCGAGCAACGATCCGTGAGGCTGCGTCTGGGATAGACTCCCGGCTCGGGGGAGGTGACCCGTTGGGACTCGAGCCGGGACAGGGCCTGCTGCACTACCGCCTCATCGACAAGCTCGGCCAGGGCGGGATGGGCGTGGTCTGGAAGGCCGTCGACACCACGCTCGACCGCGAGGTGGCGATCAAGATCCTGCCGGCCGAGTTCTCGGCCGACCCCGAGCGGCTGGCGCGCTTCGAGCGCGAGGCCAAGACGGTGGCCTCGCTCAACCACCCCAACATCGCCGCCGTCTACAGCGTGCACGAGCACGAGGGCACGCGCTTTCTGGCCATGGAGCTGGTGCACGGCGAGGACCTGGCGGTGGTGCTGGGGCGCGGGTCGCTGTCGCTGAACGACGCGCTGTTGATCGCGCGCCAGGTCGCCGAGGCGCTGGAGGTGGCGCACGAGCACGGCGTGGTGCACCGCGACCTCAAGCCGGCCAACGTGCAGCTCACGCCGGAGGGGCAGGCCAAGGTGCTCGACTTCGGCCTGGCCAAGGCGGCCGAGGCGCGCTCGGGCGAATCGTCGGGGCTGACGGCCTCGCCGACGGTCACCTCGCTGGGCACCATGGCCGGCACGATCCTCGGCACCGCGGCCTACATGAGCCCCGAGCAGGCGCGCGGCAAGGGCGTCGACAGCCGCACCGACATCTGGGCCTTCGGCTGCCTGCTGTACGAGATGCTGACCGGGCGCCAGCTGTTCCAGGGCGAGACGGTGACCGACCTGCTCGGCGCGATCATGCACCGCGAGCCGGACTGGGGGGCGCTGCCCGCGGGCGTGCCGCCGTCGATCCGGCGCCTGTTGCGACGCTGCCTGGAGCGCGACCCGCGGCAGCGGCTGCGCGACATCGGCGACGCGCGGATCGTGCTCGGCGACGCGCTGGCCGGCAAGGCCGACGCGGAGATGCAGGCCGGCGCTGCGAGTGCGACGCGATCGAGGGGCGCCAACCTCGCAATCCTGGCCGCGACGGCGCTGCTGGCCGCCGCCGTGGGCGCCGTGGCCGCCTGGCTCGCCCGGCCGCAGGCCGACGGGCTTCCGCTGCGCAAGTTCGACCTCTCGCTGTCGACGGGCGACAGCTCGGGCCCCGCCCTGCTCGATCCCGTGATCTCGCCCGACGGCAAGCACCTCGTCTACACCGCGGACAACCGGCTGTGGGTGCGCGACCTGGACAAGGTCACCGCGACCCCGCTGGCCGGGACCGACGGCGCCACCGATCCGTTCTGGTCGCCCGACGCGGGCTGGATCGGCTTCGCCCGCGGGCGCAGCATCGAGAAGATCGCGCGGTCGGGGGGCGAGCCGACGCGGATCGCCGTGACCGGCTCGCAGACGCAGCTCGCCGGCGGCAAGGCGACCTGGGGAGAGGACGGCCGGATCGTGTGGACCTCGTCGGCGGTGGGGTTGATGCAGGTCTCCGCTCAGGGTGGCGACCCGGCGAGCCTGCTCGACCCGGCTGAGGGAGAGTCGGACTTCCACGAGCTGTGTCGGCTCCCGGGCGGCGGCTTCGTGTTCGTGGTGCACGTCAGCGGAGGCGATTTCGGCAAGCTGGGCCTGCTGACTCCGGACGGCCGACGGCGCGACGTCTACGCGTTCGATTCGGGCAACCTCA
>JBFKMV010000304.1:0-2517 GCA_041629655.1 Candidatus Polarisedimenticolaceae bacterium
GCACCACCACGCGTCGCCGTCCCTCCCGGCGCGCCTCGAGCGCGATCGACAGCGCGCCGCGGACCGGGCGCAGCGAGCCGTCGAGACCCAGCTCGCCGGCCACCACGGCCTCGACCAGCGGGCCGGGTGCGAGCTGCCCGTCGGCGAGCAGCAGCGCGAGCGCGATCGGCAGGTCGAGGCTCGCCCCGTGCTTCTTCACGTCGGCGGGAGCGAGGTTGACGATCACGCGCCGCGTGGGCAGCTTGAGACCGGCGTGGCTCAGCGCGGCGCGGATGCGGTCGATGCCCTCGCGGACCGCGGAGTCGGGCAGGCCGACCGCGGCGATCGTGGGCAGGCCCGGTCCCAGGTGCACCTCGACCTGCACCAGGCGGGCCTCGATGCCGACGAGCACGGCGCCCGTCGTGCGTCCGAGCATGACGCCATCCGTTCGGGGAGGCGCGGGACCTGACGCAGCGGGGCTAGCTCAGTTCGCGGGGACCGTCAGCTTGGTTCCGGGGTAGATCTTGGCCCGCGGCGAGATGTTGTTCAGCGAGCAGATCGCCTCGACCGAGGTGCGGTAGCGCGCCGCGATGCGCCACAGGCTGTCGCCGCGCCGCACCGTGTGCACGGTGGTGCCCCCGCCGGATCCCGTCGCCGCGGCGGCGGGCTGCTCGGCGGCGCTGCGCGCGGCCGACGCGGTGCGCACACCCGGAACCACGGTCAGCTTCTGCCCGGGTCGCAGCGTGGAGTGCACGCTGATCCCGCTGGCCGCGGCGATCGCCGCCGGCGTCGTGCCGTGACGCTGCGCGATCTTCCACAGGTTGTCGCCGGAACGCACGCGATAGGTCGTCGCCGCGCCCGGCACGATCGCCGCGCTGCCGGCGCTCGACGCCGATCCGCCGGCGCGCCCGCGCACCGGAACCTCGAGGCGCTGCCCGATCTGCAGCGGCCGGTGCAGCGAGATCCGGCTCGCCTCGGCGATCGCCCGCGGCGACGTGCCGTAGCGCTGGGCGATCTTCCACAGCGAGTCGCCGCGCCGCACGCGGTAGGTGATCACCTCTCCGGCCACGGCGTCGGACGGGTCGTAGGCCGGGTAGCTCACCGGCGCGCCGGTCGGGATCCTGAGCACGTGGCCCTCGCGGATCAGCGTCCGGCGGCCCATGCCGTTGGCCTGCTGGATCGCGTAGACCGAGACGCCGTAGCGGCGCGCGATGGTCGACAACGTGTCGCCGCGGCGGACCTTGTGCCGCGCGTAGAGGATCCGCTTGTCGGCCGGGATCTTGGCCAGCTCGGCCAGCAGGGTCTCGCCGGTGCCGGGCGGCACGCGCAGGTCGGTCGTCGCTCCGGGTGGCGTCTGGTTGCGCCGCAACGCGGGGTTGAGCGTCTTGAGCGTGGTCCACTCGACGCCCGCGCACTCCGCGAGCACGCGCAGGTCGGCCGCGCCGTCCACCTGCACGGTGTCGTAGACGATCAGCTCCTCGGGCTCGAACGACAGGCCGTATTTCTCGGGCTCCTTGGAGATCAGCACCGCGGCCAGGATCGCCGGCACGTAGTTCTTCGTCTCGCGGCGGATGTAGCGCGTCTTGGCGATGCCCCAGAAGTCCTTGTGTCCGCTGTAGCGCAGCGCGCGGCGGATCTTCCCCTCTCCCGCGTTGTAGCCCGCCAGCGCGAGGTACCAGTCGCCGAACTCCTCGTAGAGGTCCTTGAGGTAGCTCGCCGAGGCGTGGGCCGACTTCTCGGGGTCGGAACGCTCGTCGACCCAGTAGTCGACGCGCAGCCCGTATCGGCGGGCGGTGGCCGAGATGAACTGGAAGATCCCCTTGGCCCGCGCCCGGGAGTAGGCGGTGGTCTTGTAGGCGCTCTCGACGTGCGCCAGATAGACGAGATCCTGGGGGATCCCGTGCTCGGCGAAGATCCGCCGGAACATCTCGAGGTAACGGCCGGAGCGCGCCAGTCCTTGCTCGAACCGTTCGGTGTGGCGATTGGTGTAGTAGTCGACCCAGCCCAGCACCTTGGTGTTGGTGACCATCGGGATGTCGAAGGTCGCCGGCTGCTTCTGGATCAGCTCCAGCTCGCGCTGCTCCTCCTCGGGAGTCAGCACGGGAGTCGTGGTGGCCAGCTCGTCGTGGGGGGCCTCGGAGATCGGCTCGTCCGGGGCCGGCTCCTCGACCATCGAGTCCTCGAAGAAGTACTCGAGATCCGCCACCGGCGAGTCGGGGTCGGGGTGCGCGGGCTCGCCGGCCTCGTCGGCCGGCGCCGCGGACGGATGCTCCGCCGGGAGCCCCACGGGAAGCTCGTCCCGGGCCTCGCTGACGGCGCCCCTGCCGGCGCAGCCGGCGGACAGCAGCAGCATCGCGATCACCGCCAGCAGCGGCAACGACCCGACGACGAGACACTTCGATCCGGTGCGCTGGCGCAGTCGCATGCGTTCCCCTGCCGGAATGTCCTTGCCCGGGCCACCCGGAGGACCCGAAAGTGTTGAATATATGGGCGGTTCCGTTCCAATGTCAACCGGGTCGCCTTGACAGTGCGAGCGGC
>JBFKMV010000305.1:0-2494 GCA_041629655.1 Candidatus Polarisedimenticolaceae bacterium
AAGTTGGTGGGAGGCCCGTAGGCTCGATCGCGGCCGTTGAGAGTGAAGTTCAGATCGAGATCGATCCGGCGGCTCCAGCGGACGTAGTTGCACACGAACAGGTCGAGGTCGCCGTCGCCGTCGTAGTCGAAGAACCCGGCGCTACTGCTCCAGCGCTCGGGCTCCCCGGCCACGCCCGCCGCGGCCGTCACGTCCTCGAAGCGCCCGCCGCGGTTGAGCAGCAGCCGGTTCGGCCCCAGCGCGGTCAGGAACACGTCGCTCCGCCCGTCGCCGTCGACGTCGCCGACCGCCACGCCCTGCCCGTAGAACGACACGTCGAGGCCCGACCCCGCCGTGGCGTCGACGAAGCGCCCGCTGCCGTCGTTCTCGTACAGCGCCATCGTCGGGCGGGGCCCGGACGCCCCCGGCCAGCGCGCCGAGTTGACCAGCAGCAGGTCCTGATCGCCGTCGCCGTCGTGGTCCAGGAACGCCACGCCCCCGCCCATCGTCTCGGGCAGAAATTTCTGGCCCGTCGCCCCGTTGACGTGCCGGAACCCGATCCCGGCCTCGTCGGTGACGTCGCTCCAGCGCACGTCGGGCATCCGCGCATCGGCCTGTTCCAGCGGCGGCGGGGCCTCCACCGGCGCGCGCTCGACGACCGTCGCCGCCTCGGGCCGGTCGCGCATCACCCAGACCGCGATCGCGGCGACGGCCGCGACCGCGACGATCACCGCCAGCGACCAGCGGAACGCCTTCCCGATGACCGTGTCGTCCTCGGGAACCCACTCCTCCTCGGGAGCCCGTTTCCGTTCATCCGCCAAGACGCGCCCCCTCCGGGTGCCCGGGGGAGAGTCCCGGCGCCCCGCTGCGCTGCAACTCGTAGATCACCACCGCCTCGGCGGCCTTGTTGGCCGCCGGGTAGCGCAGCCGTGCCTGCGCCACGGCGTAGTCCTGCGCGTTGTCGTCGGGCTTGTAGTACCCGTGCAGCTCGGCGTGCTGGCGCTCCCGCTCCACGTCGCCCAGGTCGCGGTAGACCTGCTTGAGCCCCCAGTGCGCGGCCAGGTTCTCCGGGTCGTAGGACAGCGTCCGCTCGTAGGTGTCGCGAGCCTCTTCCATGGACGCGCGGTGCGCCTCGCCGCGCTGCTGCAGCCCGCGCTGGTACAGCGCCCCGGCCAGCGCGTTGAGCACGGTGTAGTCCTTGGAGAAGTCGAAGTCGCGCCCCTCGGCCTGGCGGAAACCGCCGCGCAGGATCTCGCGCAGGTTGGCGATGGCGCGGTCGTGGTCGCCGTTGGCCGCGGCGACCTGCGCTCCGAACCACAGCACCGACCACTCGTTGGCCGGCGGCGTGGACTCGGCGGCGCGCCGGAGCGCCTCGGGGGCGTGGGTCTGGACCAGCCCCTCTTTGATGTACACGCGCGCCAGGTTGAGCGGACCGTCGGGCCGCCCCAGCTCCTCGACCCGCCGGAACGCCTCCGCCGCCTGGCGCAGCTCGCCCAGCGCGCCCTTGCGCAGCAGTCCGATTCCGTAGTCGTTCCAGCGCTGCCAGGGCTCGATCGGCGAGTCGTTGTTGGGGTGCGGCTGCTCGCGGCCCGCGACCGGGAAGCTGACCCGGTCCTCGGCCAGCGTGACGATCGGCAGGTCGTTCGTGTAGCCGGGATCGCCGGTGACCAGCGCCATGTACTCGGTGTCGAACTTGCGGTACTGCAGCTTGACCTCGACCGTGATCGGCCCCGTGGCGCCGCGCGGCACGTCGAGCCGGTAGTGCACGACGTCCGCCGCGCCGGGCGGGATCTGGTTGCTGTACAGCGGCAGGAAGATGTCCTGGGCGTTGCGCCGGTTGATCCGGTAGCCCTCCCTGTCGATCACGAACGCGTTGACGTAGTGAGCCCACGGATCGACGGCCTGGTTGCGCGGATCGCGCCCGCCGCTGCGTCCGATCACCCGCTCGCCGTCGCGCACCGTGACGTCCATCCAGACCTCGTTGGAGTCCGCGGTGCCCTGGGTGAAGATGTGGCCCATCTTGACCGTGCGGATCACCGTCTCCAGCAGGTAGGAGCGGCCGGGCCGGAGCGCCGGGATCTCGGGACGGATCGGAGCGATCAGCCGGCCGTCGATGCCGCCGTCCTCGCGCAGCCCGAACAGGTCGACCCGCATCACCCCGTCGAGGAACTCGCGGTGGGCCGCGATGGCGCGGTCGGCGTCCGGGAGCCGGTCGCGCAACAGCCACGGGATCGCGGTGTTGGCCGAGGGGAACTGGTGGTTGAAGGTGCGCACCTCGCCCGTCTCGTCGCGCACGCGGGCGCCGAAGTTGGGCCGGTCGGAGACCGTGAGCAGCGGCATGTGGCAGTTGTTGCAGTTCGGCTCGGCCTTGGGCGGATAGTAGAAGCTCGCGATCCCCTGCCCCGACACGCCGCTGAGCCAGAACGGGTCGTAGTGGTTCTGGCCGCGCAGCCACTTGTAGTTGTTCAGCTCCGGCGGCAGATGGACCTTGTGGCAGGTGCCGCAGAACTCGGGC
>JBFKMV010000306.1:0-2491 GCA_041629655.1 Candidatus Polarisedimenticolaceae bacterium
ACCAGCTCAACGACGCGCGGATGAAGCTGGCCGCACCGGACGCGATCGTGATGCACCCCGGCCCGATCAACCGCGGGGTCGAGATCAGCGGCGAGCTGGCCGACGGCAACCGCTCGGTGATCCTCGAGCAGGTCAGCAACGGGGTGGCCGTGCGCATGGCGGTGCTGTACCTGCTCGGACGCGAGGTGGAGCGTGAGGAAGCTGCTTAGGAACGGTCGCGTGGTCGATCCGGGGTCCGGCACCGACGGGCCGCGGGACGTGCTGATCGAGGACGGCCGGATCGTCCGGGTCGAGCCGCGCATCGACGCCGCCGGCGCCGAGCTGATCGACGCCCGCGGGCTGGTGGTCTGCCCGGGGTTCATCGACATGCACGTGCACCTCCGCGATCCCGGACTGGAGTGGAAGGAGACCATCGCCAGCGGCACGCGCGCCGCGGCGGCGGGGGGCTTCACCAGCGTGGCCTGCATGCCCAACACCGTGCCGGTCAACGACTCGCGCTCGGTGACCGAGTACATCGTGGGCGAGGCCGAGGAGAACGGCGTCGTCAACGTGTTCCCGATCGGCTGCATCAGCAAGCGCCAGCAGGGCGAGGAGCTGGCCGAGATGGGCGACATGATCCAGGCGGGTGCCGTGGCCTTCTCGGACGACGGCCGGCCGGTGATGTCCAGCCTGTTGATGCGCAAGGCGCTGGAGTACTCGAAGATCTTCGACGTGCCGATCATCGACCACTGCGAGGACGCCGCGCTGGTGGACGGCGGGGTGATGCACGAGGGGGAGGTCTGCACCCGCCTCGGCCTGCGCGGCTGGCCGGGCGTGGCCGAGGACATCATGGTCCAGCGCGACATCCTGCTGGCCGAGTACACCGGCGGCCACGTCCACATCGCCCACATGTCCACGGCGCGCTCCGCGGAGTTCGTGCGCGTCGCGAAGGCGGCGGGCGTGAGCGTGAGCTGC
This sequence comes from Candidatus Polarisedimenticolaceae bacterium, assembly GCA_041629655.1. Taxonomy (GTDB): domain Bacteria; phylum Acidobacteriota; class Polarisedimenticolia; order Polarisedimenticolales; family Polarisedimenticolaceae; genus JBFKMV01. The sequence goes on from JBFKMV010000306.1 coordinate 955, forward strand.
GAGGTCACCCCGCACCACCTGGTGCTGACCGACGCGGCGGTCGGAGAGTACGACACCAGCGCCAAGATGAACCCGCCGCTGCGCGGCGAGACGGACCGCGAGGCGCTGCTCCGCGGAATCGCGGACGGGACGGTGGACGCGCTGGCGACCGACCACGCGCCGCACCACAACGACGAGAAATGCGTGGAGTTCTCCCAGGCGCCGTTCGGCATCGTGGGCCTGGAGACCGCGGTGCCGATCTGCCTGGACCGGCTGGTCCACGCCGGCGTGATCGACCTGCCGCGCCTGGTGGCGCTGTTCACCACCGGGCCCGCGCGCATCCTGCGGCTGGCCAAGGGCACGCTGGCGGCGGGCGCCGACGCGGACGTGACGCTTTTGGACCTCGACCGGCGGACCACCGTCGAGGGCGCCGGGTTCCGTTCCAAGAGCACCAACAGCCCGTTCCTGGGCTGGGAGCTGCGCGGGGCCGCGGTGATGACGCTGGTGGCGGGCGAGATCGTCCACGACTCGCGCTGAGGGCGCGCTCGCGTTGACAGCGGGGGAGCCGCGGACTAGCATCGCGGCCTCCCGGGAACCGAAACCGAAAAACCCGCCGAGGCGCGGGGCGAGGAGAACGATGGGCGGCACGATGTCCGGCGCCGTGTTCCGAACCGAGATTCCCGAGCTCGAGCTCCGCGGGCGCGGCAAGGTCCGCGACATCTACGACCTCGGCGACCGGCTGTTGATCGTGGCCTCCGACCGGCTGTCGGCCTTCGACTACGTGCTGCCCAACCCGATCCCGGACAAGGGCAAGGTGCTCAACCAGCTGGCGGCGTTCTGGTTCGGCTACCTGGAGAAGCTGATCCCCAACCACGTGGTGTCCACGGACGCGGCGGAGTTCCCGCGGCAGCTCGAGCCGCACCGCGCGATGCTGGCGGGGCGCTCGACCCTGGCGCGCAAGCTGCGCATGGTCCAGGTGGAATGCGTGGCCCGCGGCTACCTGGCCGGCTCGGGGTGGAAGGAGTACCGCGAGGGGGGCACCGTGTGCGGGATCCCGCTGCCGCCGGGCCTGCGCGAGTCCGACCGGCTGCCGGAGCCGATCTTCACGCCCGCGACCAAGGCCGAGACCGGTCACGACGAGAACATCCCGTTCTCGGAGGTCGAGCGGCTGGTCGGCCCGGAGCTGGCCGCCGAGCTGCGCGACAAGACCCTGGAGCTCTACGCGACCGCCTCCGACCACGCCCGCGAGCGCGGGATCATCATCGCCGACACCAAGTTCGAGTTCGGTCTCGACGGAGACCGCCTGGTGCTGGCCGACGAGGTGCTGACGCCGGACTCCTCGCGGTTCTGGCCGGCCGACCGCTACGAGCCCGGGAGGGGACAGCCCTCCTTCGACAAGCAGTACGTGCGCGACTACCTGGAGTCGATCGGCTGGAACAAGCAGCCGCCCGTGCCCGAGTTGCCCGAGCAGATCGTCCAGGGCACGCGCGAGCGCTATCTCGAGATCTTCAGGATCCTCACCGGCCGACCGGTTCGCTGAGCGCGGCGGCCCCGCCGC
>JBFKMV010000307.1:0-2471 GCA_041629655.1 Candidatus Polarisedimenticolaceae bacterium
GCGCAGCAACCGGTCGGGCAACAGCCCGGTGATCCTCGCCAGCCGCGCCACCGGACGCGCCATCCAGCGGCTGATCAGGAACGCGACCGCCAGCGCGAAGACGGCCAGCACCAGCATGACCAGCAGGTTCCGCGAATAGGCCGTGTACATCACGGTTTGCAGGGGCGCCAGGGACGCCTCGACGACCAGGGTCCACGGCAGGTCCGGAGCGACGGACGACTCGGTCACGTAGTAGGACCCCTGCCACCGCGTCATGGCCGGCAGACCGCGCGCCGTCGGCATCCAGCGGTAGGAATCGCCGCGGACCTCCAGCTTCCGTCCCGGCGCGGCGTGGTGGAACCCCTGATGTGGCTCGAGCTCCGGCGCTGTGCTGGCGATCACCAGGTCGCGGCGGTCGATCAGGGAGATCCGCAGCGAGGTCTCGCGCTCGTAAGTGCCGAGGAGCGAACCCAGGTGGCCGAGGTCCAACGCGCCCAGGGCGAAGCCCTCGAACTCGCCATCGCGCATCACGGGAGCGCTGAAGGTCACGATCGGCGCGAAGATCCCCCCGCGCCCCGGGAACACGTCCGAGATCACTTCCCGGCGGGTGGCACGCAGCCGTCTGAAGTAGTCGCGGTCCGCAAAGTTGAGCCCGATCGTGGACTCGCCCCGGGCGTTGACCGGCGGATGGAACGCCACGGTCGTGCCGTCCGCGTTCGCAACGTACATGTTGTGGAAGTCGGGAAAGGCGGACGTGATCGTGGCCGTCTCCTCCTGCAGCTCCGCGGACGGCGCGGTCCCGAGCTGGCGGGCGACTCCAGCGAGCGTCCGCACGGCGTGCATGTGCTGGCGCATCCACGAACGGACGTGACTCCCGATGTCCTCCGCGGCCCAGCTCAGATCCTGACGGAGCCGCTCCTCGCCGGCCCTCAGCTGCACCCGGCCGTCGATCAGCATCAGCGACAGGGCGGGCACGAGCACCAGCGCCGCCACCAGGTTGTACAGCACCTCGTGTAGCGAGACGGCGATCCGACGCGAACTGCCGAGGACCCACCGCTGCACCGGGAAGTGGTTGAGCAGCAGGCTGGCGATCAACGCGTTGAGTATCCCGTTGACGCTCTGCTTCAGCGCCACGACCGTGGTGGACATGCCGGACATGTCCATGACACCGCCGTAGAACAAGTAGACCAGCGGGGCACCGACGAGCAGCCAGTAGGCCCCGTCGACCAGCAGCAGTCCGGCGCGCGGGGTGCGGCGCAGCACGAGCCCGACGAAGATCGCCTCGGCCGTGAAGATCAGCATCGCGTACGGGTGGTTCCACAGCACGAACGTGTAGCTGCCGGCCACCAGTGCGGCGATCGCCCCCCACGTCGTGCCGTAGAGCCGGAGCGCGGTCAGGACCGCGATGGATCCGAACAGGATGTCGACCTGGAAGGAAAGCGTGAGCTTCAGGACGTTGCCGAGAACCGCCGCGGCGATGAGCGCGATCAGGCCGACGACGGCTCGCGGGCTCGTGAGGTCGGGTCGCTCCACGGATGCCTCCGGATCCGATCTGTCCACGATGAGATAATAGTCCCTGGCCTAAGCGATGGCGGCATGCGCTTCTGATCTTCGGGAGTCTCTTTCTCGTCGCTGCTTGCCGGTTGCCGTATGATCAGCCTCATGGAGGCACTCCTGAAGCCCGCGATCCGGGTGTTGCTGCTGGCCGCGATCTTCGTACCCGTGGCCGCCGGCGAGGTGCCCGGGCCGACCGAGCACGTCTTCGCGACCCGCGGCGACGTCGGGTTGAAGGTGTACGTGTTCCGGCCGGAGAAGCCGAGCACGGCCCGTTCGGCGATCGTGATTCTCCACGGCGGCGGCTGGTCCATCGGCGAGCCGTCGTGGGGTTTCGGCGTGGCAAGGCGGTTCGCCGGGCTGGGGATGGTTGCGGTCTCGGCGCAGTACCGGCTCTCGAACCGCGAGAACCCGGGCGTGACGCCGATCGAGGCGATGGCCGACGCGCGGGCGGCGATCCGCTGGGTCCGGGCCAACGCCGGGGAGCTCGGGATCGCGCGGGACCGCATCGCCGCCTACGGCTGGTCGGCCGGCGCGCACCTGATCGCCTGCGCCGCGATCTGGAGCGATGTCGACGGGGAAGAACCGGTGAGCTGCGTTCCCGACGCGATGATCCTGGCCTCGCCGGCCGTGTCGCTGCACCACGACGAGTGGATGAAACGCATCCTGGGCGACAGGGCCGAGGTGGCCGACCTGTCGCCGGACCGCCACGTGCGTCAGGGGATGCCTCCGGCGCTGCTGCTGCAAGGCCGCACCGACACGGTGACGCCGCTGAGCGGGACGCGCGCGTTCCACGAGGCGATGCTCGCGGCGGGCAACTCCTCCGAGCTGATCGTCTACGACGGGGTGGGCCACCTGTGGACGCCGTCGGACAAGCCCGACCACGGCTGGCCCGACCCCGACCCCGAGGTCCGCGAGCGGGCCTACCGGGCGGCCGA
>JBFKMV010000308.1:0-2389 GCA_041629655.1 Candidatus Polarisedimenticolaceae bacterium
GCGTAATCGGCGCCGTCCTGGCTGGTCGAAGCAGCCCGGAACGAGATCGGACCGGCGCCTGTGACGAACCCTGTCACGTCGAGCTCGTACCCGTCGCCGGCCGGCGCGTTGTCCCCCGTGACGGTGGACTCGCTCCAACTGGGGTCGGTAACGAGGTAGAAGCCCCCGCCGGACTTCGACCCATCCACGGCCCACAGCCGCAGCGTCGCTTGGCGACCGACTGGTTCCCAACGCCCGTGACGTCAAACCGCACGAGGAAGTCCTTCCGGGAGGTGAGGTCGACCAGTAGGTCGGGCCGCGAACCGTAGTTGGTCGACGACCTGTTGCCCGGGCGGATCGTCGCGTCATCGGTCGGCGCCAGGATGATGACGCGGACCGTCCGAACGTGCTACCGATCAGGATGAGTCCGCCCGGACCCTTGGCGTGGCCGCCGTCTAGAGAGCGGTGGGCCGGCTGGCCAGCCTCGAAAGTGGCTGCGATCGACGCGGCAGAACACTGTCGCAGCAATGATCTGGCTGCGCCCGCCGCGCTCGTGCGGGCATTCCTACAACTCTGTCAGCAACTGGAGGAAGTCATCGCGATCTACCGCCGGCATCGTCTGGGTGCGGGCGCCGACCAGGTTGCCGATCTTCGCCGCCACCTTCATTGCAGCTCGATTGTCCGGGCATTCCATGACCGCGACGATGTCGTAGGCCCCTAGGAGACCGTAGACCGAGACGATCTCACATCCCTCTGCGGTAACGATCTGTTGGGCTCGTGCGAAGCGCTCCGGGCCGCCACCTTCGATCTTGCCGGTGTAGTTGAACAGGCTTACGTACTTGGGCATCTGATCCTCCGATCGTCACCAGGACTTCTCGGCAATCTCTCCCGCTCGAAAAGGGCGCAGTCGTAACTCCGTCGACGTTCGGCTCGCCCTGTTCAGGGCTACCTGGAGCCTGCTGCCTCGACGGCGCCGAGACACCCCCCCACGCCACGAAACCTAGTCAACGAAGAACGCCCCGGCGCTGCTGTCGAAGAGGTTTCTCTGCGCACGTAGGTAGCGAGCATCGCGTCCGCCGCGAGTCCGTTGACCAGCCGACCGCCGTTGAGAGTCCGGGCGAAGAGCCGGCACTTACAGTTACCTGCCGTGGCGCGCCATGCTCGCCGGCTCGGGTGGACCAATGCGGGCCACGTTCCGGAATTGCGACGAGGACGACACCCCGGTCCGCGAGGCGGGATCACGGCATCGTCGGGATGCTCCCGTCGATGATGGCCTCCGAGATCGCCTTCAGGTCGTTCTTGAGAAAGCCGGGGACCTGCGGGTTGGTCTTGCCGAAGTCCGATGTCTGTCGCTCCGCTCGCCAAGTCCTCCCACACGACACCGCCCTGCCAGGTGCCGCTCGCAAGGGCGGCCGCCTGGTTGAACAAGGCCGGTCCGAGGTCTTTCACGACGCTGGTGAGGATCACTCGGTTCGGCTCGCCGAGGTCCCGGGACCAGTCGGAGTCGACGCCGATCAATGCTCTCCGGGTTCGCATAGCCATTCCCCGTTTCTCCCCCCGGGTTCTTCACTACCTCAGGGGCCGCCGGCGCCGGGTGGAACGCCTGGCGAACCCCGGAATCCCAGGTGGGCCGGACGGCCCTGGGTGTCGCCGATCGAGCCTGGTATGACGGAATTGGAGGGCAGCAATGATCGCAGGCGTGGCGTTCCTGCTGGCGACGGTTCTGCTCTGGTTGGCGGTAGTCGGCATCTGCTTCCTCAAGGGCAAATCGCGGCTCGGGTGGCTGCTCGTGCTCGTCGCGCTCTTGCCCGTGCTGGTCGCGGCCGCAGCCCTCGGGGATGAGTTGTGGCTGAGCGACCCGCTGGCTCCAGACCATGACAAGTCGGTGGAGGTTGGCTGGTCGTTGCTGGTGCTCGCCTGGCTGCTTTCCGGGACCGCTACCGGCTTCGTCGCCTTGATCGGCGCAGCGAGGCGGGCCAAGCCGGACTCGTGGTGGGCAACCCACCGTGAGCGGGAGCGACGGGACGGCGAGCTAGCGGAAGCAGGTCACTCCTCAGCCTGAGCGACGGATCCACCAGGCCACGCCGGCCGAATGAGCTGGCGTTCGGCATGCACGGGCTCAGCGATCCGTTCCAGCGCCCAACACGTGAGTAGGCAGTTCGAACACCGCGGATTCCTGCGCCGGCTGGCGGAAGTCGCACCGGGCTTGCGAGAACACCTGGACACGTACTACGTCGGGGCCCGGCCGCGTGAAGCTGACCGGAACCTGGAGGGCGGCGGACCGGCCGATGCGCGTGCCCTGCACGCAGTGGGTGTGGGCGAAGACCACTCCGGTGCTCCAGCTCACCTGAACCTCGACGATCGATGAGTCCGGGTCGACGGTTTCCACCAGCAGCAGCTCGGCAGGGCA
>JBFKMV010000309.1:0-2302 GCA_041629655.1 Candidatus Polarisedimenticolaceae bacterium
CCCGCTCAGGTCGTCCTGGTCGGAGAAGGCCACGATGCCGGCGACGTCGCTGCTGCCGTCGCTGCCGGCGAGGAATGCCGCGGACACGCCCCAGGCCAGGGCGTCGGTCTCGCGCCGGACCAGCGAGCCCTGGATCGAGTCGGCATCGTTGTCGACGTTGGCCGTGCCGTTGTTGCCGATCAGCGCGTTGAGGTAGCGCGCGTGGCTGCCTTCCTGGCCCTGCCACGGACTCAGGTTGGGGTGCCGGCCGATGTTGTTGAACAACAGGTTGTACGGCCGCGTCTGCAGCTCGTCGAACGGATCGCGGTAGATGTCGTTGGACAGCTGGTTCAGGATCGAGTAGCGGAACGACAGCCGCGCGGGCTCCAGCTCCGCGATCTCCCGCGTCGTGGCGAAGCCGGCTCCCGGCAGGAGCGCGAACAACACCGAGGCCAAGACGAATCTCGAGAACTTGCGCTGCATCTCCCTCTCCCTGCCCCCGGAATCGCGGCCCGGCGGCCGCCGGTCGCCCGTGTTGCGTGGAACTCGTCGGGCCCGCTAGCGGGCCGTGCGCCGGCCGCGCTCGCGCTCGAGGGCGCGGCCGCTGCGCCCGCCCCGGCGCCGCGCCGCCGCGCCCCGGTCGCCGCGGTCGCGGACCAGTCCTGCGCCGCCGCCGCCGATATTCAGAAAACCGAGCGGCGGATCCGCCGACCCCGGCGCGTAGAACCGCGCCACGTTGGGCAGCACCAGCTCCAGGTCGGCCGCCGGCACCCCGAACCACAACGCCAGCTCCGCGAACAGCTCGTCGACCGAGGTGGTCGGGATCAACCGGCCGCGGTTGGTGTCGAGCGGGCTGCCGAGGTACAGCGGCGGGTAGCTCCCGTAGAGGTCGCCGCCGTTCACGGCGCCGCCGAGCACCATGTGGTTGCCGCCCCAGGCGTGGTCCGAGCCGCGCCCGTTCGAGCTCAGCGTGCGCCCGAAGTCGGAAGCCGTGAAGGTCGTGACCTGGTCGGCCACGCCGAGCTCCTCCAGCGCGGCCTGGAACTCGCCCAGCGCGCGGCTGATCACCGGCAGCATCGCGGCCTGGTTGAGCAGCACCTCGTCGTGGTGGTCCCAGCCCCCGGTGTCGATGAAGAACGTCTGCCGCCGCATGCCCAGCGCCTCGCGCGCGGCGATCGTCAACGCGATCATGCGGAACCGCTGCGACAGCGAGTTGTCCGAGAACTGCGTGATCAGCGGAGGCAGCGCCTCGATCGCCTCCGAGAACACCAGATGCGCGTCGATCGCCCCGCGCATCCGCGCGGCGTAGGTCTTCTCGAACAGGTGCTGGTAGTGCAGGCCGAGCAGGCCGTCGATGGCCTCGGTCCGGACCTGCGAGACCAGCGAAGGTCCGCCGTAGTTGCGCAGTCCCTGGCTGCCGTTGGGGCCGATCGTGTAGTGCGCCGTGAGCTGCCCGCTCTGGAACACGTTGCTCCCGGAGAGCGAGATGTTCATCGAGATGTTCTGGTTGCAGTTGCCGGCCTGGAGGATGTCGGCCATCCGCCCGGCCCAGCCGACCGCGGTGCGCTGGTCGGGCAGCGAGGTCTGCCAGTGCATCACCTGATCGGCGTGCGAGAACAGGCCCAGCGGCAGGGCCACGCTGCGGTTGCGATACTGCTCGAGCGTCGTCGGCTCGACCAGCGTGCCGACGTTCGAGACCAGCGCCAGGCGGCCCTGCTGGAACAGCGCCTGCAGCTCCGGCAGCCCGGGATGCAGACCGTACTCACGGCCGTCCGGGGTCGCGGGAACGATCGGCAGCAGCGTGTCCTGCGGCAGCGCCAGGTCGGCGCGCGCGCCGGCGTACTCGGCGTACTCGTCCGGCCCGCGCGGGACGAGCACGTTGAACGAGTCGATGCCGCCGGACAGGAACAGGCAGACCAGCCCCTTGTAGTTCGGGGTGTCGCAGGCCAGCGCGTTCAGCATTCCCATGTTGAGCACCGTGTTGAACAGCGCCGTCGTGCCCACCGCGGCGCAGCTGGCCTGGCCGAGAAACCGGCGGCGGGTGACCTGCGGGGCGTCGGGGGCTTTGCGATCGTCGTTCATCGAGCGTCTCCCAGCGTCAGCGGACAACGCAGTACTCCGGTGAGATCGAGACCAGGTGGACCGCCATCCGCGCCCGCTCCTCGGGGTCGTCGAGCTGCTGCAACGCCTCGATCAGCACGCGCCGCATCGGGGCGCTCATGCTGCCGTGCATCAGCAGCAGGTCCAGGCGGTCGAGCAGCGCGCGCACGTCGGTGGCGATCGCGATCTCCCCGGACAGATCCAGCCGCACTTCGAGCGCGTC
>JBFKMV010000310.1:0-2300 GCA_041629655.1 Candidatus Polarisedimenticolaceae bacterium
CGGATCGGGGGATAATACGGGCATGCGACGACACGACGGACGCTCCGCGGACGCGCTGCGCGCGGTCCGCATGACCCCGGGATTCCTCAAGCACCCGCCGGGCTCGGTGCTGATCGAAATGGGCGACACGCGCGTGCTGTGCACGGCCAGCATCGAGGACCGCGTGCCGCACTTCCTCAACGGCACGGGCGAGGGCTGGGTGACGGGGGAGTACGGCATGCTGCCGGCCTCCTCGGACACGCGCATCCCGCGCGAGGCGCGCCGCGGCCGCCCGTCGGGACGGACGATGGAGATCCAGCGCCTGATCGGCCGCGCGCTGCGCTGCGTGGTCGACCGCACGGCGCTCGGCGAGCGCACGGTGTGGGTCGACTGCGACGTGCTGCAGGCCGACGGCGGCACGCGCACGGCCAGCGTGACCGGAGGGTTCGTGGCGCTGGCGCTGGCGCTGGGCAAGCTCCAGCAATCGAAGACCCTGGTCCGCCCGCCGCTGACCGGCTCGATCGCCGCGGTCTCGGTGGGCGTCGTCCAAGGCGAGCCGGTGCTGGACCTGGACTACGTCGAGGACTCGGCCGCCGAGGTGGACATGAACGTGGTGCGCACCGGCGACGGCCGCTACGTGGAGCTTCAGGGCACCGCCGAGGGCACGCCGTTCGACCGCACGCACCTCGACCGCCTGCTGGCGCTGGCCGACACCGGCATCGACGCGCTGCAGAAGCTCCAGCAGCAGACGCTGGGCCCGGTGTTCGACTCGCTGGTCGCCGCCGCGAAGTGACGTGAAGCGCCTCGTCGTCGCCACGGCCAACCCGGGCAAGCTGCGCGAGTTCCGCGCGGCGCTGGAGGCGGAGGAGATCGAGGTGCTGGGCCTCGAAACCCTCGCCGACCGAACGGAGGTTCCCGAGACGGACGCCACGTTCGAGGCCAACGCGCGACTGAAGGCCGAGGGCTACTCCCGCCGCACCGACCTGCCCCTGATCGCCGAGGACTCGGGCCTCGAGGTCGACGCGCTCGACGGCGCGCCGGGCGTGCGCTCGGCGCGCTTCGGCGGCCCCGGTCTCGACGACGCGGGACGGACGCGGCTGCTGCTCGAGAAGCTGAAAAACGTCCCCGAGCACCGGCGCACCGCGCGCTACCGCTGCGTGATCGCGCTGGCGCACCGGGGCCGCGTGCTGGCCACCTTCGACGGCGCCGTGGAGGGGCGGATCCTGACCGAGCAGCGCGGCGCGGGCGGCTTCGGCTACGACCCGGTGTTCTGGCACGACGCGGTGTCCTCCACGTTCGCCGAGATCTCGCCGGAACAGAAGCAGCGGCTCTCGCACCGCGGCGAGGCGATCGACAAGCTGGTCCGGGCGATCCAGGAGAAGACGGTCACCATCCCGGACGGGTAACGCAGAGAAGAAGAGAGAGGACACGGACATGGCGAACAAGATCACCGTCTACCTGGGCAACAAGAACTACTCCTCGTGGTCGCTGCGCGCCTGGCTCCCGCTCAAGCGCACCGGCGCCCCGTTCACGGAGCACGTGTTCCGCCTCGGCGAGCCCGGCGTGCGCGAGAAGATCCGCGCCGTCTCCCCGGCCGGCAAGGTCCCGGCGCTGCACCACGGCGAGATCCGGATCTGGGACTCGCTGGCCATCGGCGAGTACCTCGCCGAGCGCTTCCCCGCGGCGGGTCTGTGGCCCGAGGACCCGGCGCACCGCGCGGTGGCCCGCTCCGTGGTCGCCGAGATGCACTCCGGCTTCCCCGCGCTGCGCACCCACATGCCGATGAACGTCCGCCGCTCGAGCCCCGGCAAGGGCCGCGCCGAGGGCGTGCAGCACGACATCGACCGCATCGTCGCCCTGTGGCGCGACTGCCGCGACCGCTTCGGCAAGCACGCGGGCGGCGAGTTCCTGTTCGGCCCCTTCGGCCTCGCCGACTGCTTCTTCGCCCCCGTGGTCAGCCGCTTCCGCACCTACGCCGTCGACCTCCCCCAAAACAGCGTCGAGCGCGCCTACGCCGACGCCGTCTGGAACACCCCCGAGATGCAGGAGTGGCGCACCGCCGCGGCGAACGAGAAGGCGGTCGAGCCGAAGTACGACGTCTGAGGACGCCCAAGCTCAAGTCGTTGTATCGCAGGAGGTTGACCCTGCCGCAGCCGGCCTGCTGCAGGCGCCCGCCGCGGCCGCATTCGGTTGACGCCCCCCGGTCCCGGTGGTAGCTTTACCGGCGTTCCGGACACCCGTGTTCCTGAGTAGCTCAGCTGGTAGAGCAGGTGGCTGTTAACCACCGGGTCGTAGGTTCGAGTCCTACCTCAGGAGCCAGA
>JBFKMV010000311.1:0-2263 GCA_041629655.1 Candidatus Polarisedimenticolaceae bacterium
CGCATGCGGTGGAGTATTGCGTCCGGGAGGCCGGCCTGGCCGGCGCCGACGAGCTGGACTACGTCGTGTTCTACGACAAGCCGATGGTCAAGTTCGAGCGGCTGCTCGAGACCTACCTGGCCTACGCCCCGCACGGCATCGGCTCGTTCATCAAGGCCATGCCGCTGTGGCTCAAGCAGAAGCTGTGGATGCGCGAGCACCTGCGGGAAGAGCTGGACTACGACGGGCAGATCCTGTTCACCGAGCACCACGAGTCGCACGCGGCCAGCGCGTTCTTCCCCTCGCCGTTCGAGCAGGCCGCGATCCTGACCATCGACGGCGTCGGTGAGTGGGCCACGGCCAGCCTGGGCGTCGGGGAGGGAAACCGCATCCGGATCCTGAAGGAGATCCACTTCCCGCACTCGCTCGGCCTGCTGTACTCGGCGTTCACCTACTTCACCGGTTTCAAGGTCAACAGCGGCGAGTACAAGCTGATGGGGCTGGCGCCGTACGGCGAGCCGAAGTACGTCGACCTGATCCTGGAGCAGCTGATCGACCTCAAGGACGACGGCTCGTTCAAGCTCAACATGAAGTACTTCGACTACTGCGCCGGGCTCAGGATGACCAACCGCCGGTTCGCGAAGCTGTTCGGCGGGCCGCCGCGCAAGCCGGAGAGCAAGCTGACCCAGCGCGAGATGGACCTGGCGGCCTCGGTCCAGGTGGTGACCGAGCGGGCGATGCTGAACATGGCGCGCTTCGCGCAGCAGCAGACCGGAAGCCGCAACCTGGTGCTGGCCGGGGGCGTGGCGCTGAACTGCGTCGGCAACGGCAAGATCCTGCGCGACGGGCCGTTCGACGAGGTCTGGATCCAGCCCGCGGCCGGCGACGCCGGCGGGGCGCTCGGCGCCGCGCTGTTCGTGCACCACCAGCTGCTCGACGGCCCGCGCAGGGTCGAGGGCGGGCGGGACCTGCAGCGCGCCACGCTGCTCGGTCCGGGCTTCGACGACGCCGAGATCGGGCGCTTCATCGAGCAGCAGGGCATCCGCGCGCGGCGCTTCGAGGACTTCGACGAGCTGGCCGGGCGCGTGGCCGCGATCCTGGAGCAGGAAGCCGTGGTCGGCTGGTTCCAGGGCCGGATGGAGTTCGGTCCGCGGGCGCTGGGCAGCCGCTCGATCATCGGCGACCCGCGCAGCCGCGAGATGCAGACCAAGATGAACCTCAAGATCAAGTTCCGCGAGTCGTTCCGGCCCTTCGCGCCCTCGGTGCTGCGGGAGCGGGTCGGCGAGTACTTCGAGCTCGACTCCGGAAGCCCGTACATGCTGCTGGTGGCGGGCGTGCAGCACCAGCGCCGGCTGCCCGTGGACAACAACGGGGCGCTCGGCCTGGACAAGCTGAAGGTGATCCGCTCGACCGTCCCCGCGATCACGCACGTCGACTACTCGGCGCGCGTCCAGACCGTGGCGCGCGAGGACAACCCGCGCTACCACCGCCTGATCGAACGGTTCTACGAGAAGACCGGCTGCCCGGTGATCGTCAACACCTCGTTCAACGTGCGCGGGGAGCCGATCGTCTGTACGCCGGAGGACGCGTACCGCTGCTTCACCCGGACCAACATGGACTACCTGGTGCTGGGCTCGTACCTGATCGACAAGCAGGAGCAGGACCTCCCGCCGATCGACACGAGCTGGCAGCAGGAGTTCGAGCTCGATTGACCGCAACGGAGACCCGATGCCGCGCAAGCACAAGACCGAGCAGCAGCAGGCGCGACAGTTCGCGCTGATCCTGCCGGTGATCCTGGCCGTCGTGGCCGGCCTGGCCTGGTGGCGCGAGCACCCGCGGCTGGCGCTCGGACTGATCGCCGGGGGCGTGCTGGTGCCGCCGCTGGCCTTCGCGCTGCCGGGTCTGTGGCTGGCGCTGTTCCGCGGCTGGATGAAGCTGGCCCTCGGGTTGTCGTTCGTGATGACCCGGGTCATCCTGACGGTGTTCTTCTTCCTGGTGCTGACGCCGTTCGGCCTGGTGATGCGCCTGTTCGGCAAGCGCCCGCTGGACCTGGCCTGGAAGGACGGCCGAGCGACGTACTGGATCGACAAGGAGCCGGGGGAGTACACCCTCTCACGCTACGAGAAGCAATTCTGACGAGGGACCGATGAGCCACATTTCGCTGCTCGGAGAGTTCTGGCAGTTCCTGCGCCAGCGCAAGAAGTTCTGGCTGCTGCCGCTCGTGATCATGCTGATGCTGCTGGGACTGGTGATCGTGCTGACCGCCAACAGCGCGCTGGCGCCG
>JBFKMV010000312.1:0-2061 GCA_041629655.1 Candidatus Polarisedimenticolaceae bacterium
GGCGCCAGCGCGGGGATGCCGTCGACGACGCCGTTCACGGCGCTGGACGTGTTCGGGATGACGGGGACGCTGCCGGCGCAGCCGCCTGCGGCGTTCATCAACTTCCAGGTCGTCTCGGGCGCGGGCGGCATCAACATGGGCTGGTGGGACGCGACGAACCAGGGCTGGATCGACGCGGACGTCTCGCCCGACCGTCGCAACATGCAGTTCTTCGTCGACACCAACGACTGCTTCTGCATCGACATGAACGACGGGGACACGCTGACGCCGTCGACGGACAACGGGGACCTCGTGATCTATCTGCCGGACCAGCCGGCGGGCTGGCAGGGCTGGCTGTACGTGGCCGACGACGGCTCGACGTACTTCGACCCGTCGCTGACGAGCCTGGCCAAGGCGGCGCCGACGGAGCCGGGTGACAACTGTCCCTTGGACCCGAACCCGTTACAGGAGGACCGCGACGCGGACGGGGTGGGCGACGCCTGCGACCCGGACGACGGCGAGGTGTACCGGCTGTTCTGGAAGGGCGACAAGCGGACGGCGTTCTGGACGCCGGAGGCGGGGGCGCTTTCGTACAACGTGTACCGCGACCTGTTGAGCGCGCTGTCGGGCGCGAACTACGGGACGTGCTTCGCGTCGGGCGTGCTGCGCGACGCGGATCTCGACGGCCGGCCGGACGCGACGGACGTGGCGATCCCACCACCGGACGACGGCTACTTCTACCTGGTCACGGCCGAGATGGGCTTCGGTGAGGGAAGCCTGGGTCGCGACAGCGCCGGCCTCGAGCGCATCAACACGGGGGCCTGCCCATGAGCACGCGAGTCCACGACAACCCGAAGAGCAACCGGAAGGCCGGAGGATCAGCGATGAAGTTGGCGGCGTTTCGTAAACCGATCCTGGCAGCGATGACGATCGTGTGCGCGCAGTGGGCGCTGGTCGAGCCGGCGTACACCGCGAAGCTGGCGCAGGCGCGTCCGGCCACCGGCGCGGTCTCGGTCCCCGCTTCGCCGCCGGCCGCAGCGCCGGCGGCGCTGCCCGCGGCGGCGCGTCCCGACGGTCCGACGCGGGAGCGTGCCGCGCGGGAGCGCGCGCGGCGTCTCGGCGACCGGGTCCGCGAGGCCCGCGAGGCCGCGGGCGACGAGATCGTCGAGCGGCGAGCGGACCGTCGCAACCCGGCGCCGGCTCAGCTGGTGCTGCCGCAGGCCTCGCTGGCCGATGCGACCGCGCAGTACAACCGCGAGCTGGACCAGACGGTGCGGCTGCTCCAGGACTGGCGCGAGACGACCCGCCGCGTCGGCACGCGACAGGAGCTGGAGCGTCTGCTCGAGGCCAAGGACACCGAGCTGCGCACGGCGGGAGCATTGCTCGAGGAGAAATTCTCCAAGATCCGTGCCGCGCTGCTCGAGCACGGCACCCCGGCGCAGCAGTCCGAGTTCGACGCCTTCCTGCTCACGTTCCGCGACGAGCACCAGCGCGTGCGAGAGGACCTGCTGTCGGTGGCGCGCCCCGGGTCCGGCGTCGAGCGCGCCGGCGCCGCGGAGCGTCTGTTGCAGAAGCTGGAGGGCCGGCGCTCCAAGGAGACGCGTCGTCGCGAGGTGCCGACCGGACAGCTCGGCCGCCCGCTGCCCTCGCAGCCGATCGAGTTCGACAAGGACGCCCCGTCGCGCGAGAGCACGGTGCGCCCGGCCTACCTCGGCGGCGGCGGCGCGGAGCTGATGGGTGATCTCGACCCGACCCCCGACGCCCAGATCACGCCCGAGATCCAGGCGCTGGCCGACTCGCTCGGCAACTCCGCGGTGCGGATCTACGAGTTCGTGCGCGACAACACGGCCTTCGAGCCCTACTTCGGCTCGTTGAAGGGCTCGCAGGCGGCGCTGGAGACGCTGGCCGGCAACGACTACGACCTGGCCTCGCTGACCATCGCGCTGCTGCGCGCCTCGAACATCCCGGCGCGCTACGTGCGCGGCACGGTCAAGATCCCGACCGCGCGGGCCCAGGACTGGCTGAGCGTGCGTCACCCCGACGCGGTGAACCAGATCCTGAACACCGCGGGGATCAGCGCGA
>JBFKMV010000313.1:0-2023 GCA_041629655.1 Candidatus Polarisedimenticolaceae bacterium
AACCTGTTGCGCGTCCGCGACGTGCAGGTCGAGGACGTGATGACGCCGCGGACGGTGATGTTCGCGATGCCGGCCAACGCGACGGTGGGCGATTTGATGGAGAAGCCGCAGTCGGAGGCCTACAGCCGGATCCCGCTGTTCCAGGGCGACCCCGACAACGTCGTCGGCTACGTGCTGATCCGGGACGTGCTGCGGGCGCTGGCCACGGGCGGCGCTGCGGAGCAGCCGCTGTCACGATTCCGGCGCGAGGTGCGCTTCGTGCCCGAGAAGATCACCGTCGAGACCGCGCTGCGCCAGGTGCTCGAGCAACGCGAGCCGATCGCCATGGTCACCGACGAGCACGGCGGCATCTCCGGCCTGGTGACGCTGGAAGACCTGACCGAGACGGTGCTGGGCGTGGAGATCGTCGACGAGTCCGACCAGGTCGCCGACCTCAGGCGGGCCGCCGCGGAGCTGCGCGACCGGCGGCTGGAGCGGATGCGAATCCGGCTCGCCAGAGCCTCCGGCGAGAGCGAGCTTCCCGCGGAGTGAGCGCCGAAACGGCGTGACTTCGGGCGCCGCCTTGGGTAAGCTCCCGGCATGCCCGAGAGCCCGCTCCGCGTCGTCCAGTACGGTCTGGGCCCGATCGGCCTGGAGTGCGTCCGCACCGTGCTCGGCAAGCCGAAGCTCGAGCTGGTCGGCGCCGTCGACGTCGATCCGGTCAAGGTCGGTCGAGACGCGGGTGAGCTGGCCGGTTTGGACCGAACGCTCGGTGTCACCGTCTCCCCCGACGCGGCCGCAGTCCTCGCCGCCGCGCGCCCGGATGTGGTGCTCCACACCACCACGTCGTCGCTGGCCAAGGTCGTGGACCAGATCGCCAGCTGTGTCGCCGCCGGCGCGCACGTCGTCTCTTCGACCGAGGAGCTGTTCTTCCCCTTCGAGCGCCACCCGCAGATCTCGGCGCGGCTCGACGCGCTGGCGCGCGAGCACAAGGTGGTCGTGCTGGGCACCGGCGTCAACCCGGGCTACGTGATGGATACGCTGGCGCTCGCGGCCACCGGAACGTGCTGCGACGTGCGCGCGCTGCGCGTCGAGCGCATCGTCGACGCCGCCAAACGCCGCGCGCCGCTGCAGAAAAAGGTCGGCGCCGGCATGACGCGGGCCGAGTTCGCCGAGCGCAAGGCCGCCGGCACGATCGGGCACGTCGGGCTGATGGAGTCGCTGTGGTACCTCGCCGCCGGGCTGGGCTGGAAGCTCGACGAGACCGAGGAGCGGCTGGAGCCGAAGCTCGCCGAGCGCTTGGTCGAGACGCCGGTGGTCACGGTCGAGCCCGGGCATGTGGCCGGGATCCACCACACCGCGTCGGGCCGCATCGGCGGCCGCGAGGTGCTGTTCCTCGACCTCCAGATGTACGTCGGCGCCGACGATCCGCGCGACGCCGTCAAGGTCGACGGCGACCCGCCGGTGGACCTGGTGATCCGCGGCGGCGTGTTCGGCGACACCGCGACCGTGGCCGCGCTGGTCAACGCGATCCCGCTGGTGCGCAAGGCCAAGCCGGGCTTGCGCACCACGCGCGACCTGCCGCTGCCCCGGGCGTTCGCGAGTAGCGGCTGCTATGGTGGGGCGCCTTAGCTCCGGAGGCGGCCATCCCCGACCAACCGACAGAGGCGCCGGCCGGTAACGGCCGGACCGGCGACCAGCCGAGCCACGACGTCCACGTCGTCGAGACCGGCGGGCGCACGTTCGTGCTCGTGGGCACGGCCCACGTCTCGCAGGAGTCGGCCGACCTGGTCCGCGAGGTGATCGAGCGCGAGCGGCCGGACCGGGTGTGCGTCGAGCTGGACGAGCAGCGCTTCAAGGCGCTCTCCGAGCGGAAGCTCTGGGAATCGCTGGACATCAAGCAGGTGATCAAGAAGCAGCAGCTGCCGACGCTGCTGGTGAACCTGTTGCTGGGCTCGTACCAGAAGCGGCTCGGCGGAAAGCTCGGCGTGATGCCGGGCACGGAGCTGCTCGAGGCGACCAAGGTCGCCGAGGAGCTGGGCAT
>JBFKMV010000314.1:0-1857 GCA_041629655.1 Candidatus Polarisedimenticolaceae bacterium
GATCCCCGGCGACCCGAAGGTGGTCTACGTGGGCGCGGCGTCGGGCGGGGTGTGGAAGACGGTCGACGGCGGGCTCACCTTCGAGCCGATCTTCGACGACCAGCCGATCGCCTCGATCGGCGACCTGGCGGTGGCGCCGACCAATCGGGACGTGGTCTACGTCGGCAGCGGCGAGGCCAACGCCCGCAACAGCGTGTCGTTCGGCAACGGCGTCTACAAGACCACCGACGGCGGCCAGACCTGGAAGCACCTGGGCCTCGACGACACGCGCCACATCTCGCGGGTGCTGGTGTCGCAGCACGACGCCGACGTCGCCTACGTCGCCGCGATGGGGCACTTCTTCGGCCCCAACGAGGAGCGCGGCGTCTTCCGCACCCGCGACGGCGGCGCCAGCTGGCAGAAGGTCCTCTACGTCGACGACAAGCACGGGGCCTCGGACCTCGACATCGACCCCACCAACCCGAACATCCTCTACGCCGCCTTCTGGCACTTCGACCGCAAGCCGTGGACCCACACCACCGGCAGCCGAGAGGGGGGCGTCTGGAAGTCGGTCGACGGCGGCGACAGCTGGAAGAAGCTGGAGAAGGGGCTGCCCAAGGGCGTGGTCGGCCGGATCGCGGTCAAGGTGGCGCCGAGCCGCCCGAACGTCGTCTACGTGATGACCGAGTCGGACGAGGGCACGCTCTTCCGCTCCGACGACCGGGGCGAGAGCTTCGAGAAGGTCACCGACGAGGTCGGGATCGTCTCGCGCGGCCTCTACTACACCGACCTGCGGGTCGATCCCGCCGACGAGAACCGGATCTACGCGGTGTCGAGCCGCCTGCAGCTGTCGATCGACGGCGGCAAGAGCTGGCGCCGCATCTCGCGCTCGACCCACGTCGACTACCACTCGCTGTGGATCGATCCGACCGATCCCGACCGCATGTGGCAGGGCCAGGACGGCGGGGTGGCGGTCTCCTACGACCGCGGCCGCACCTGGGAGCCGATCCGCAACCTGCCGATCGCGCAGTTCTACCAGGTCTTCCACGACGACCGCGAGCCGTTCTACTACCTCGGCGGCGGGCTGCAGGACAACGGCACCTGGTACGGGCCGAGCCGCACCCGCGAGCCCGCCGGCATCCTCGAGGACGACTGGCGGATGATGAGCTTCGGCGACGCCTACTTCGTGGTGCCGCATCCCGAGCAGGTCGACCTCTTCCTGTCGGAGTCGCAGGCGGGCGGCATCGTGCGCACCGACATGCGCACGCGGCAGCAGATCGACGTCAGCCCGCAGCCGCGGCGCAACGACGGCGGCCCGGCCGGCGAGCTCGAGTACCGCTTCAACTGGAACGCGCCGATCGTCGCCTCGCCCCACGATCCGCACACGGTCTATTTCGCCGGCAACGTGGTGTTCAAGACCCGCGATTTCGGCGACAGCTGGGAGGTGATCAGCCCCGACCTGACCACCGACGATCCGGCCAAGCAGGGCGACGCCGGCGGCCCGGCCTGGATCGAGAACACCACCGCCGAGTACCACTGCACGATCATCAGCTTCGCCGAGTCGCCGGCCGCGGCCGGGGTGCTGTGGGCGGGCACCGACGACGGCAACCTGCAGGTGTCGCGCGACGGCGGCGCCAGCTGGGAGAACGTCGCCGGGCGGGTCCCGGGCCTGCCCGGGTTCTCGCCGGTCTCGCACGTCGAGCCCTCGCGCACCGAGGCCGGCGTCGCCTGGGCGTCGTTCGACCGCCACATGTTCGACGACTTCCGGCCGCACCTGTTCAAGACCTCGGACTACGGCAAGAGCTGGAAACGCCTGGCAACCGCGGGCATCCCCGAGACCGCCTGGATCTGGGTCGTGCGCCAGGATCCGCGCAACCC
>JBFKMV010000315.1:0-1828 GCA_041629655.1 Candidatus Polarisedimenticolaceae bacterium
GAAGAACTACATCGGTTCGTTCACGGTGCCGTGGGCGGTGATCAACGACGCGCGGTTTCTGACCAGCCTGTCGGACCGCGACTGGCTGTGCGGGTTCTCCGAGGCGCTCAAGGTGGCCCTGGTCAAGGACCGGGCGTTCTACGATCGCATGCTGGCCGACCGCACGGAGATCGTGCGCCGCAAGGACCGCACCGCCGGCCGGATTCTCGCCCGCTCCGCGGAGCTGCACCTGCGCCACATCGCCGAGGGTGGCGACCCGTTCGAGCTGACCACCGCGCGCCCGCTGGACTTCGGCCACTGGGCCGCGCACAAGCTCGAGCAGATGACCGACTTCCGGCTGCGTCACGGCGAGGCGGTGGCGATCGGCATCGCGGTCGACGTGTGCTACTCCGCGGCGATGGGCCTCCTGGACGCGGTGGCGGCCGAGGAGATCGTGGAATACCTGGAGCGGCTGGGACTGCCGGTCTGGGACGACGCGATGCACGACACGGCGACGCTGCTCGAAGGCCTGGAGGAGTTCCGCGAGCACCTCGGCGGTGAGCTCACCGTGACCCTGCTGGAAGCGATCGGCCGCGGCGTGGACGTCCACGAGATCGACACGACCGTGATGGCCGACGCGATCCGCAGCCTCGCCGGCCGGCAGGCCGCGGCAGCCACGGGTTGAGGTACAGTTACCCCCGGAGGTGAACGTGATGTCCGACCGCGCCGCAACCTGCCCGCTGAGCCGCGAGCAGGTCGTCGACCGCTACTTCCTCGAGCACCGCGCCAAGCTGATCGACATCGCCGCATTCCTGGACCGCATCGACCGCGCCGCCCCGGCCGGTGACGCGTCACGGGACGACTTCCGCATCGCGGCGTTCAAGCAGGCGCTGGCGCTGCTCGACGACGGCCGGGGCAGCCGCGCCCGT
Organism: Candidatus Polarisedimenticolaceae bacterium; assembly: GCA_041629655.1. Taxonomy (GTDB): domain Bacteria; phylum Acidobacteriota; class Polarisedimenticolia; order Polarisedimenticolales; family Polarisedimenticolaceae; genus JBFKMV01. The sequence continues at coordinate 909 of JBFKMV010000315.1, forward strand.
CGCGTGCTCGAGGCCTTCAGCGATCCGACCGAGAAGCCGCTGGAATCGGCCCTGGGGCTGAAGGGCGCGCACGGGGCCTGGCCCGGCAAGCAGGGGACGGGACGCTGATGTACATCGACCCGCACATCCACATGGTCTCGCGCACCACCGACGACTACGAGCGGATGGCGCTGGCCGGCTGCGTGGCGCTGACCGAGCCCGCGTTCTGGGCCGGCTTCGACCGCAGCTCGGCCCAGGGGTTCTACGACTACTTCCGGCTGCTCACCGAGTACGAGCCGAAGCGCGCCGCGGCCTACGGGATCCAGCACTACACCTGGATGGCGATCAACCCCAAGGAGTCCGAGGACCTCGGCCTGGCCCGCGAGGTGCTGGCGGTCATCCCGGAGTTCCTGGACAAGCCGACCTGCCTCGGGATCGGCGAGATCGGCCTGAACAAGAACAGCAGGAACGAGCTCCAGATCCTCGAAGAGCACGTCGCCATCGCCGAGAAGTACGACCAGCTGATCCTGGTCCACACCCCGCACCTCGAGGACAAGCTCAAGGGCACGCGGCTGATCATGGACGTGATCGCCGCCAACTCCTCGATCTCGCCGGACCGCGTCTTGATCGACCACGTCGAGGAGCACACGGTCGAGGCCGTGCTCGACCGCGGCTACTGGGCCGGGATGACGCTGTACCCCGAGACCAAGTGCACGCCGCAGCGCGCTGCCGACATCATCGAGATGTACGCGGGCAAGCCGCTGTGGGTCAACTCGGCCGGCGACTGGGGACCCAGCGATCCGCTGGCGGTGCCCAAGGCGCAGCTCGAGATGCGCCGGCGCGGGCACGCGGCCGAGACGATCCGCAAGATCACCTTCGACAACCCGCTGCGCTTCCTCAAGCAGAGCGGGAAGTTCAAGGTCGATCCGGCGTTCGAGAAC
>JBFKMV010000316.1:0-1802 GCA_041629655.1 Candidatus Polarisedimenticolaceae bacterium
CCAACGGTGGTCACTAGTGCGCTGCTCAAAGCCGTGAGAATGGCTAGCCACACGAGAAACGTAGCTGCTTGCTTCGGGAACCGCACCGTCTCTCTTCGGCTGTACCCTCGCACCATCTCCCCCTGGCTGTATAACGTTAAATCAACAGACCTCGATAAGTCGGGGTCTTGAGTGTCGTTTGCCCTGTTATGTCTTCCGCGGGTGTGGGAGGGTTCGGTAACCACACGCGGGTGCTGGGGTTGCCGTCCCTACCACAGCGCCACCTGCCCTGATTATACGGGATATCCGGGTCTGGGTAATTCGGGAAAGGCGACCTGGAACGGAGGGAGTCGGGGAGCACTCGCCCGCCTGTCGATCCGGCCGCGGGACGGGAGGCTCGGCGGGAGCGGGGACCGGCCTCACAGGCGGTCGGCGGGGCTCCGCACACCCAGGGGGCCGCGCTTGAGGACGTGGGTGTAGATCATCGTCGTGCTGACGTCGCGGTGTCCGAGCAGTTGCTGCACGGTCCGGATGTCGTAGCCGTCCTCGAGCAGGTGGGTGGCGAACGAGTGGCGCAGGGTGTGGCAGGTGGCGGGCTTTCCGATGCCGGCGCACAGGGCGGCCCGTCGCACGGCGCGCTGCAGGGCACTCTCGTGGTAGTGGTGACGCCGCAGCTGACCGGTGGGCGGGTGGCGGTAGTGGCGGGTGGCCGGGAACAGCCATTGCCACGACCAGTCGCGACCGGCGTTGGGGTACTTGCGGGACAGGGCCTCGGGAACCTCGACCCACCCGGCGCCCCGGCGAAGGTCGCGAGCGTGGCGGATCCGCACTTGACCGAGCTGGGTCGACAGGGGGTCGACGAGGCTCCGGGGCAGCACGGTGTAGCGGTCCTTGTCGCCCTTGCCCGCGCGGACGACGATCCTCCGCTGGTCGAGGTCGACGTCCTTGACGCGCAGGGCCAGGCATTCCGAGACCCGCATGCCGGTTCCGTACAGCAGCTTGACCATCAGCCAACGCGGGCCGGTGAGCTGCGCGAGCACGCGCCGCACTTCGTCGCGTGACAGCACGACGGGCAGGCGCTGTCGCGGCTTGGCGCGCACGACCTCGTTCAGCCAGCCGAAGTCGCGGCCGAGAACCTGCCGGTACAGGAACAGCAGCGCGGACAGTGCCTGGTTCTGGGTCGACGGACTGACGCGGCGCCCGACGGCAAGATGCGTGAGGTACCGGGCGACGGCGCCCTGCCCCAGGCCGATCGGGTTGCGGTGGCGGTGGAAGCGCAGGTAATCGCGAACCCAGTGCAGGTAGCACTTCTCGGTCCGGCGGCTGTAGCGAAGCGTGCGGATCCGCTCGCGCAGCCGCGCGAGCAGCTCGTGGAGCGTCCTGGGGTTCCAGGGACTGGGCTGCGCCGCGGCGGACCTCCGGGGGGCCGCTTCGCGCGTCGGACGTCGTGGCATGCGCCGGTCGGGCTCCGCGAGGGGGCGACGCACGGATACGTTCTCGGCGGCCGCGGCTCAAGCGGGCCCGGCCCTCGGCCGGTTGCGGATCGGAAAGTGGACGCGGCGGCGGGGCTTTACCGGCGCTCGATCACGATCGTGTCGTCGACGCGGAAGCGGTCCGTCACGTCCTGCTCCCGGCCGTCGGGCCGGCGGACGACCAGGCGGTCGATTTACAGCCCGGAGCGGCTTCCTCATCTACGGCGGCGGGAGCGGCCGCGGGGGCGGGAATCCGCTAGGATACGTCTCCTCTTCCCCGTCCCCGGAGGGTCCGTCCGTGACGAGCTGGAACCGGTTTTCCTGTCTTTCCGTGCTGTTCGCGCTGGCCGC
>JBFKMV010000317.1:0-1796 GCA_041629655.1 Candidatus Polarisedimenticolaceae bacterium
CGCGGCGCCGTCCGATAGAATCGCGCGCCGGGGTCGAACCGCGGGAACGCGGACGGAGGTACGGGCGTGCGGATAGGGGCCGTTTCGGTGGGATGCGTGGTGCTGACACTGGCCTGCTGCGGGCTGGTGCTCGCCGCGGCGGAGCCGGAGACCGAGCTGGATCGCGCGCTCGCGGCGGCGCAGGAGAACGAGGCCGAGCGCGGGCGCTTCTACGAGGTGTTCCTGGAGACCGAGCTGTACGCGCCGCTGGCCGCGGAGACCGACCTGCAACCCGGCGAGGAGCGCCGCGCCGAGGCCGGCGAGACGATCCGGCTGTTCGTGCGCGACGTCGAGGACGTCCCGACGGCCTACGCCTTCGACAGCGCGGTGCGTCTGGGGGCGCTGCGCGTCCCCGAGCTGACCTCGTACGTCCGCGCGCCGGGCCGCGAATTGCTCGCGATGCTGCCGCCGAACGTGCAGCTCGTGCTCAACCTTCACGCGCCGCAATCGAAGGTGTTGTCGCCGGAGGAGCTGACGTGGCTGCGCGGCGAGGTCGAGGCGGCCAAGATCCCCGCGAAGCCCCAGGAGCTGGAGGCGGCCCGGTCGGCGGCGCTCGAGCTGCTGACCGCGGACAGGCCGCGGCAGGACGTGATCGCCGCCCTCCGGGAGCTGTTCGCGCAGCGCCCCGAGGTCAAGACCGCGTGGCTGGCGCACGGCCGCTCCAAGGGCTCGGCCGAGACGCCGCACCTGGTGATCGGCATCGAGACCGACGCCGACGCCAAGCCGGTCATCGACGCCGCCGCCCCGGTCGTGGCCCGCATCCTGCCCGACGGCGAGTACGCCGACTTCTTCGAGATGGGCCGGGACCGGCTGTCGAAGTCGATGCGCAAGCGCGGCAGCGAGTTCTACACCCGGGGGAACTGAGCGCGGCTCAGCGCGGGAACCGGATCTCCGACACCGTCTCCCACTGCGCCCGCGTCAGCGCCGGGCCCAGCTCGCCCAGCGGCGACAGGCTGGTGTGGAGGTTGAACCCGGAGATCCCCTCCGCCCGCGCCACGCCGGCAAGACCGCGGTAGAACTTCGGGCCGAACTCCCACTCCTCGGGCACGGTGAGGCTGACCCAGGGGTCCTGCCCGGTCCGCGCGCGGTAATCGGCGATCACGGTCAGCCACGGCGGCGGGTCGGAGTGCGTCCAGCTGGTGCCGCTGAAGCCGAGCAGGAACCCGTCCACGACGCTCGACAGCAGCCCCACGTCCTGGTGCCCCCAGTCCACGGGGTCGAGCAGCGGGAAGACGTTGTTGTTGCCCTGGGGGTAGCCGCTGATCACGACCGGCACATCCGGATCGACGCCGCGGATCACCGCCGCCAGGTCCGCCGCGTAGTCGCGGATCACGCCGGTCATCCAGTCGGTGCCGGTGGGGCAGTCGGCGTGCCCGACGGTGTCGTCGTTGCCGAAGAGGTTGGCGTACCACAGCGACTCCAGCACCACGCCGTCCACGTCGTGATTCGTGACCAGGTTGGTGAGCAGGGATTCGAGCTGGCTCTGGTACGCCGCCACGCACGGCGAGACGTGGATGTTGGGATAGAACTGCCCGCCGCTCTCGGTCTCGTTCAACAGCTGCCGCCAGGCCGGCGTGTCGTGACCGGTCTCGATGTCCTCCAGCGTGTTGAACGCCGCGTAGACCAGCTTGCCGCGGGCGTGGGCCTCGGCGATCAGCGGACCCAGGGCGTCCTGCTGCTCGCGCTCCGGCCAGCCCGAGCCGGCGAAGTACACGTAGCCCTTGACGGTCTTGACCGTCAGCACCACCGCGTCGAGC
>JBFKMV010000318.1:0-1779 GCA_041629655.1 Candidatus Polarisedimenticolaceae bacterium
CCGGGAGTTCCGCCTGACGCCGACCGAGCTGCGTCAGGAGTTCGCGCGGCTGGGCTGGCGCAAGGTGGTGGCCTTCCAGACCCGTAACCCGATGCACCGCGCGCACCACGAGCTGACGCTGCGTGCCGCGAAAGAAGTCGAGGCGAACCTGCTCGTGCATCCGGTCGTGGGCCTCACGAAACCGGGCGATCTCGATCACTACACGCGCGTGCACTGTTACCAGAAGATCCTCGCCCACTACCCGCAGCACACGGTCAAGCTCTCGCTGCTGCCGCTCGCGATGCGGATGGGTGGCCCGCGGGAGGCCGTGTGGCACGCGATCATTCGCAAGAACAACGGCTGCACGCATCTGATCGTCGGCCGCGATCACGCCGGTCCGGGAGCCGACGCGAGCGGCAGCAGCGCCAGCGCCGCGGTGCCCCGCGGATAGCGGTCGAGCACGGCCTGGTACGCGCGGACCCGGGTGTAGTGGTCCACGTCGCCGGGCTTGGTCATCCCGACCACGGGATGGATGAGCAGGTTGGCCTCGACCGCGGCTGCGGCCCGCATCGTCAGCTCGACGTGAGCGCGGTGCATGGGGTTGCGGGTCTGGAAGGCCACCACCTTGCGCCAGCCCAGCCTCCGGAACTGGTCGCGCACCTCGGCGGGCGAGAGGCGCAGCCGGCGGAAGTCGTAGTGGGCGGGCAGCGCCAGCCCTTCGAGACGTCCGGAGACCCGCACCGGCCCGGCGGGCCGCAACGCCCGCGCAACGCCCGGGTGGTGTGGGTCGCGCGTCCCGAAGACGTGCTCCGCCTCCGCTGCGTGGTCGGGATTCCACGCCTCGCGTACCTCCAGGCTTGCGAGCATGACGCCTTCGCCGTCGCGCAGGGCCAGATGCCTGCCGTCGCCCAGCTCGGCGGCGACGTCGGCTGGTACGTCGAGCGTCACCGGTATGGGCCACAGCGTGCCGTCTGCCAGCCGCATGTCCTCGCACACCGACGCGCAATCCTCGCGGCCCAGGAAGCCCCGCAGGGGCGAGAAGCCCCCGGTCAGCAGCAGCTCGAGGTCGCAGAGCTGTTGCGCGGTCAGGTCCCAGGACGGCCAGTCGCGCGATGCCTGGCGGAGCTCGGCGGCTCGGTCTCCGTCGACGCGCGGGCTCACGAGGGTGCCGCCGTAGGGCGTGACCAGGTCGCCGTCCACGTGTTGGTTCCTCCCCGAGCCAGGCGACGCAGAGTGTATCCGGGCGGGTCGGCACCCCTTCGTCAACACGGGCAGTGGTCGGCGGCTCGCCCGATCCGGGAGACGGCTCGTGCAGTATCTACCAATTCGGGCACGTTGGAGTTTTCCCGTTCAATTCTGCCGCGGCGTCCGACCACAGTGAGTAGGGTGTAGCCCGACGGTGTCGTCTACATGGAGGGGACGGGGAATGTCCAAACGCCTCTTGACCGTGTCGCTGGCCATTGCTGTGGCCTCGGCGCTCATATTCATCCCGCTGACCGCCGGCAGCCAGGAAGGGCGGCCAGATGGGGCGGCGCCCGGGGCGGCCGCGCCGTCCAACGACGGAGGGGCAACCCTCGACGAGGGAACCTGGGACGGTGACGGTCCGGCGCCGCGCGACCAGGTGATCAACGACGACCTGATCGTCGACGGCAGCATCTGCGCGGGCCTCGACTGCGTCAACGGTGAGAGCTTCGGGTTCGACACGCTGCGCCTGAAGGAGAACAACCTGCGGATCCGGTTCTTCGACACGTCCAGCTCGGCGAGCTTCCCCACCCGGGACTGGCAGATCACCGTCAACGA
>JBFKMV010000319.1:0-1597 GCA_041629655.1 Candidatus Polarisedimenticolaceae bacterium
GCACGCCGGGGTTGGGCGGCGGGATCACCCCACCGGTCGAGCCACCGCCGCCGCTGCTGCAGGCGCAGGCCAGCAGGAGCAGCGTGACGGGTACCGCGCTCGCGCGATCGCGTCGTGAAAGAGCCGGGAAGAATTTCATGAGGAACCTCCCGTTCATGTTCGAGATTACCCACGCGCCCCGCGCCAGGCAGTCGATCCGGGACGATTTGGGGACGGTTCCCTGCGGGCTTCCGGGGCGTACCCCCGCCGAACGTGGCAAACTGGCCCCGAATTTCAGACGGGAGGGCGTGATGCGATCGATCCGGTGGTGCGTGATCCTGGTCTTGCTGGTCTGCCTGCCGCTCGCGGCCGCGGCGGCGAAGAAAAAGAAAGACAAGCCGGAGGACGAGGCCGACGCCTCGAAGTTGAAGGCCGGGACCTTCAAGGGACTCGAGCTGCGCAGCGTCGGACCGGCGCTGATGTCCGGACGGATCGCCGACATCGCGATCCATCCCGGCGACCAGAGCACCTGGTACGTGGCGGTCGGCAGCGGCAACGTCTGGAAGACCGTCAACGCCGGCACGACCTGGAGCACGGTGTTCGACGACCAGGGCTCGTACTCGATCGGCTGCGTGACCATCGACCCCAACAACCCCTCGACGGTCTGGGTCGGCACCGGCGAGAACGTCGGCGGTCGCCACGTCGGCTACGGCGACGGCGTCTACAAGAGCCTCGACGGCGGCGCCAGCTGGACCAACATGGGGCTCGGCAAGAGCGAGCACATCGGCTCGATCCGCGTCGATCCGCGCGACTCGAACGTGGTGTTCGTCGCCGCGCAGGGGCCGCTGTGGTCGCCCGGCGGCGACCGCGGGCTGTACAGGAGCGCCGACGGCGGGAAGACCTGGGAAAAGGTTCTCGGCGGCGGCGAGTACACCGGCGTCAACGAGGTCGTGCTCGATCCCGGCAACCCGGACGTGCTCTACGCCTCGACGCACCAGCGCTTTCGCAACGTGGCCGCGCTGATCAACGGCGGCCCGGAGTCGGGGATCCACAAGTCCGTCGACGGCGGAAAGACCTGGCGCAAGCTGGAGAACGGGCTGCCCAAGGAGGAGATGGGCAAGATCGGTCTCGCCGTCTCGCCCCAGGATTCCGACGTGGTCTACGCCACGATCGAGCTGGCGCACCGCAAGGGCGGCTTCTACCGCTCGGCCGACGGCGGCGAGAGCTGGGAAAAGCGCAACGACTACATCTCCGGCGGCACCGGGCCGCACTACTACCAGGAGATCTTCGCCAGCCCGCACAAGTTCGACCGCGTGTACCAGATGGACGTGCGGATGCACGTCACCGAGGACGGCGGCAAGACGTTCGCCCGCGTCGGCGAGCGGCACAAGCACGGCGACAACCACGCGCTGGCCTTCGACCCGCATGACCCGGACTACCTGCTGTGCGGCTCCGACGGCGGCCTGTACGAGAGCTGGGACCTGGGGAAGACCTGGAAGTTCGTGGCCAACCTGCCGACCCTCCAGTACTACAAAGTGGCGGTCGACAACGACGAGCCGTTCTACAACGTGTACGGCGGCACCCAGGACAACAACACCCACGGCGGGCCGTCGCGCAC
>JBFKMV010000320.1:0-1596 GCA_041629655.1 Candidatus Polarisedimenticolaceae bacterium
ATCGCGTTCACGCCGCGGCTGCGCGTGTTGCTGGGGGCGCGGCTGGACTGGATCGACTTCGAGGACCCCGAGAACGACACGGCGCGCGACACCGGACGCTTGAGCCCGATGGCCGGCGTGGTCTTCGCGCCGACGCCGGCGCTGTCGCTGTACGCCAACGGCTCGCGCTCGTTCGCCCCGCCCTCCCCGCGCGCGCTCGGCGAGCCGGCGCCCGAGGAAGGGCTGGAGTTCGAGATCGGCGCGAAGAAAAAGTTCCGCGACGGGCGCGTACAGTCGACCGTCGCGGTGTACCAGCTGGAGCGCGAGAACATCCCGATTCCCGACGACTCGGGATTCCTGCAGCAGGTCGGCGACCAGCGCTCGCGCGGCTTCGAGCTGGAGCTGGCGGCCGAGCCGCGGCCGCGCACCCGGACCTTCTTCGCCTACTCCTACAACGACGCCGAGCTGACGCGCTTCTCCGAGCGCGTGATCGTCGGGGTCGATCCGATGTTCAACCCGATCTTCGCGACCGTCGACCGCTCGGGGAACCGGCCGGCCTTCGTGCCCGACCACCTGGCCCGCGGCTGGGCCAGCCACTCGTTCGAGAACGGGTTCGGCGTCGGCGGCGGCGTGCGGTACTTCAGCCAGCAGTTCATCGACGAGGACAACACGTTCCGCATCGACGCCGCCGCGGTCGTCGACGCCACGGTGTTCTACCGCTTCCCGCAGTGGACGGTGAAGCTGGACGTCAAGAACCTGACCGACGAGGACTACGAGATGCGCGGGTTCGGGCCGAACTCGGTCATCCCGGCCCCGGGCATCCACGCCTACCTGGGGTTCGAGTGCCGGTTGCGCTGACCGGCGGGATCCCGCGCAGCAGGCCGGAAATCCGTCGCGGCGCCTGCTAGCATCCGGTTTCCGACGCAGCAGGGCGTCCGACGGAGGTTGACAGTGGCCGACGCGCAGCGCACGAAACCCCAGCGTTCGAGCTACGACGTGGTCGTGGTCGGCGGGGGTCCCGCCGGCTCCACCGCCGCGACGCTGGTGGCCCAGGGCGGCCACCGCGTGCTGCTGCTGGATCGCGAGCGGTTCCCGCGCTTCCGCATCGGCGAGTCGCTGATGCCCGCGACCTACTGGACGCTGAAGCGGCTGGGGGTGCTGGAGAAGATGAAAGGCAGCCGCTTCCCCGAGAAGCTGAGCGTGCAGTTCTTCACCGACAGCGGGCGCACCGGGCAGCCGTTCTACTTCGACGAGTTCGATCCCCACGAATCATCGCAGACCTGGCAGGTCGATCGTCTGGAGTTCGACCGGATGCTGCTGGACCACGCCCGCGACCAAGGCGTCGAGGTCTGCGAGGGCGTCAATGTTCGGGACGTGCTGTTCGACGGCGGGCGCGCCCGCGGGGTCCGCGCCGAGCTGCCCGACGGCAGCCCGGCCGAGATCGCCGCGCGGGTGGTCGTCGACGCCACGGGCCAGAGCGCGATGCTGTCGCGCAAGCTGAAGCTCAAGGTCGTCGACCCCAAGCTGCGCCACGCCTCGCTGTACACCCGCTTCCGGCGCGCCCGGCGGGACCCCGGTCGCGACGAGGGAGCGACCCTGATCTACTGGACGGGCAGC